>NZ_JAKTHX010000008.1:0-222925 GCF_027854635.1 Acinetobacter sp. AOR43_HL
GTTGGTACAGCTACAGGCAATGTGATGGAGGTTGGCGCTTTTGGAGTTGGAAAGTCAATTCGATTAGGTAGTCAAAAATTATCAACATTGAGGGGAAATGGTAATGCCTTTTATTGGCAAAATAATGGTGATAATGTTTCAAGTGCTGGAGACTATCCTGACAATAGTTCTCAGGCAATTATTAATTTAGATCTTAACGACTCAACTGATGCTTGTGCGCAATTAAGCATAACGCATAACTCCGATTTTTATGTCAGGTCTGTAAACTGGAATGTAAATACGTTTCAGCCGTGGCGTAAAATCTTGTCATCAAAAAATACAACTGTGGATGCAAATGGTTTCATTAAGTCAGCATCACCCGTTGTTAAATTGTTTGCAGATAAAATTGAACCTAACGATGAAGCTGCTGAGCAACCCCTCTCTTTTGAGAAATTAGGCATTGGTCATTGCTTAATTAAAGGTTCATCGGGATTTGCAAAAGATGGCTGGTGGATTGAAATTCCGACCGACACTCACGGCAATAAAATTTGTGCAGTTGAATATCAAACTTTAGAAAACGGTGATCTTGAAATTAAGACCTTCAAGAAAAAGCTAAATGATGAAGGCGATATTGTTGCGAATCTTGATGCACCAATCGATATTCCGAACAATGCAAACGGTGAGCCGCGCTGGATCGATATTCGTTTAAACAGCATTAAAAAGACAATCGTTAGAAAAGTGCCACGCACTGAAAAACAACCGCGTATGGTCCAGCAAGTAAAATATGCACCGCAATTGACCTATATCACTAAATACGAAGATTTATTTGATGATGAAGGAAAAGCTGTAATTGTGGATGGCAAGAACTATAAAAAGCCAGTAACCCACATTCAAACTGATCAAAACGGTACCCCAATCTTAACGAATCAACCTGTCATTAATGAAAATGGTGAACCTGTACTTGAATGGGTGCAAGCATTTGATAGCGAAGGAAATCCTGTTTTTGATGATGTGCCAGTCTTAGACAAAGATGGAAATCCAATCTATGACGAGGTGACTTATGACCCTGAATAGTGATTTCCAAAAACTATATGTAGATGGATTAATCCATTTGTATGAACTAGATGCCAGCAGCTTAGGTGCTGGCATCTTGCGTTTTCACGGGCATATTTCTTTTCAAGACTGGGAGAAAATCTACTCTTCAATTGGTTCCGAAGGGTTGATCGGTGCAGATTCAGGAAGCATTGGTAAGGTTTTTGACACTGGTGATCAGAAAGTATGGAACCGAAATATTATCTGGCAGGGTCAAGTTTTTGAGCCTATGGCTTTGGAAGTATCTGGGCTTGAAATGCGTTCAGATGGTAAAGCTTCAGCGCCAACTTTAAGCATGGCCAACAATATCAACGGCATTCAAAATGCTGTGTCTGCTTACTGTTTGCAGTTTAAAGACTTTGCAGGTGCAAAACTTAAAGTTATTACCACTCTTGCTAAATACCTTGATGCTGAGAACTTTACAGCAGGTAATCTAAATGCATCGAATGAATCAAAAGAGCAAATCTGGTACATCGAGCAAAAGACATCTGAAAATGCTCAACAAGTGACTTTCGAGCTCTCCAATCCAATCGATTTTGAAGGGTTGAAAATTCCTGTTCGCCAAATTACATCATTATGCCATTGGTGCATGGTTGGTAAGTATCGCGGTGAGGAATGTGGTTACACAGGTATTGCAATGTTCACCGATAAAGATGAGCCAACAGATAATCCGGCACTTGATCGATGCGGTGGACGTTTACGTTCTTGTCGCTTGCGATTAGGTGAAAATAAACCATTGCCGTTTGGTGGGTTCTCGGCTTCAAGCTTATTGTGAGGTTTTATGAAACTTACTGCAAAACTTAAAAAAGCAATCATGGCCCATGCAGAAAAATGTTATCCGGAAGAATGTTGCGGGCTAATTGTAGGTGGTAAATATTTACCATGCACTAATATTGCCCCAACAGTTTATGATCAAAATGGCATTATTAAACAGGATAAAACAACTAATTTTGAAATTGATCCTGAAGATCTCGTATCTGCAGAAAATCAGGGTGAAATTCAAGCTTATGTTCATTCGCATCCAGATGGCACTACCAGAGCTACTGATTTGGATCGTATCCAAATTGAACTACATAAAACGCCATGGGTCATTTGCTCCTATCCAGATCTGGATTTTCAAGTTTATGAACCTTGTGGTTATCGCGCCCCCTTAGTGGGGCGTAATTATATTCATCATTATCAGGACTGTTATGCACTAGTCCGTGACTTTTATGATCGTGAGCTAGGTATTAAGTTGCCAGACTTTGAAAGAAAAGATGGCTGGTGGGAGGACAAAGATCATCCGTCAATATTGATTGATAATTTTCCGAAAGCCGGTTTCTATGAAGTGGACACTCCGCAATATGGAGATATGTTGATTTGCCGAGTACCACGAACAGAACACCCAAATCATTGCATCATTTGGCTTGGTGATAATGCAATGCTGAAGTCCGAAGATACCGAACCGTGTATTGGCAATACATTAATTTTGCATCAGCTTCACGGCCGTAAATCTATACGTGAAATCTATGGACCGCAATGGTCAACCAGAACGGTAAAAATCTTGAGGCATAGAGATGTTAAAAACAATTAAGTTGTACGGCATCTTGGGGCAAAAGTTTGGTCGTGAATTTAAGCTCGATGTCGCAAATACTCGCGAAGCAATGCGGGCATTATCTGTTCAAATTTCTGGCTTTGAACACTTTATGTTGCATGCACATGAGCATGGCCTACGCTTTGCCGTGTTTTTAAAGGGTAAGAACTCAAGTAATAAGCGAGGCAAGAAACGCCCAGCAATTTATGACCATGAAACTAAGCGGCTCATTACCGGCGATAACATTGGTGAAGAGCAGCTCGATATGTCTACAGAAGCTGATGTTATTCATATTGTTCCACGAGTTGTTGGGGCTGGTGGGAATGGCACATTGCAAACTATTCTTGGTGCTGTGATGGTAGTGGTTGGTGTAATTATGATGTATACGCCAGCAGCAGCTTACGCTCCTTCTGTGATAGGTGCAGGTATCGGTATGATGGTCGGTGGTGTCGCAATGATGCTCATGCCAAAAATTGATAATACTCAAGACCAGAACCAAGATGGCAACCGTGCCAATAAAGGCTTTGGCGGTGCGGTCACAACAGTTGCTCAGGGCAACCCAGTACCAATTTTATATGGACAACGTGAAATCGGTGGTTTCATTGTGAGTGCAGGCCAATATCCTGAAGATCAGATGTAAATTTTAATTATTTAACAGGCGCTTGCTAGCGCCTTTTTTATTGCGTGAGATTTCTTATGAATGCAGTACTAGGCGCAAAGAAAGGCAGTGATAAACAACGGCAGCCTGTCATTTCACCAGATTCAGCTCAATCAAAAACATATATCAAGGTTTTATATGGGTTAGCAGAAGGTGAAATTGAAGGTTTAGCAAATGGGCTTCAATCGATTTATTTAGAAGAAACTCCACTTCAGAACGCAGATGGAAGCCTTAACTTTGAAAATATAAAAGTTGATTTTCGAAATGGCACTAATGATCAAGAATACATTGAGGGCTTCCCAGCAGTCGAAAGTGAAACTGCCATCAATGTTGAATTAAAGTCGGAAACACCATGGATTCGTGCTTTTAGCAATCTTGATCTCGATGCTGTACGTTTGCGCCTCAAGTGGGGACCTTTGCGCAGTCAAAACGCCACAAATGGTGATGTGTCGGGCATTACAATCGAATACGCGATTGATTTGCAGACCGATGGGGGGATCTGGACTGAAGTTTTAAAAACAAAGATTTCAGATAAAACTTCTGCTAATTATGAACGAGCTCATCGTATTGATTTGCCTCAAGCTGACTCAGGTTGGCTCATACGTGTTCGCAGACTTACACCGAACTCAACGTCAGAGTATGTCAGTGACAAGATGTATATTGAAGCAGTGACTGAAGTCATTGATGCAAAATTACGTTACCCAAATACAGCATTATTGGGCCTTCAATATGATGCAGAGACTTTTGGAAACGTTGCTAAAGTTGCAGCAGATACAAAGGGAAGAATTCTAAAGGTTCCTACTAACTACAATCCCGCAACACGACAATATGTTGGGATGTGGGACGGTACTTTCAAAGAGGCATATTCCAATAACCCGGCATGGATCTATTACGATATATGCACCGTAGACCGTTATGCTTTGGGTGACCGCTTAACCCCGCTAATGGTTGATAAGTGGTCTTTATATCGTTTAGCCCAATACTGTGACCAAATGGTGCCGGATGGGTTGGGCGGTCAAGAACCACGTTTCACCTGTAATGTTTATCTTCAGAGTGCCGAAGGTGCCTTTGAGATTTTAACTAAGTTAGCTGGTGTATTCCGTGCCATCACATTTTGGGATGGTAATAGCATTATTTGTGATGCGGATATTCCCCAAGATACATATTTCACTTATACGCGTGCCAATGTCATTGGTGGCAATTTTGAGTATGCAGGCACTCGTGCACGTGATCGCCATAATGTTGTAAAAGTTGCGTGGGATAACCCGGCTAATCACTATAAAACTGAATATGAGTTTGTTCGTGATGAAAAGGCGATTGCTGAAGCTGGCCAAGTTCGAATTTTAGAAATTGAAGCTTGGGGATGTACTTCGCGTGGGCAAGCGCAGCGAGCAGGCTGGTGGGCATTAAAGTCTGAGCAGTTAGAAACTCGAACCGTCAGTTTCAAAGTTGGTCTAGACGGTTATATACCATTGCCGGGGAAAGTGATTGAAGTTGCAGATCCATTGTTTGCTGGTCGTGCAAACGGTGGACGTGTTTCTAAAATCTCAGCTGATCGTAAAAGCATTACGCTAGATCGTGATGATGTTGTGGCAGTTGCTGGTGACCGACTTATTATTAATGGCGAGGATGGAAAGGCTCAAACTCGTATTGTTCAATCTATCTCAGGTCGAGTAGTAACTGTTACTCATGAATTTGATGCTATTGCCGCTCAAAATGTTTGGGTAATGGATGCCCAAGATTTAGCAACAATGAAGTTTCGAGTGATCTCGATTACTCAAGACGAAAGTCATCAATTTTCAGTAACAGCGCTTCAATATAATCCAGCTAAGTTTGATGCCATTGATAAGGGTGCTTATTTTGATGAGGTTCCGATTTCGATTGTGAACCCAACAATTCAGGATCCTGTAACTGATGTCGTAATTACTAGTGAAAGCCGTATTGATCAGGGTATCAATGTGGCGACAATGATTGTGTCCTGGTCGCAGGCTAAAGGAGCCGTAAAGTATCAGGTTGAGTGGAGGAAAGATGATGGGAGTTGGATTAAGCTTCCAATAACCGGTAATAATTCAGTCGAAGTACTAGGTATTTATGCGGGTCAATATCAGGCGCGTGTAACAGCAATTTCAGCTTTTGAGATCGCTTCTTTACCAGTTTATTCAACTTTGACTGAACTCTCTGGTAAGCAGGGTTTACCTCCAAAATTGGCATTTATCCAAGCGACAGGAATCTTATTTGGTATAAAACTTGATTGGAGTTTTCCTGCAACTGGTGCTCTAGATACAGCTTATACCGAAATTCAAGTTTCACCAGACGGAACAAGCAACATTGCTCAATTGGGCTTATTCGCTTATCCAACAACGATTCATACGATTCAAGGCTTGCAGCCAAATCTGACTCAATTTTATCGTGGCCGTTTGATTGACAGGATCGGGAATATAGGACCTTGGTCGGATTGGACTCATGCGACAACTTCTGCCGATGCTACAGACGTTCTTGAGCTCTTGAATGATCAAATCAGTGAATCTCAGCTCAATCAGGATCTTAAAACCAAGATTGATCAAATTGAGGCTATTGATGCTGAAATTGAACCAATTAAGCAAGATATTCAAAATACGAAAGATCGGATTGCACAAGAAGTCATTGATCGTCAAAACGCTATTCAACAAGCGAAAGATGGTTTAACACAGCAAATTATTGCAGGTGATGAAGGTGTTCTTGAAGTCGTAAATACTGTTAAACAGTCAAGTGACGAGGGAATTGCAGCGACTCAAGAAAGTATTCGGGTTGTTGCAAATGATCTCTCACTTGTTGCTGAAAAGACCGATGGCGTGTATGCACAGTTAAATCCACCATTGATCGGCTCTCAGTCAGATTTGATTGGTAATGATCAGGGCTTCGCAGGAACTTGGTCAATTCAATCGGCAATGATCGAAGGGGACTTAGCACTTAGTAAGCGTATTGATACAACGGCAGTTGAGTTAAATAACTTACAGGCTTATGCACAACGAGAAGTACAAGCACGAATTGAGGGCGATAAAGTAACAGTTCAAAAGATTGATACTTATATTGCGAGCAATGATAGTGCTTTGGCAACTGTTCGTAATTCAGCACAAGTTGCAGTAGATCAGTCTTCGGCAAATGCTGAGGCGATCGATTTAATTAATCTTGAGCTTGATGAGAAAGCTTCAACTGGTGCACTTGAGCAGGTTAAGTCTGAAATCAAAAATGTTGATGACAAAGTTATTGCTCAAACGATTCGGATCGATGGTGTTTATGCACAAATTAATCCGCCACTCATTGGCTCTGAGTCTGACTTGGTAGGTAATGAAGGAGGCTATGCAGGTGTCTGGTCTGAACAATCAGCTCGTATCGAAGGTGATTTGGCCCAATCTAAACGTACAGATCAAGTTTCTGCACAAATGAATGACAGCAATGCTTTGTTTCAGCAACAAATCAATGCGAATACTAGTGCTATTTCTTCAACGATAAAAGTAACGGAAACGTTGCAAACTAAAGTCGGTGAGAATAGTGCGTCTATTCAAAATGTTAATGAAAGTGTTGATGGCATCTATGCTCAGCAGTTTACCAAGTTCGATGTAAATGGTCATGTTTCAGGCCATGGATCAATGAATGATGGAACTACTTCAACTTTCATTTTTAACTATGACTGCATTCAATTTGGTACTCCAGTGGGTATAGATGGTATTGAGCCAAAACCCTTAATGACATTGCAAAATACGCCTGTGACTTTGCCTAACGGTACTGTCATTCCTCGTGGTTTGTATGTCGATAATGCTAGTTTTGGGTATATCAATGCGAATCGAATCTGGGCTGAAAACTTAAGTACTATTAGTGCAGACTTGGGGACAATTAAAGTCAAAACTGCGAATATTGAAGATGGCGCAATTGATACTCTAAAGATCAAGGATGAGGCTGTAACTGTACCGATAGGAGTTAAAGCAATTGATATCAAAACTATCAATAGTTTTTCAGGGGGATCAACTGGTGGGTTGCCTAATAATGATTTTAACAACCACCTATCAGCGTGGGAAAATCATATAGGTACACTTTTACAAGTAACGTTAAATAGAAGTGGTGGAAAAGTTAGAATTGATGCTTCAGTAAATATTTGCACACCTACTTTTGGCGCTTTTAGTGTAAGTGACGGACGAGGTAATCCAATTGCAGCAAATGACAGGGCCATGGCTTCTTTTTATATTTCTATATATCGGAATGGAAATTTAATTGGACGGGGTTCATTAGGGGCAAATCTTGAAACTGGTACTATTAATGTCAATTTCAACGGGACTGCGGTTATCGTTTCTGCTATTGATGATAATAGTACGGTTGGCAATATTACATATGAACTTAAAGCGGGTTTTGCTCGACAGGAGGGTGTTAATATTCCATTGAATATCAGTTCTAACAATACTTTCATGATTACTTCAAGAACATTAAGTGTAATTGAAATGAAGAAATAACAGCACCCAATACGGGTGCTTTTTTATGGTCGGTCCAATGATGGATTGGACAACGAAGAACTACCGCCAAAAGGCGGTTTTTTTATTTACTGGAGAAATAAATGGAACCAGTTTCCACGAGTGGTTTAACAGCAATTTTAAAATTTTATGGTGCAGCAATCATGGTGACACTTGCGGTCGCTTTAGTTGCAGCAGTTGTATTGATGACTCGTATGCCACGTTCCCCTCAAGAATGGGCAGTAGGCTTGATTTGTACAGTTGTATCCAGTCTAGCTGGTGGCTCATTCATTATTGTGAAGTGGGGGCTACATGAATGGATTACAGATATTTGGGGAATGATCGCATTAGGTGGTTTCTTCTTTATTTGTGGCATTCCTGGTTGGGCTCTGGTCCGATGGATCTTTAACTTTATTGACAAACAAGAGGGTAAGACGATTGTGGAGGTAATTAAAGAAGTTAAAAAAGCCAGAAAAGACATTGAAAATAGTTAATGCCGCCTTCGGGCGGTTTTTTTACATCCAAAGGAAACTTAAATGAATATCGAACAATATCTTGAAGAACTTATCAAACGTGAAGGCAGTTATGTGAACAACCAAGCTGATCGAGGTGGTGCAACTAAATACGGTATTACTGAAGCTGTAGCACGGGAAAATGGCTACAAAGGGAACATGAAAGATTTGCCGCTTGAAGTCGCTAAGTCTATTTATCGGAAACAATACTGGATAGAGCCACGCTTTGATCAGGTAAATACCCTTAGTTCTGCTGTGGCAGAAGAGCTTTTAGATACAGGAGTAAATTGCGGTACTGGATTTGCAAAACCACTTTTACAACGTGCTTTGAATTTGCTCAATAATGAAGGTAAAGCCGGATATGCAGATTTAAAGGTTGATGGAGTTTATGGCTCTAACACTTTAGGTGCTCTCAAAACTTACTTGGCCAAACGTGGGAAAGAAGGTGAGAAAGTGCTCGTGCGAGTTCTCAATATTATGCAAGGCCAACGATATATTGAAATCTGTGAGCGTAATCCAAAGCAGGAACAGTTTTTCTATGGCTGGATCGCCAATCGAGTGGTGATGTAAATGACTCAAGCAGAAACAGTAACTGAGCTAACTCCTTATCTTGAGTACTGGAGCAGTGGTATCTATATGTTTAAGTGCCCAGGGTGTAAGTATTTACATCCGTTCCATGTAAAAGCAGGTGCACACCACAATGGAAGTACTTGGGAGTTTAACGGCGATATAAATAACCCAACGTTTACACCCTCTTTACTTGTTAATGATCATTACCCGGCTAGCCGATGTCATTTATTTTTGACTGAAGGAAAGATTCAATTCTTATCAGATTGTCATCATGAGCTCGCTGGCCAAACTGTCGGCATGGTACCAATCGATGTTTAAAACTTTATTGCTGTGTATTCTGTTATCAGGATGCACTGCTCATACGATCAATAATAATGTCAGTATAGGCATTTGTGTAAAAGCCCTCTAAGGAGGGCTATTCATCTATAAAATTTACAAACTCATCATAAACTTTTGCTTTTCTTCCTTGGTTTAAAAACTCAATCACTCCCTTCAATTTTTTTGAAAAATCGATATTTACCTCTGATACAGCAATTTTATGGATGATATAGCTGACTTTGTAGCCTAAAATTTGAAATTCAGCATCTGGTAAAATCACTTTCCCTTTAAATAAATACTCTTTTTCAAATTCTCCATCACTCTCTTCATGATCTTTTAATAACCTAAATTGCAGATCATGTGCTGTATATCTATCACCAGATTCCAAATTACATATTACAATTTGATTATTCATTTCATTTGTTTTGGGTAATTTCGAATTAAGGGGTAATTTGAAGTCTAAATTGGTAATACTTGCGGGTAATATAGCATTCATGCTGATATTTATTTCTCTTAAACATGGCGTACCATCTTTATCGATCCAGTCCTCATCATTTTGTTCTCTAACAATTAAAAGTTCGATTCCACAATCTCGAGCTTTTTGTTCAGCCCCTGATTGATAGCCCTTTGTGGTTGCAAAAATACCTACGAGATTGGGGAAGTCACGCAATTTACTTTCTAAAGCATCAATTTTTTCAATCTTTATTTTGCTATTATAGTCTTTACATTCGATTACATTCTTATATATGAATCCTCCCTGAGTAAATTCCCAATAAATATCAAACTCTCGTTTAATACCATTTTTACCTGTTAATAGTTTATTGGTCTCAACTTTAATGTTTTTTTGCCCACCAAATCCAGTAAACTCAGCTGCCAAAATTGCTTGATAAAGTGTTTGAACAAAATGTTCATAAGGCTTCCCAGTATTTTTTTTCATTAATCACCAACCGTTCCTAAAATAGGAATCATCTGTGGACCCGTCATTCGAGCCTTACTAATAATTTCAACAAGCTCATCATAAGTTAAATTAAAAGAATCTTCACTATCAAAAACATAGACCATATTTTTTCCCTCATACTCTGCAGGAGTTGGTGGAACAAAACGCTTTGGAATAAGAGTTTGTGTTAATTGTTCGTCTGTTAGTCGTGTAAAGTTCATACTAGCTTCTTCATTAAAAATTTAATTGAGCAAACATTTGCTCAATATAGGCAAAAATAATTGATTCTGAGCAAATTTTTGCTCATTTCGTTATCAGTGGTAATTCATCCCAGCGAAATGGATTCCGGCTCAATTTATCTCGAGACATTGACCAGTTTCGACCAGGAACAAAACATGGTCCGACACCGAGCTTTTTCTTTCCAAACTTACTATGGATACCATCCATAGCTTTCATCAAACATTCCTTTTTTTCTATGTGCTCAAAGTCTGTTAATAGGTCATAAGTATGGCCAGACTTGGGCTCTAGCGCTGTGAGCACAACACCGCATTTCTTATATTTAATCCCTTCTTTATAGATATCGTTCAACATCCTTGTCGCAGCTCTAACAAAATCTATTGCGCAGTCTGTTGGTTCTGAAAAAGAGCCTGTAATAGATTTATTGTAAAACGGCACGTTAGGATCAAATGGGTTTGACTGAACAAAAGCAATCATGCAACCGCATAATAATTCTTCATCTCTTAAGCGCTTACATGCATCTTGAGCATACATAGAGATAGCTTCTTTTAAATCCGTTAACTCAGTTACGCGACCACCGAAAGACCGGCTTGCAACTATTTGCTTTTTTGAGGGTGGGGTGTGCTCGATCTCAATGCATGAGATGCCTTGCAGTTCGTAAATAGTACGAGCCATGACAATCGAAAATTGCCTCTGCATTTTTCGAGGCTCAGCACAAGTTAGGTCAAGGACTGTATTAATTCCCATACCTTGCAATTTTTTTGAGTGCTTACGACCAACTCCCCAAACTTCCGAAACATCAATTAATGAGAAATAATATTCTTTATTACACGGATCCATATTTACGAGATCGCAAACACTATTAAAGCCTGCATTTTTTTTAGCTATATGGTTAGCTATCTTCGATTCTGTCTTACTTCTACCAATACCAACACAAACCGGTAAGCCTAGCCATTTCCATATTTGTTGACGCATTTGCTGACCAACCTTTTCTAAATCAAAGTGCTTCTCATAAGCTGTGAAATCAACAAAGCATTCATCTATTGAGTAGGGCTCAACTTCCTCTGCAGTTACGTACGAGCTCAGAATCTTATGAAAGCGCCGTGACATTTCTGCATACATTGCATAGTTACTTGAAAGAACGATCACATTATGTTGCTGGACAATGTCTTTGATTTGAAAAAGTGGCACACCCATTTTTATGTTTAGGTTTTTTGACTCATTGCTACGCGCCACGGCGCACCCATCATTATTGCTGAGAACAATCACTGGTTTATTGTTCAGACTTGGGTCAAAGACTCTCTCACACGAAACGTACATATTATTGACGTCAATCAAGAAAAAAACTTTGTTCTCATGTTTCATGAGTTTCTAATCATTTTAATGATGCAGGTAACAACGCCCCAAATTATTAATTCTTGGCCATCCTGCAAGTAAATATTTTTATAATCCGGATTTTCAGCTTTTAGCCATTGGCCTTTTTCATCGATCATTAGGCGCTTAACTGTAAAATCATTATCGATTAGTGCCACGACAATATCACCGTGTTTTGCATCGAGACTGCGATCGACAATTAGTTCGTCATCAATATCAATGCCTGCATTTAACATAGAAAGCGAAGCAACTTTGACAATAAACGTAGCAGTTTCATTTTTAATTAAGTGCTCATTCATATCGAGAGCTTTATCGATGTAATCTTGTGCTGGGCTGGGAAAACCTGCTGAAATCTTCTCTAGAGCATAGGGGACAAGCATGTGAGTTGATGGTACAACTTGCTTGATTGATAAGGCCTCAGATAAAACAATACCATTTTGTAGATATGGTTTTATCTGGATGATGGATGGTGCAATTTCGCTCATTTGCTTCCCCTAACTTGAATATGTAACATATTCAAGATGATATTCTAGAGATGAGCTGAAATTCAAATTTAAAAAGTTGTGGATAAATAATGACTAGTCACAACTTGTCGTTCTTAATAGTGCATTTGGTCGGAAAATCAACGGTGCTAATTTGCAGTTTTCTTTGGTTTAGGGAAATAGTCAGCAGTAAATTCACCTAAGGGCATTTCAAAGAAAAATTGATCTGCATCTTCTTTTTTGCAATTCAGCCAGTCTTCTCGATACTCGTCAGGAATAACGATAATAGACCGCTTTTCATCTTCGGGTTTATGGAACTGACTCATGAAAGGGTGATTATCTGCATTAATAGTCAGCATCGACATAGATCTTACTTGCTGCCCATCAATCACAGTCGAATCATAAATAGCTGCAATGGTGAAAGGTAAGCCATCTTCTCTAAAAATCCCCCAACGTTCTGCTTTCCCATTTACATAACGTGGTTCATAAATCTTTTCGACTGGTATTAAAGCAAACTGGCTTTTAGCCCATGCATGTCGGAAGCTCGGCTTTTTATCAACCGTCTCAGTTCTAGCGTTGTAAGTGTATTTTGAGAACTTTAGGTCATGGTTCCATGGTGGAATCATACCGAACTTTACTTGGCGCCATTCTATATGGCCATCTTTAGAAAAAATAAGAGGGCAGTCGTATCCCGGATAAACATCAGCTTTATATTCGAAGGTTGGTTCGAATAGATCTAGGAGGTACACACGATCTTTTCTTATTGGTTCATAGTTTGCGCACATAAACTTTTCCCCATTTTTATTCCATCTTAGTAGTTTTTATAGACAATGGCTATTTTTGAAACTTAAGTAAAGTCATTTGAGAGTTGTTTAAAATGCTTTATATTAGCTCCAGAGTTCAACTCCTATAGTCGGACTTGAACAAAAAAGAAACTGTTGTTAATCATACTTAATCAAAATTAAATGTTATACATGAGTTATACCAGCATGTTATACAGTAAAAAACTAACTATAAAATCAATAATTTAAAATAGATGTTCAACTCCCGCCATCTCCACCAAAATTCTCTATATAAAAAGCCACCTTTTATGGGTGGCTTTTTTATTTTCTTTATTTTAATAATTCTAACTCCCACAAGCTTATTTTGATATTTATTTAAAAAATTAAGATTTTTTAAGAATCTGAAAGGTCCCTATAAAGTTAAATATATTTTTATTTATCTAATTGAATTTTATTATTAAAAAATTAAAATTAAGTTTTAATCGGTAGGTTGTTTTCCTCTCATAAAAGGAATTTTGACTTAAACTTATTGTATATGGTTAAAAAGTTTTATATAAAAATTACAGATAATTATTGTTTAGAATTATTAATTAATTGTGTATCACCTTTCTAAAAATAAGCTTGTAATATATAAAAAAGAAAAATTATAAAAGAGATTTTTAAATTATTATTAAAAATAGCTTATTGATTTTAATTTTGTATTAATAATTTATATTTCCATTAAAATCCACAAAATTTTAGCCTTTAGTATAAGATTATTTTTCTTGTTGATTATTGTTGTTTTATTGTACACTTTGGGTGTTAATTATAAATAAGGTGTATGTAATGAAAATTAAAGTAATTTATTTAGAAGAACTAAAGGATGCTCAACGCCTTCGAGATAAATTGAATAATTTGGGTAATGAAGTAGAAATTGAAAATTTGTCTCCTCATTCTCAGTTCGAGAATAATATTGATATTGTCGTTATATATATTGAGAAAAATATCCACTCTTCAGCTGCAATTGATACTTTAATTGAGGAATATTCAGTTCAAGGTAAAAGGATCATTGGTATACATTCGATTCTAAAAATAAATAATAAAACTCCTGAAGCTCTGGATAAAGTTGCGGATGCAATTGTGTGTTGGGATGATGCATTTATTAGAAGAGCTATTAATGGTGAAAATATTTTTGTTGATGCAGAATGCCAATTACCGAAGAAGAAAGAAATATCGAGATTTTCTTGTTGAGTTAATGATATGAGAGTTTATTCATATGTTGTTGCCCGCGATTTTGGTTTTGCTCCAAATCCATTTCATGGATATTGTACTTTAGCAACTTGCAGGCCAGATATCCGTAGTTATGCAAGAATTGGAGATTGGATCGTTGGTACTGGTTCTGCTACTAGAAATGATAAAACTAAATTAATATATGCAATGAAAGTAGAAGAAATAATTGATTTTGAAAGTTATTTTTTGGATGAAAGATTTCAGGATAAAAAACCTGATTTAACAAAATCTGCAAAATTCAATTATGGAGATAATATTTATACAAAAGATGAAAATGGAAGCTGGGTTGTATTAGATTCCCATCACTATAGGGAAGGAGGAAGTAAAAATGCTAGTAATATTTCAAAAGATACTTCAGAACCTATCGTTTTAATAAGTCAAGAGTTTATATACTTAGGAAATAGATCAATAGATATTCCTGAGGATTTACATTTTATGATAAAAGAAAAGCAAGGAACCCGAAGCCGTTTTACAACAGAGGAATTAGCTAAAATAGAAAATTGGTTAATAGAAATAATGAAAGATAATAAAGGATTAAAAGGGTTTCCTAATAATTGGTTTTAGATGAGAAGGCGGAAGAATGATATTAGTTGATGAGTACATAGAAAATATAAGAAAAACAAATAAACTAGATGGTATAGACAGTTTATTACTTGGTTTAGTAGGGGAAATTGGAAGTTTAATGTCTCCCGCTAAAAAGCTTGCTAGAGAACATGAAATATACGGTAAAGATAAATTTAGAAATGATACAATTGAAGAGTTAGGTGATATTTTGTGGTATTTTGTTGCCTTATGTGAAGCCTATAGTTGTGATTTTAAAAATTATATTATCAATTTAGATTCTCCTCAAAAAAGTAATGACGAAAAAAGTAATCTAGTTTTTACTTCTTTACCCGAACAACCTGTAGTGGGGAAAGTAAATTCTATAGATTCACCTGAAAAAAAACAAAAACTTTTAGAGTTTGCGTCTCAAGGAATGAAACTAGTAGATTCTATAATAAGCAATAATAATGTTGTTTATGATGAGGCGATCAATTTTTTAAAAAAATATCAGGAAATTATAATATTTCTTAACATTTCGTTTTATGAAATAGTTGAATCAAATATAAAAAAGACCGCAAGTCGTTTTTTGGATGGTATTAATGAACCAATTTATTTTGATGAAGGCTTTGATGAAGATGAACAGATTCCTAGGGAATTCGAAATACATATTATTCTAAAAAATAATAAAACATATATGAAATGGAATGGCGTAAGGATAGGTGATCCTTTAACAGATAATCATGCGAGTAAAGATGGTTATAAGTATCACGATGTTTTTCATTTGGCTTATGCTGCAATTTTGCATTGGTCTCCCGTATTTCGTGCTTTAATAAAACATAAAAGAAAAAGTAATCCGTTCATTGATGAAACACAAGATGGTGGTAGAGCTATTGTTATCGAGGAAGGGATATCTGTATGGTTATATGCGCAAGCCAAAGAGCATAATTACTTTGAAAATACGTCTATTCTTTCTTACGATATTTTGAAAACTATTCAGCAGTTCATAAAAGGCTATGAAGTTGAAAAGTGTTCATTATCTTTATGGGAAAAAGCGATATTAGAAGGATATAAAGAATTTAACCAATTGAAAGAAAAGGGACAAGGTAAAATTATTGGTAATTTAGATAAAAGGACAATAGAATATCACGAATTTTAATTTCAGCAGGTGGGGTTATGCATGCTTTTGTAGAAAACTTAAAGTCCATAGAACTTGAAAATGTTTTCAACCCATATGCTGATTTTTGTGAACATTTTGATGTATTAGATGCTCCTCAAATTAGAACTAATAATTTAAATGAACTTCTGGATAGTGCTATTCAAAACCAAGTCCAAACTTTATGGATTGGAAGAGATTTAGGACATAGAGGAGGCCGTCGTACAGGCTTGGCATTAACAGATGAATACCATTTGGATGATCTAAACTTGAAATGGGATACACATCTAATTAAAGCGACTAAGGGCATTTCAATTACTGAAAATACAGCTACAGCTATCTGGTCAATTCTAAATTCGATAAATGAAAATATTTTCTTGTGGAATGTTTTTCCTTTGCATCCTCATGAAGAAAATAAACCTTTTACAAATCGTCAGCATTCTGCCAAAGAACGTAAAATTGGAAAAGAAATTTTATTTGAATTAATTAATATTTTGAAAATTAAGCATATTGTTGCGATTGGTAATGATGCATTTGATATTACATCCAGTTTTAAAATAAATGGCGTAACTATAGATAAAGTTAGACATCCAAGCTTTGGTGGTAAGAACGATTTTATTAACCGAATGCAGGAAATTTATAATATTGAAAAAAATATAAATCAATTAGATTTATTCTGAAACAGATTTTTTATTTTGCTTTAACTTATAATTTTATTAAGTATTTTATTTTTGAATACTATTTTAAGCTCTGAATTCTCACTTAATAAATGGGGACAATAGTCTTTTTTTGATTAAAAATGAACAGGTGTGTAGTAGTATAATGCCTAAGTTGTCAAAGGATATGACTAGCTAAACAATACACAACGTTATACTCTGAAATTTGGGGAAATTTCAAACGATGATTACTCCGCTGGGGAGCGGTTTAAGAAAAAGGTAATCATCGATTCTTAAATAATTTATAAGATTTGGTTAGATCAAATGAATGACTTTATAACTAGATATTTAAATAATCTGGGGCAGTGGCATGAAACAGCACTTACAACGACTAAAGCGATTGTTGCTATAGGTGTATTATGCTTAGTCGCATATTTAGTGACGATTAGCTATATACCTTCGGAAATTAGCTTTGGTGATTCGCTCATTTTTCTACTGATTTTTGTAGCGTGTTCTATTATTTATGCGGGGCTAAGCACGATTTTGTTTTTCTTTGGTATTTCCTTAGTTCCAGTGACATATATCATCTTTAGTGTGGTTGATAAGTATTTACCACCCCATATCAGAATTGGACAAAAACTGCCATTTCCAAAGATTAGCATTACTACATTGGCTGCATCCCTTTATCTGTTATATGTTATTCATAGTTTGTTTTTACTGCATTGGAAAATCAATCTTTACATAGGTATTACCGTATTTTTTATTGCCTTTACTTATTATCCTTTTTATATCAACCGACAGAAGATTAAAGAATTTCGTATAAAGTTTGAGAATTTACAAGATATTATTGATGACCCAGATGCAAGTGACCATCTTAAAACATTTGCAATAAAGAAATTCAAGAGATTAGAAACGCATATTAATGATAGCTTACAAGTTGCCATTATTTTGATCTTGATACCACTTGTCCCCATGTTTTTTATTGAAGAGGTTGGTAACACGTTTCTAAATTATGCCATGCAAAAAACTGGTGTGAGAGTAGAAAAAGCGACTTTATATATCAAAGAACCTTATGCAAATTTAATTGCACTACCAAAATCAACCACTAAAGAATTGAGTCAGTATAAAACCTTTATTTTTAAAGATGTTAAAGTGTTATTTCAAGGCATTGGTAAAAGCACTCTAATTTCTTATAAGGTGAAAGATATTGAAAAGCAATTAGTGATTCCTAATGAATATATTACTGTAGAGCGAACTCAGAAGGCCGATAAGTAAAGTTATATATCACTCGTTATTAATTAGTTATTTGGGTATCCCCAAGGCCCCCATGCCACAACAGAACTTTAATTTTTTGCGCTGATTTAAAGTCATCTACCATTGCGACACAGAGATAAGGGAGCTAAGCCAAACGCTTAACCCATGTCTTCTTTATCGCACCGCCGCATCACACTAAAAAAAGTAGGGGCAAAGTCCTGTGGGAGAGCAGGACTTTGCAAACTGACATGTTCTAGACGTTGCATAAGCTTGGGCGAATACACTTGTTCAAGCCGTTGGTAAATACAGTCGCAACTGGCTTGGGTGTGCCCACCAGACAGACAAATTTCTTCAAAATCCTGTTGAGTGTGGAGGTCACAACCCGAAACGCTGTAATCACCGATCACAAGGCCTAAAACCAAAATAGTTTTATAAAATTTCATATTATTCTCGTAATGATTGGGGATATATCAATGAGAAAAAATAAACCGCTATATTTTAAGTTTTAAAATCATTTTTAAAGGCAATAGTTAACCCGCCTATAAAAGAAATAAAATAAAATGACTTAAATTTTAAAATAAAAATAATTTATAAATTTAGATAATAGAATATCTAAATTTTAAATAAATAAAATGTTTATAAGGGAGAGGGGGTTAATCTAAAAAAGGTCATGGTTAACTCCTTAAAATTTATGGAGCTCTACCACCAAAGATCACCGTCAATTGATTATGGTGGTAGAACGAGAAGGGGTTAGCAGACTGGGATCCAAGGAACCAGCACGCGCGAGCGCGTCCCCCTCCCGTCCTACCGCAAAGAAAAGGGACGCAAGGGTCTAACGACTTATAGTGGAACTATAACCCGCCATGGATCTACGGTCTGCTAAAACCGACTGGCAATGTAGGCCAGCGAGACCATAATAATCATAAGTTTTTAACAGGTCAATTCAATTTAAATAAAATATTATAAAAAATTAAAATATAAATTTATATTTTAATTAAACTCAAAAGTTTATTGATTTAAATCGGTGAATTAATAAATATAATAAAGTTAAACTAAACGTTTAACCTGCTCTTAAAATGTATAACGGTAATTAATAAATACACGGTGCTGGTCCCAATCTTTACGTGTCATTCCATTTATTTTTTCACCTAGGTTTGCATTTTCAAACTTCGACTCATAATGCAAAAATGAATAACGCACATCTAAGTTTTTCACCCACGGCAAGGCATAACTCACCGTAAAGTCAAAGTAACGCTCTTTACCTTCAATATCACTGCTGATGTTACTTTGGTGAGCGCCAAAGCCATAAATATACTTCGCTTCGGTTTTTAAACCTTTCACATAGTCTTTCCAATTATATTTCAAGCGAAGGGCAATCGCGGTTTCATCGTTATTGGTAAAGTCTGGGCCAATGGTCGCAGAGGTCGGAAACGGATTGGTGCCGTGGTCTTGTGTCAAAACCGAGTTACGGTCAGAGTGCACGGCAAAGTTATCTTCAATCCAAAAACCATCAAACTTTGAAACTGCAATACCACCTTCAATATTATTCTTAGCCACATTTACATCGACAAAATAACCATTCCCACGGTTGTTAATGTCTTGGCCTTTAACACAGTCCAGCTCGGTTTCGGCACCACATTTAAACAGCTTGCCATCGTCACGCGAGAAAAAAGCACCTGTGTTAAATGTCCACACAAGGCCATGCAAGGGCAATTTATATTGAGCAATCGCCCCGTACTTTTTTAAATAATTTTTGCTATTTAAATACTCGGCATTCAAGCTCCAGTTTTTGTACTGATACTTGGCACCAAGCAAACCGACATAATCAATGCGCTCGTCATTTTCAGTCACCAGTTTTTCAAATGAGTCCATGCTGCGCGGTTTCCAGCGGTCATAGTAAGCCATGTAAGTCTGTAGCTGATCATTCAGTTGAAACTGACCACTCGCACCCGAAAAAGTATCGGGCACCGTGCGGTTATTGGTGCTTTTAAGCAACAGTGAATCGTGCAACTGACGGCCTAATTTAATTTCGCCTTTATCGCCGAGTTTTGCTTTGATGTAGAGCTGCCCTAAAGTTGCAAAGTTTTGATCGAGCTTGCCGTTATTTTCGACTTCTAAAAGCTGAGCGCTCGGCTTGCCAGAGTCAAATAACTTGGTGACTGCATAGAGTGAGCCATCTACCCCGAGCCAGTCCCACAAGTAAGGTGACTGATAATTTAACTCAAGCCCTAAAGCGCTTTGTTCATATTCACTCGACGAAGGGGAAGGGTTGGCAAGCGTGGGGTGGGCAGTGTCTTCATCGTTCCAGTAACGAGTGTTGAGTTTTAATTCTAACTTGCCAAATTCTTGAGGAAGCTCTGCATAAGCGTTGCTCACACTGCCTAAACCAATACAGCCCCATAGCAAATATTTATTCATTTTAAATTCCTTTTTTAAGCATGAATAAGCCCTTTGCCTAACGCTGAGGTTAGGCAAGCTTTTTATGAAATGGATGAATTAAGGAGAGAGTTTTTCGAGCACTTGGCCTTTGGTTTCAATGGCAAACAAGAAGGTCACTAGGCCACCAATCAGCGCCACAACGGCAAGCACACTAAACACATATTGAATGCCGTAACCACCAACAACCAGACCCACCATAACAGGCCCAATCGCAGAGCCGGCACGGAGCCAAGCGGTACTAAACCCGATGCCCATTGCACGTAGGCGAGTTGGGTAAAGTTCGGCAGCGTAAAGATATAAAGAGAATGAAATGGTTTGCAAAATGGCATAGCTGAGCGTTGCCAAAATCACAACTTCCATCGCCGATTTTGCACCTAAAATCGAAAGGCTCATGAGTGGAATAATTGCCAAGAAAAACGCTGCACTGTACCAAGGGCGGCGGCCGACTTTATCAATCATTAACGCACAGATAATAGAGGCAATCACACCCACGCCCGACGTAACCCAGCCATAACCTAAACTGGTTTGCAGCGACAGACCAAAGTGTTGTTTGTAAAGAGATGGCAACCAAGTCACCATGGCATTGTTCACCATATACACACAAAACCACATGCCCCACAGTGTAAAGGTACGTTTACGGTAAATGCCACGGAACAGCTCGCGCCAGTCGGTTTTTGCCATGCCTTGCGGGTTAATTTCTTTAACTATAGGTTCAGCTAAAGTTTTACCGCTTTTGATGGCACCATCTTCAAAGCTTTTAACCACTTGATCCGCTTCTTTAAAACGACCTTTTGAAGCAAGCCAGCGTGGTGACTCAGGCAAGAAAAACCGTAAAGGAATGACCAGTAAAGATGGAATTAGGCCCACAATAAACATGACTTTCCAGCCGTAAATTGGCATCAGGAAAAATGCTGCCATGCCTGCAAACATAAGACCAAGTGGGAATAAAACTTCATAGAGCAAGAAAAACTTACCGCGCTTTTCTGCACCAATAAACTCGTTAATATAGGCACTCGCAACAGGCACTTCGCCACCTGTTCCAACACCTTGTAAGAAACGGAAAATTAACAGCGACATTCCGCTCCAAGCAAACAGACAAGAAATGTCCATTGCCACAAACAGTAAAATGGTAAAAGACAGCACTTTTAAACGACCGACTTTTTCGGCAAGTGAACCAAAAAAGATCGCACCGACCAATTGCCCGACATAGCCCGCGGCAATGATCGCGCCGACATAGGCAGGCGTTAGGTGCCATTCGGTAATGAGTTGGGGTAAAGCAAAGGCAATCGCAAGAACAGTATAAGCGTCAAAAAAGGTCGCGATCCCAATGGTAATTCGCATAAATTGCAATCGACCAGTGACGGGTAGCCGTTCAAGTCTTGCAATAATTTCCGCATTTTTTTGATGATGACTAATTTGTTCTACATCCGCTAGATTTGTCATCTTCTATCTCCTTATTACTACATTCCTCGTAGTTTTGTTGTTCTATTTCGCACTACCTGTTCACCACAGTTTGCATGCTTTTTATTATTGTTTTTAAGAGACATGCCCGATGTTTGGCCTCAGGCAGCGTACAGGAAAAAAAGGCTAGCGTACATGCTAGCCCGAATAGAATTTAAGCAACGGCTTGGGTTAAATCGACCTTGCCAATTCCGGCTTGACGCATTGCATCATGAATTTCTTGCTCAGCACCATCTGCCAGTGGAAGCAGAGGCGAACGCACAGTGGCATGGTCCAAAATTCCGCGAGCAACCAAGGCATGTTTAAGTGCGACCGTGTCTTCCATGTGTGAACCACGGTGATAAACATTGCGAGTCACTGGTAATAATTGATCGTGAATCGCACGAGCTTTGGCGTAATCTTTAGCTTTACCTGCTTTAATCATTTCAATTAAAAGTTCAGGAGCAATGTTGCCATAGCCAACCAAAGCGCCGTCTACATCAAACATGGTGTGAAGCAAATATTCATCGTGGCACGTCAATACCTGTAAGTCTGGGCGTTCACGGCGAATAATCGGAATCTCGACATCCCAGCGGCGCATGTTACGTACACCATTTTTCATGGCAAACACGCCTGGCTGTGCAGAAATATCGAGTAGAGTTTCAAGGTCGTAAGTGGCCTTCGTTGCATCTGGATATTGGAATAAAATAGATGGCAAACCACTTTCTTCATAAATCGCTTTATAGCGGTCTTGTGGTGCGCCTTTTTGATAGCCAAAACGCAACCAGCCATGTGAAGGGTAAATCAAACCTGCCGAAGCACCCGCACTGACTGCACGTTTTGCTTCTTCTGCTGCAACCGAAGTACCTTCGAGTGTAATCCCTGCGATTACCGGAATTTTGTCATCTACCGATTTAACAAAGCTTTCGATGACCTGCATTTGTTCTTTTTGCGACAAGAATGTTCCTTCACCTGCATGCCCAAGAACAACCAAGCCTTTCACACCATCAATACTGCCTAACCATGAACCTAAACGTTGAATTGCATTATGGTCTACTTGTCCATCACGGGTAAAAGGAGTCACAGGTGCTGGGGTTAATCCACGTAAATCTAAACTCATAATCGTACTTCCTATACAGTGTAATTAAATATTCTCTGGTTCTTAATCTGACTTAAATCGTGTTGTAGAGAACATGATTGGAGTATAGAAATAGGTGAGCTATGTAGGAATTACCAATTCTTGAATTTCAGTTATACTCAAAATGTATGGCTCAAAATACTGCCTATTTACGATTTAGGAAGAATCGATGAATTATGAATTATGGAAAATATTTTTAGACGCGGTGGAACTCGGTAGCTTAAGCAAAGTCGCGATGCTGCATAACACCAACCAACCGCAAATCAGTCGGCAAATGAACGAGCTTGAAGCGCAATGTGGTGGTCGTTTATTTAACCGAACTGGACGCGGCGTTGAACTCACCGATTTAGGTCAGCATTTACTTCCTAAAATTCGTTCATGGCTAAACGTAACCGACCAACTCAATAATGAAATTTTACATTCGACCGATACCCCGATTGGTACGGTTCGTATTGCCAGTTTGCCGTCTACTGCACACCCGTTATTATCGACTCTGTATAAAGTCCTTCAACAAAAATATCCCTTAATTAAATTGTCGGTGCGTGAAGGGCAAGGGGTACATTTAGAAAAATGGCTCGAAGATGGCAGCGTCGATTTAGCCATACTCTATCGGTTTAACCCAACGCCTAAACAGGGCGATGTCTATCTTACCGAAGCCGATACCTATTTGGTTGGCTGTGAAGGAGATGCACTCACTCAGGCCAATGAAGTCGAGTTTAAAAAGGTAAGTCAGTTACCGCTGGTCACATTTTGCAGGCCAAGTAACTGGCGAAACTTTTTAGACCACATGGCTTATGAAAATGGGGTAGAGCTAAATATTGTATTTGAAGCCGACTCGATTAGTTTACAAACGTATTTGGTTTCCGAATCTCGCATGTACAACATGCTGGGGCCGCAAGCGTTAAAGAAGGCCAGCCAATACACCTCAATTCAAGCTGCAAAAATTATTAACCCCGCACTCAAGCGTTATATTTCTTTGTCTATTTCTAAACATGGCTATTTAACGCCTGCGTGTAAGGCGGTGATGGAAGAAATTAGGAATTTGGCTGATTTGCTTTAAGAGAAGTGCAGCAAAGCGAGCGGGCAATTAATTCAATTTATTAAACAGTGGTTTAAGTTTTACTTGAATTATTACTTGACTTGTTTAAATGATAATTATTATCATTTATAGGTTCCTTGTTTTGAGTCCAATTGCTGTGAACAAAACTTCTTTGCTTGTAGATCAGTTATATAGAAGTCACCAAAGCTGGCTTCACCAATGGTTGAGACAAAAATTAGGTAATACTGATCAGGCTGCAGATCTGGTTCAGGACACATTTATTAAACTGCTACAAACGCGTGACGAGCTATTCGGCATTAAGGAACCGCGTGCCTATTTAACCTCGATTGCTAAAAATCTGCTCATTGACCAAGTGCGCCGTAAACGCATTGAACAAGCTTATTTAGATGGCTTGAGTCAAATGGAATATATGCTTGATGCAGTGGCGTCACCCGAAGACCAAATGCAAATTATTCAAGCAATTAACCAACTTTGCAAAGCACTCGAAGGGGTTTCTGAAAAAGCACAGCAAGCTTTTATTTTGCATTACCTTGAAGGCTATACCCATAAAGAAATTGCCGAGCGTTTAAATGTGTCGACCAAAATGATTCAAAAATATTTGGCGAGCTGTTTAATTCAGTGCTACCAAAACCGACAAGACATGGACGCTTGCATTTAAATGGCCATGGATAAAAGCAAATATCACCAGTTGGTTGAAGAAGCTGCACATTGGATTGTTCAACTGAGTTCGGATGATGAAAGCTCACGGAAAACCGCCAAACAAAAATTTGAAGAGTGGAAAAAAACCAGTGAGCAACACCGCCAAGTGGCTGCCGACATTGAACAGTGCATTGGTTCAATTCAAAAACTTTCTCAAACCAGCGGACATAAAAAAGTCACTAAAGTTGCTCTTAAAGCTGGCCTAAACTCAGGCAAAGCCTATAAACATTTACGTGCAGGAACAGCTTTTGCCGTTGTGTTTGTTGCCATGAGTGGGGCGTTATTTTATTTAACTGACACCACAGTGGCCTATGTGACTGCCGATATTCAAGGGCAATCGGGGCAGTGGACTACGCAAACCTTACCAGATGGTTCACGTTTAATTTTGCGTGGGAAAAGTGCGGTCAATCTTGATTTTAAAACCAACCAGCGAGTGGTTGAGTTGGTGCAAGGTCAAATTTATGTTGATGTTGCCAAAGATAAGACTAGACCGTTTTTGGTCAAAACCAGTCATGGGCAAATTCAGGCACTCGGCACAGCTTTTAGCGTCAGTTATGACCCTTCGGCAACCGAACTCAAAATGTTGCACTCAAAGGTAAAAGTAGAAGCCACACAGGTTAAAACCACCCAATTGCATGCGACTCGTCAGGCCATTGTTGAAGCAGGGCAAGCCATTAAAATGGATCAAAATGGCGTACAAAAATTGCCTGAACTGAATGTTTATAACGAACAACAAAAATGGCAAAAGCATCAGCTTATGGTAGAAAACTTGCCGCTGAATCAAGTGCTACAAGAGCTAGACCGTAACTACAAAGGCAAAATTATTTTTAATGATGCGGCACTGCAACATGTGCGGGTCAATGCGGTATTACCTTTAGACCAAACCACCGAATCGCTTAAGCTTTTGGCTACGGTTTTTCCAGACCTGAAAATTAAGCAAATCACGCCGTTTGTGGTCATGGTTTCTTTAAAATAATAAAAAATTAAATTTATTTTCAATTTTAGGTTCCACTTTTTTGAAAGTCGTTCGTCATAGTAAGTAGAAGCAATAAATATGGATCATTTTAATTTGTTGTATTGAATGATTCTTATTACGATTTACTGGGGCGGGGCAAATGAAAAAAGCGGGAACAGGGCAAAAGCGGAATCGATCGATTTTTCGATTCTCAACACTGGCGTTTGCCATACATGCTGTGTCGATGGGTGGGCTTGTTGTGCTTCCTATGCAGCAGGCCTATGCACAAACAGCCGGAGTGAAAAGCTATAACATTCCTGCGGGTCGCCTTGCTAACGTACTCAACCAGTTTGCCGAACAATCGGGTACTTCAATTGCAATGGATGCCCAGCAACTTCAAGGGTTACATAGTCTGGGTTTAAAAGGCAGCTTTGCCGTCGAACAAGGTTTTGAGCAGCTTTTAAAAGCAACCGAATTTAATGCTGTAAAAGTTGGGCAGGGCTACACACTTACCAAAAAATCTATGCTGCGAGTCACTCCCGCTAAGGTTCAGGTCGCTAGTCTGCCGCCAAGTAGTGCTGTAGTTGAAGAAGATGCATCGGTACGACTTACGCCAATTGTGGTATACGGCAAAGAAGACCGTGACACAGAAGGCTATAACAAAGTTTATGACGCAAACCGCTCTTCGGTCTATGCGGGCAAAGACTATGTTGAGCGATTTAAAGGAACCAACCCAGCCGATGTTTTACAAGGCATGGTGGGAGTCTATAGCGGCGATGCCCGTAACAGTGGGGCACTCGACCCGAGTGTGCGTGGTGTGCAGGGCGTTGGCCGTGTGCCTTTAACCATTGATGGCACCGAACAGTCGATTGCGGTGTGGCGTGGCTACAACGGGGTAAATAACAGAAACTATATCGACCCCAATCTCATTGCGGGCATTGAAGTCATTAAAGGCCCATCTTTAGAGCGCAATACCACAACTTCTGTAGGTGGTGGTGTGGTAGTTAAAACGCTAGAGGCCGATGACATTGTTCGTCCGGGTAAGTCTTTTGGTGCCGAGTTAAAAGTAGAAGGCTCAACCAACTCAATTGATCCGTCTTTGCCAGACATGAGCAAAGTGGGCCAAAACTACGATAACACCACGCCTTGGATCGACATGAATGGGTCAAAATACGACCCCGATATTTATAAAAAGAACCGGACCAGAAGTGATAACTCTCATTTTTCGGGCGATGACTTAGCGGGCCGACTGGCAATTGCCACCAAGCAAGACAAATTCGATTTACTGGCAGTTTATGCAGTACGTGAGCGCGGCAACTATTTTTCTGGCACACATGGCGCGGGCTACTATAAACGAGCGACGCCAGACAGTAGCCTCGATTTTATTCCTTACTTTGCCTATGCCTATCAACCGGGAGATGAAGTTCCCAACACTTCAAGTCATATGGAGTCGTGGTTGTTAAAAGGGACCTATCGCCCAACAGATGATCAGACCCTTAAACTGACTTACCGAGATACCAAAAATATTTTTGGTGAAATTATGCCGTCTCGGATTGTTTGGGGTATTACCCCTGACTTGGGTGTTCCGCAGTGGCCTTTAAGCAATATTCACTCTAAAGCTTATAGCCTCGAATATAAGTTTAAGCCTGAGAATAATCGCTGGATTGATTTCTATGCCAACATTTGGCAAACCGACACCGAAAGCCAGACCTACACACGTGGTGGGTGGCCAACCACAATCGATTTTCGAGATAACACGATTATTAACACGGCAATAAGCCATTCTGACAATACGCGTAAAGGCATTACGCTCAGTAATAAAACTCGTTTGTTAGACCAGCTTGATTTGACGCTCGGTGGAAGTTTCTTAAAAGAAAAACTAACGTCTGACGATATATATGGCGAATTTGGACCAAGTTATTCGCTCTATCAGGCGCTGCCACGAGCAGGACGCCGTGAGGAAAAAACGTTCGACTTTAATTTTAATTATCGACCGCTGTCTTGGTTAAGTTTTGATGCGGGCATGCGTTATCGCTCGTATTGGGCAGTTGATGACTTTTTAAATAAGTCTTTGCAGAGCGAGATTGACCCGAGTTTAAATCCGCTGTTTACCAAAAAAAGTAGGCTTAAAGAATATACCTTTGAATATCAGACCATGCCTGAGAGTTACACCTCGACTCAGCAGCGTTTAATCAATGTTTTAAAACAGCGCTATGCCACAAAAAATCCTGAGTGGGATGGGCAGCTCGACACTGTGCCAGCATCAGAGAGCACGTTGTATAACATGATCTGGTCACAGAAAAATACGCTGAGCTGGAAAGCAGATGCGAATGGGCAATTGTCGCTTGCCGATAATCCTTTAAACCAGCTCAATGCCTCTGGCCAAAAGTACGTCGTAACTGGCGGGAACTTTATGTCGGTGGTAGACCAAGTTCCGGTTGAGTCTGCCGACAAAGTTAAAGATAGTGGCTGGGCACCGCAATTAGGCGCCTCAATTCACCTCACGCCAAATAGCAGAATCTATGCACGCTATGCAGAGGAATATCGCTTACCAAGTTTGTTTGAAAGCACTGTCGGTTTTTCTGCCATGTTGCCATATCAAGCAATCAAACCTGAACACGCTTTTAACTACGAAGTGGGTTATGTCTATGACATGCGTGATTGGTTTAGCACAGCACGCAATGCTGACATTAAGCTCGCCTATTACTACAACAAAACCAAAAATGTGATTGAGCGTGACCAAAACCTTATTTTTACCAATATGGATGAGCAAAAGCTGT
The DNA here is from genome assembly GCF_027854635.1 of Acinetobacter sp. AOR43_HL. Taxonomy (NCBI): domain Bacteria; kingdom Pseudomonadati; phylum Pseudomonadota; class Gammaproteobacteria; order Moraxellales; family Moraxellaceae; genus Acinetobacter; species Acinetobacter sp. AOR43_HL. The sequence continues at coordinate 28,382 of NZ_JAKTHX010000008.1, forward strand.
CAGGTCTAGAATTACAAAGCCGTTTTGATAATGGCGGTTTTTTCACAGATTTGAGCGTGGCCTATAACTTAAAAAATGAAGTGTGTGACACCAATAGTGCCATTAACAAAATGATTTTAGGCGGCACGGTTCAAACCGAGCAGGGCCTTGAGTTCCGTGAGCCGTATCAGCGTTGTGTCGATGACGGTTTCCCAAATGGCTACTTGGTGACCATGGCTACACCTGAACTGAGTTTCCACGGTTTGCTTGGCGCACGCTTTTTTGATGAAAAGTTAGAGCTCGGTGCACGTGCCACATTCTATAAAGCTTATGAAAGCCCGCTACGAAAAAACAATGATGCTAGCGTCAATAAAGGCTATTACCTCAATGTGCCTTTGGCTTGGGATGACACGTGGATTTTTGATGCTTATGCGCGTTATCAGGTCGATAACTACAACACGGTTGAGTTTGTCGGCAGTAATCTTTCTAACCAGTTTTATATCGATCCTTTAACCCGTAGTGCCATGGCCGCACCAGGCCGAACGATGAAAATTAGTTGGACCACCAAATTTTAAACAGAATTTGATTCCCTCTACACATACATAAAAGGGGAGTCAGGTAACAGTAAATAATAAGATTGAATGATTATTATTTACAAAAAACTGAGTAGGTTTGCAGCTGGGCCTACTCAATAAACTAAAAATAGCGAAATCGTTATTTTAAATTAAACAATAACTTAGTTTTAAAAAAGATGGAGTAACAACAAATGAAAATCTCTCAATTGTTCTTGGGTCTTGTTGCTTGTTCAACTGCATTTGCTTATGCAGGTATTGATGGTATTTCGAGTAATGAAAGTAACATCAAAATCGGTGCTGCTGCCAATGCAAGCCATCCGGGTGGTGTAGCAGCGGTGTCGGTTCAAGCTGCGGGTGCACCATATAACGCTTTTACAGGTTTTAGTTCGTTAAAAGGTTTGGCTCAGGCTTTTGCTGCTCAGGGAACGAGTAATACCAATGTAACGGTTGGCAGCAAAACCTTTAATATTTCGCATATTCCAGTGTCTGCAATGCCACCTTCACACAGTGCATTAGGTAATTTTAACTTTGGTCAGGTGGGCACACAGGAAGTCTATTTTGGTGAATGGTGGAAAGCGGGCGACACGCCAGCAAGCGCGAGCCATACCGTTTACTACGCGGGTGATAACACTAATACCACGGTTCCAACCGCGGGTACTGCAACTTATACCGTTGCAGGGATTAATGGTTCTGGAAGCAATCTGTTAAGTGGTACGTTCACGGCAAATTATGGCGCGGGTACACTTGAAGGAACGCTTACCGGAACAGGTACGGCTGTTTCATCATTAAGCCTAGATGGTGTGGCATTTAACCCGGGTACTGCTGCGTTTGCAGGTTTGGCAACGGCTAACGGTACGGCTGGTGTCGACAACTCTGGTGTGGTGCAAGGTCAATTCTTTGGTGCAAATGCTTCGGCTTTAGCGGGTATTGCCCAGTTTGATAATGTGTCTTACAACACTGCATTTGGCGGTGCTAAAAATTAATGAATGCAAAAGGAATCTACATACGTAGGTTCCTTTTGTTTTTTTGGCTTTTGCTTGGTTGCTTCAGGTTTATTGTTTTATGAAACGAACGCTTTTGTGCTGTCTAACATTGTTGAGTTGTCCATTTTTATATGCCGACGAAGACACACAGCTTCGTCTTAATCAAAGCTTGGACCAAACGCTTTTACAAGAACAGCGCCAGTTTCACGAACAGGGAACAATTCGTAGTACCGAGCAATTACCTAAACTTCAAATTAATGGACAAGAATACAGTGTTGAGCAAAATCCGAATGATCTTGCCAAGGCGTTATATTTGGCAGTCATGCAAAAACAGTGGCTCAAAGCCACGGTTTATTTAGAACATTATAAAAAATATGTTGGCTACGATCGGGCTTTAACCGACTTTGCCGAAGGGGCAGTTGCACGTTCTCAGGGTCAACTGAAATTGGCTGAACAAAAATTTCAAAGCAGCCTAAAACAACAACCTCATAATTTAATTTGTGAACTTGAGTTAGCGCGCGTGCTGTTTGAACAACAGAAAAATAAGGAAGCAGCACGCCTTTTTATTTCCATTCAAGACCAACTTAAACAAAGTGACCCTGCGGTAATCCCGTCTGGAGTTTTAACAACAGTGAATACCTTTGTTCAGGCATTAAAAAAACGAGACTCTTGGCAAGGCTCGGTTTCAGCGGGTTATACCTATGTCAGTAATTTAAATAGTTCGTCTGAACAAAGTAAAACATGGACGCTTTATGGCAAAGATAGTAAGGGTAATATTATTCCAATTGAGCAAGTTACCCGTGGAACGCCTAAAGCTGAATCGGCAACGGGGTTAGATTACGAAGCCAGTCTGATTAAACGCTATGCGATTAAGGGGCATCATGGCGTGGCTTTACGTGCACTGGCGTTTGGACAGTCCTATAACGACCACGCGGCATTTAATGAATCTACCATTAATATTAATGCAGGCTACAGCTACTTTGACTTAAAAAATCAAATTGGGGTGAGTCCGCTATTTGAACATAAACGTTATGGCAATGATGGTCTTTACAATGCCTGGGGTGCGCGTGCCGAGTGGATGCATTTTATCTCTGCAGATAAAGCTTTCAAGCTTGAGGCTGAGAGTAAAGATTTAAATTATCAGAAATATAAAACCCTAGATGGGGTAGAAAGCTCAGCGTTTGCTACTTTCTGGAAGATTTTTCCAGACCAGTGGACTTTTTTTGGTGGTCTAGATGTGCTCGACCATTCGACCCAAGAAAAATACATGGCTGCCTACCAACAGCAAGGTGTGCGATTGGGCTTAAGCAAATCTTGGAGTACAGGATTTAATACCACTTTGCTGAGTTCTTATCGTTGGCGCCTGTTTGATAAATACGCAGAAACTTTCTTAGCTCGTCGTCATGATTTTGAACAAAACTATACCCTTGTTGTGCAAATGCCGCGCTTTGAGTTTTATGGCATGACGCCTAATTTAACCTATCGCTATAACCATAATAAAAGCAATGTCGATTGGCTGTATTCCTACGATAAACACAACATTAGTCTCAAGCTTGAGCATCGTTTTTAGGGAATAAGCCATGAAATCAAAATCTTTATTCCCTACACATAAGCCAATGGTTATGTTGCCTTTACCACAAGGGCCGAAGCATTTTTATAAGTGCTTAACCGTAGTGGTGGTGATTGGTCTGCATGTGTTTGTTGTCTGGATGCTGAGTCATTTAATTGAACCATATACTTTTAAAGCATCACCCAAAGTAGATGCATTAAAAGTAAGTTTTGTGTCATTGGCGCCTGCTAAAAAGCTATCGGCTAAAAAGACTGAAAGCCAACCTAAAAATAGTGTAACGCCTCAATCTACATTAAGCAGTTCGGTATCTTCAGTACCTGAAGAATCAAAAAACTCGCCTACAAATGTTCAAACATTAGCATCAAAAACTGCTACTAAAGAAGTTGTGCAAAATAATTTAAATGACAAACAGCAAGCACAACCAAAAACGACTTTAAATAATTTAGCTTCGTCTCAAGCAACGCAGCCTACAGAAAGGCGAGTGGCTCATACCGATAAACCACTCAATTCAACAGACCTTGAACAAACGCAAACTGAGCAGTTGCCACAAAACACCAATAGCGAGACCAAAAGTGGCGGCGTTAAAACACCTGCAACGCAGCAAGAGTATTCCAAAGCACCGAACACTCAAGTTGAACATGATGATGTTGTTCAGGTGAGTAGTGTGGATGTGCTGAGTTTTGGCGGGCTTGATTACGATGACCGAGAGTTAAAACAACAAAATCGTTTGGTTGAGCTTCGGATTCGCATTAATGAAAAAGGGCAGCCAATCAACATTCAATTACGTCAAAGTTCGGGTATTCAAAGCCTTGATGAACGGGTCATGCAAGCTGCACGTAAATCCAGATTTAAACCCCACAAAATTAACGGTCGAGCCGTGACCATCGTTGTGGATTTTCCAGTCCAACTCAAACTCAATCGGGGCCGCTAACCGATGAGTAATATCTATTTTGCAGGAGAAAGATGATGAATTCATCTACAGAACAAATCATTAGCAACAGTTTGTCTTTACGTTTGAAACAAGAAACTGCTGCTGAACACGAACGTATGCATCAATTAATGTCACAGGCAAAGGTGTTTTCAAGTAAAGAAAAATACGCGCAATTTACTTTGTCTCAATATTACTTTCAGCGTGAAGTTGAACATCTTTTTGAAAAAGAGGGTGTAGCTGGACTGATTCCGGACTTAGACATTCGTGGCCGCTCAAAACAAGCACTTGCCGATTTAAATGATTTAGGGATTCAACCCAACGGGCAGCAATTACAGAGTGAAAACGTACAACTACCCGAAGCTTTAGGCTGGATTTATGTGTCTGAAGGTTCAACCTTAGGAGCTGCATTTTTATTTAAAGAAGCTCAAAAGCATTTGGGTTTTTCTGAAACGTTTGCTGCACGTAATTTAGCGGCATATCCCGAAGGGCGCGCGAAAGTCTGGAAACGTTTTGTACAAGCACTGGATGAAGCAGGCCTTGACCAAACCCAGCAAGACCGAGTCGTTCAAGGAGCTTTAGATGCCTTTGGATATTTTGGTCAAGCGCTTGATCAGCTTGATGAATTGAAATAGTAAAAGTGGATAAAGGGAATACCCGATATGGACAAACTCAATCAAGTAAATGTAATCGTAAAACATGAGCAGTCGTTAGCGCCTGCTCAACCAGTCAGTAAGCTTGCCCGTTCTATGTGGGCACGTTGGGTGTTTATTGGTTTGGCTTGGTTGTGTATTGCGCTTGGTATATTGGGTATTTTCATTCCGGGTTTACCCACCGTCGACTTTATAATTTTGGCGGTTTTCTTTGCTGCTCGTGGTTCTGAAAAACTTCATCAATGGTTTCGAAATCATCGCTATGTCGGCCCACTCATTCATGAGTGGCAAGAACATCGTCGTATTCCCAAAAAGGCAAAATACATCTCGACGTTGAGTATGAGTCTGGCTGCGGGACTGATGATTTGGACCATTCCGCATCCGTGGTTTGTCTATCCAGCAATTTTATGTATGGCTGGGGTATTGGTGTGGATGTGGCTTAAAAAATAAAATTATGACTGGCATTTTTGCATAGTACGCATCATGGATTTTACAAAATCACGCGGTATTTCAGGACTTTGTAAACTCAAACTTCCAAGTTTATGCATGAGCTTAGGGGAGTATTGGCGTTCTAAACGATGATAAATGCATGTACAGCTTGCACGGCTATGACCAGCCGCAATACATTTTAGATAGAAATCACGATGAGGACTGTTTTTTTGACCCGCGAAGGCAACAGATACAAATAATAATCCCCCTAAAAAAACTGAAAAATTATAAAGTGACATATATCTACTCGTGATTGTTGTTATTGATTATCCATATTTTGGCATAACTTTTTCAGGTCCAAAACCAGTTGATGTCAACTAGCGGCTTCATCATAGTTAGAACAGTTTTGGAGGTCAAATTGATTTAAGGAGGAGAACAGTTTAGTGTTTTAAAAATAGTCAATTTTGATTGTTGCCATTTTAAAGACAGTGTTACGACATTACGCACCCTATTTTTTTACATAGTTTTTTGCTTTCATAAACGCTTTAGTATTATTCATTTTTAAATCATTTATATACAACTTGCTTACTTTAAAGTTTTAATTTAACAGGATATTTTTATGACAGATACCCCAATTAAAAAAGACACAGAAAGTACCTGGGCAATATGTCGCGATCCTGTTTTACTCACTATGGTGGGTGGGGCAATTGATACTATTGGTTTTATTGCATTGTTTGGCTTTTTCACCGCGCATGTGACGGGAAACTTAGTGTTGGCAGGGGCAGCATGGGTTAAAGGTGGCTCGGGTTTATGGATCAAGCTTGCCGCAATCCCGCTATTTATTTTGACCGTTGTCATTACAAAACTGTTGATTGACCGCAGTCAGGTCAAGCACAAAACGCTGTCTTATTTATTTTTATTTGAAGCTATTTTTCTATGTGCCTTTATGGTGGCAGGGCTTTACTTTGAGCCATTTAAAGATCCGGATGCATTAACAGTTGCAGTAACGGGTGGGCTAGGTTTAATTGCTTTGGCTATTCGTAATACATCAAGCAAAACCCTCATTAAAAATATTAGCCCAAGTACTATGATGACAGGCAACACTACCCAGCTTGGGATTGATATTGCTAACTTGCTTAAAAATAATAATGCGGCTAATCGGGCAAGTTTGCTTAAAAGTGCCAGTATTGTAATTGGCTTTGTGATTGGTGCTTTGTTGGGAGCGATACTTTATGTCTATTTTGATTTCTGGAGTGTAGCGCCGTTTATTTTACCAATTTTGTATTTTTCTTATTTAGCTTCACAGCAAAAGTTCAATCAAGCTTAATTCGAAGAAATAACAAATTAGCCTGAATTAAAATGAGTTCAGGCTTTTTTTCGTAATAAAGGAAAACGGAAGCGGACTCGAAATTGTTCGTTCACTGCTTTACAGGCATAATGACCAGATGGGGAATACATTCGATTAAGGAATGCACAATGACAAAGTCTTATCATTATTCAATCATAACAATAATGGCTTTGCTCAGTGGCTGTCAGGTCATTCATTTAAAAGAAAGTAATTTAAGTAACGCTTTAAAAAGTAAGAATGAAAGTATTCTGACCGACGGCACCTTAAGTCATCAAACTCAAAACTTGCTGTATTTGGTCAAAGAAGATGAAAAAACTTGCCTACAAAATTTTGATGATTGTTTAAATAAGGTTCAGAGCCTGTCCGAAAATAGCAGCCGAGAAGAACGCTATGCTGCGCTGAGTGAAATTTACTTGGCAAAAGCTTTAGATGTCGGGCGTAGCAGCCAGTGTAACGTCATTAATAAAAGTAACATTTGCGTTGAGCAAGAGTTAGCGCTGTTCGATAAAAGCTTGCGCTATAGTTATGTCTATTTATTTGACTCTGAAGAGTCGCCTTTCGATCGGGTGTTTGACCATCGCCAAAATCAGGTACGTATTTTTTATAACGTCGCCTTGTCAAAGCTTATGACCACGTATTTTAATCATTTAAATACGCATCGCTTTCCACCATTGCTTAAAGCGGATGGTCATGAGTACCACGTCAATTTTGACCACGCGTTAGATGTACAAAAAATTGAAGTCGATACTTTTCGCTCCAGCTATAACATGAACTTTTCCGGTTTTAATACCGTCAACCGTAAGGATGGTTTGGGGGCAGAGTTTATTGTTGGGCGTAAAGAAAATGATGTAAATCACGGCTTCATTTTAGACCCCGATAATTTTTATGCTCACCAAGCCAACCCTAATATTCATTTACCACGCTTCTTTCCTGCTACTGCCATTGCATACCCAAAACAAAAAGCCACAGCCGATCAGGTCATTGCTGGGGCAGAGTTAGAAATTGCGATGTTCGATCCATATCGACAAGAGCGTGTAAAAATTGAAGGTGTGGACTATCCACTGACTGCAAACTATTCGGCTCCTTATGGGCTTTGGCTATCAAAATATAATTTAGGGGCAGCAGGTTATTGGTCTTTAATTAATAAAGAAGCCAATTTAATCATGCCGCATTTATATATGCTGGAACCTTTTAACCCGAATAAGAAAATTATTGTGTTTATTCATGGTTTAGCAAGTAGCCCAGAGGCGTGGGTGAGCCTAACCAATGACATTATGGGCGATGCCGAATTAAGGAAAAACTATCAGGTGTGGCAAGTGTTTTATTCAACTAACATGCCGATTTTTGAAAGTCGTTTTCAGATTTATTCATTGTTGAATCAGGCTTTTCAAAACATTGCCAAAGACAGTTATGCTGCACACGATGCAGTGTTAGTTGGGCACAGTATGGGTGGAGTGATTAGCCGTTTACTGGTAAGCAATGCCGATGTTTCAGAGCAAGCCATGCAAAAAATGAATGAAGCACAGCTAAACCGTTTAAAAGAAAATCCGGTAATTCAAGAGCGTTTTCAGTTCAAGGCTTTGCCATATTTTAATCGAGTTGTTTTTGTTTCGGCACCGCATCATGGTACAGACTACGCCGACCGATGGTTTACCCAAATTGCTCGCCGTATCATTCGTTTGCCCGCTGATTTTTTTATTGCAGTTGAAATGAGAGATGAGAAAAATACAAAACTCAGAAAAGGATTAATTGAAAATGGGGCAAGTAATTTAAGTCGCTCTTCTAACTTTATGCAGTTGACTCAAGCTATTCAACCATCGCCACAAGTGGTCTATCACTCGATTATGGGCAATATTAACGGGACAACAGATAAGTTAAAAAGCAGTGATGGAATTGTGCCGTATCAAAGTTCGCATTTAGGTGGGGAGCAGTCGGAGTTGATCATCAAAGGTGGCCATTCGATTCAAACTAGCCCTGAGGCAATTTTAGAATTACGCCGTATTTTACGATTGCATTTAAAGCAGTCACAGTCTTCAAAGTAGAGAGTTTTATTCTTAGAAAACCACTGCTGAACTGGGTCAACAGTGGTTGAAATGACTAATTTAGCTGATTTTGTTTGAGCGATTTTTTATGCTCAAAGTAGCTGATTGAAAAAATAACCAAGCCGATCAAATACAACACACCAGACAAGAGTAGTAAGTCTAGTCCTGCGGCATAGAGCAACCAAAGCGCATAGATTGAAGCAACGCTTGCAATCGCAATGTGAGGCGTGCGTTTATGGCGAATAGATTCTTTAAGGTAAAAAGCCGACACCAGAAAATAAGGCAGCAAAATCATGACCGAGGAAATCAATAAAAGCTGGGTGTAATTTTTATTGAAAAAATAAACCGCAATCAATGCACCTTGCACGACAATGCTGGTCAGCCAAAGTGATGAAATGGGTACATTATTTTGATTATTCTTTAAAAATAATTTCGGGAATGCACCATTTTTTGCAGCTAAATATGGAATTTCAGTGGCGAATAACGTCCAGCTTAAATAAGACGAAGAAACTGAAATAATAAGCCCGATGGTAATAACAATCGTGCCCGGTAAACCGATCAGTTGCTGTAAAATAGTCGCCATTGATGGGTTATGCATGCCTGCAAGCGCTTCACGACTTGCCACACCATAAGCCAATACGGTCACCATCACGTAAAAACTTAATGCCAGCAAAACACCTAAAATAGTTGCTTTACCAATATCATGACGCTTTTTTGCACGCGATGATAAAACTACAGCACCTTCAATACCGGTAAATACCCAAAGGGTAATCAACATCAGGTCTTTCACTTGCTGCCAAAGCGGAACTTTTAAAGAGAAATCATTTAAGTTGAGTTTGAACAAATCAAACTTAAAGGCAATGAAGGTAAAGAAGATGAAAACCACCATTGGAATAATTTTGGCAATGGTTGCCAGTAAATTCACAATCGCAGCTTCTTTAATACCTCGACTTACTAACCAGTGCACCAGCCACACAAAAATGCTTGAGCCAATCAGTGAATAGAGCGTATTACCTTCGCCAAAAATAATATGGTCTTTGCTGTCGGTAAACATGCCGACGCCTGAAAAGGCAATCACCACATAACCGACAATACCAATGGTAGTACACAACCAATAGCCCCACGCCGAGCAAAACCCGATCAGGTCTCCAAAGCCTTCGCGTGCATAGTTATAAATACCGCCGTCAAGGTCTGGTCGTTGACGCGTTAAATGCAACAATGAGAGGGCCAAGAAAATAATACCGACCCCAGTAATGAGCCATGCAACAAGAAGGGCAGAACCATTGGCAACTTGAGCCATATTTTGGGGAAGGCTAAAAACGCCTGACCCCACCATAGAACTAAAGACCAGCGCTGTAAGAGACAATAATCCGATTTTGGCAGCAGACATGGTATTTATTCTTTAAAAAATTGTGAAAGTTCAGCAATGTGTTCTGGTCCGATACCACAGCAACCACCCACTAAACTTGCACCTGCTTGCTGCCATTGTTTAGCAAAACCTAGATAAGCTGGAGCATCTAAGTCTTTACGAATTTCATCCAGACCATCGTTGGCAGTAGCGCTTTCATCTTGCGGTGGGAACGCGTTGGCATAAGCACCAATCTGCACCGACTCTGGAATGAGTCCTTTAATTTCATTAATTGCTTGCAAGATCACTTCAGGTTGGCAGCAGTTAAACAATACTGCTTTGGCATTTGATTGTTTGATGAAATCAGCCACTTGTTGCATATTTTCGCCTGAACGAAGTAATGCTTGTTCTTGTTTAATCTCATCTTGCAGCGTAAATGATACCCAATAGTCTTTACCATCTTGTGGTAATAACGCGTGGACTGTTTCAACTTCTTTTAAGCAAGATTGGGTTTCAGCGAGCCAAAAATCAACTTCTGGTGCCAATGTTTTAATGATGGGCTCAGCAAGGCTTTTAGCCTGTTCTGGTTGGAACAGGTCTGCACGGTAAGAACCAAATAACGGTGGTAAGCAACCCGCGATTTTGACATTTTTCCCGCTTTCTTGAACTGCATTTTTTGCTTGTTGAATAGCAACTTTAATTAAACGCACGCCGTCAGTTTCAAAGCGTTCTTGTCCAATATGAAATGGCACAACAGCATAGTTGTTAGTCGTAATGACTTCTGAACCAGCGTTAATAAAATCGAGATGTACTTCTTTTACTGTTTCAGGAGCTTCAATGAGTGCGAGAGCAGACCACTCTGGTTGACGAAATGGAGCGCCACGACGGGCCAATTCACGGCCTAAACCGCCATCTAAAATTTTCATAAATTACAACGTAAAGGGAGAAAAATAATTCAGCTAATCTAGCGTGTAGATGGATCGTATTCAATCGCGAATATGCTCGATATATTTCTAAATAAATTAGATTGTTATGAATATTTTTTCTTAAAAGGAATTCTGTAGATCATGTTCAGTTTTACTGATGAACTTCATGTGAAAAAGATTACGTATTTATTTGAAAATATAGACTAAAAAATAATCTTATAACGCGCCATATTGTTGCCAACTTTCGCCAGTGTGCTGCGTTCTATAATACGCTTTAAGCTGTTCAAGCTGCATAAAGTGTATGCCTGACCAAATTAATAAACTGATGAATATTAAAACTTTAGATAAGCGACGAACTTTTTCTAGGCGAGCAAAAGCTAACAGTACAAAAAATAAGGCAGGTAAAAATATAAAGAATTGAACAGGGGAGAAAAATAAATGAGCAGTACTGAAATATAACGCCGCTGCACCCATCAGCACATTTAAAACAGAACATAGCTTTTGATATTTACCGAGCTTAAAAGAGAAGGCAGTTATGACAAGTAACACTGCAGAGCCGATGTAAATTGCTGTGCCGCCAATCATCCACATATAAAAACCGCTTACCAAAAGATAAGCCAGCAGTAAAACAAGCACGAGCTTAAAACCAAATGACAAGAGGCGAGATGATGAGTTTAAAGGCGTCATAGTGAATCTAAATATCTCAACTGAGGGCTTAAAAAACAAAAGGACGAATCGAAATTCATCCTTTTGGAATTTTATTTATACATCGTCAAACTTAGTTTGCTTTTGCAACTGGGGCAGCAGCAGTTTCATCGTTTGCAGCTTTGAACGGAGATGTATAGTTCAAGCCAAGCGTAGAACTTGTGTACTGACGAACTTTGTCGAGTAACACAGGATCTTTGCTTAAGTCTTGTTTATAAGACACTACAATTTCATGAAGCTTCTGGTTCCACTTACCTTCAGTTTGCTCAGGGAAAGCTTTTTCAAGCAAGTTAAGCATGATGTATGGAGAAGTCGAAGCACCAGGCGACGCACCTAACAATGCAGTTACAGCACCATCTTTAGACGCAAAGATTTCTGTACCGAATTGAAGTGTTGCTGGTTTACCCGGTTCTTTCTTAATGATCTGAACACGTTGACCACCTTGGCTTAAACGCCAGTCTTCAGCTTTCGCATCTGGGTAGTATTTACGAAGTTCATTTAGACGGTCTTCATCTGACATCATGACTTGGCTGACCAAGTATTTAACAAGATCAAGGTTTTCCAAGCCAACAGTGGTCATTGGTAAAACGTTGTTTTTGTTGGTTGATGCCAGTAAATCAAGCTGAGAACCATTTTTCAGGAACTTGTTTGAATACGTTGCAAATGGGCCAAACAATACATATTTTTTACCATCGATATAACGTGTATCAATATGTGGTACAGACATTGGAGGAGCACCAAGTTCAGCACGGCCATATACTTTCGCTGTGTGTTCAGCAGTAATTTTTGGGTTGTCAGTAATTAAGAACTCACCACCAACAGGGAAGCCAGCATATTGTTTCGCTTCTGGTAAACCAGTAAGTTGCAATAATTTAACTGCTGCACCGCCTGCACCGATAAATACAAAACGTGTTTTAACGTGATCTACTTTACCAGTTTTCAAATTTTTGAAAGACACAGTCCAAGTTTTGTCATCATTTTGGCTGATGCCAGTCACTTCAGTTGATGTCTGTAATTTGAAATTCGGGTTTTGATTTAAATGACCCACTAATTGTTTAGTGATTGAACCATAGTTCACGTCAGAGCCAACATCCATACGGGTTGCTGCAACTTTTTGACTAGGGTCTCGGTCATTCATCACTAAAGGTGCCCATTGTTTAATCACAGCTGGGTCTTCAGTAAATTTCATACCTTTGAACAACGGGCTTTGGATCATGGCAGCATAACGTTTTTCTAAGAATTGAACGTTATCGCCCCAAACGAAAGCAATGTGCGGAACTGGATTAATGAATGATTTTGGTTCAGCTAAAACGCCTTGTTTTACCTGATATGACCAGAACTGTTTAGCAACTTCAAATTGAGAAGCAACTTTTTCAGCTTTGGCAATTTCCATCTTACCGTTTTTCTCTTCGGTATAGTTCATTTCCATAAAGCCAGAGTGGCCTGTTCCGGCATTGTTAAAGCCGTTTGAACTTTCTTGAGCAACTTGGTCAAGACGTTCATACATACGAATTTGCCAGTTTGGTTCAAGCTCAGTGAAATAAGTACCGAGAGTGGCACTCATGATGCCGCCGCCAACAAGAACAGCATCAACAACTGGCTCATCTTTTGCAGTTTCAACTTGTTTTGACGTTGTTGGTCTAAACAAGAATACAATACCTGCAATTAGAATAAGAATGATTAATACCAGAAGGTATTTCAAAAACTTTTTCATGTAAGGGGGACCTTAAAATAAGTTATTTGAGTCACTTAAGGTGTGAGGAAACCTAGACAGCGTATCCAGACAAAACGGATATAAATGCGAAAGTAAATTCTCAAAATTAGAGAACTTCGAAAAAAATAAAAATTACTTGGGATTATCGCAAACACTCTATATTTTAGACTAATTTTGCATTGACAAGACAATTTTTATAATAAATGGGGTTCATCAAAATCATAAATATGATTTATATTTAATCAAATTGAGCTTTGAAAAGATAATTTAAGCTAATTATTTTTATTTAAGTATTTGAAATTAAATTAATAAATTTAATTTGATTAAAGTTAAATCATTTGAAGAATATTTTCCTATAAAAATTGATTAATTTTTATTTCTTACCCTATTTATGTAAATAAGCTGTTCGTAAGTGCTTATTTTCTGTCATACATCGTTCTTATTAATATTGGTTCTATAAAGATTAAATTAAGGGCATATCTCTGCATAAGAAATATACCCTTTCAGATTTTATGATGCTACATAGAATGGTGCAGTTGAACGTGGTAACGCTTCACGTCCACGAATTTGGTCTGCAATTTTCTCGGCAATCATAATGGTGGTTGCATTTAAGTTACCGGTAATAATCAGCGGCATGATTGAGGCATCAACTACACGTAAACCACGCATACCGTGGACGCGACCTTGACCATCTACAACAGCCATTTCATCTTCACCCATCTTACAGCTACAAGACGGATGGTAAGCTGTTTCTGCATGGTTTCGAACAAAGTCGTCAATCTCTGCATCGGTTTGCAAATGTTTGCCCGGACTAATTTCTTCACCACGATATGGATCAAGCGCAGGTTGCTGCATAATTTCACGTGTAATACGAATTGCATCGCGGAACTCGCGCCAGTCTTGTTCAGTCGACATGTAGTTAAACAAGATACTTGGATGCTCAAACGGATCTTTTGATTTCAGTCTAATACGACCACGAGAAGGCGAACGCATTGAACCGACGTGAGCTTGGAAACCATGTTCTTTCACTGCATTACTACCGTTGTAGTTAATGGCAACTGGCAAGAAATGGTACTGGATATTTGGCCATGTAAACTCATCCGAACTACGGATAAATCCGCCTGCTTCAAACTGGTTACTTGCACCAATACCTGTACCGTTAAATAACCACTCGGCACCAATCGCAGGTTGGTTATACCATTTCAAGGCAGGGTATAAAGAAACGGGTTGTTTACATTTATATTGTAAGTACATTTCTAGGTGGTCTTGCAGGTTTTCACCTACGCCCGGCAAATCATGAACCACATCAATGTCCATTGATTTTAAGAAAGTGCTTTGACCCACACCTGAGCGCTGTAAAATTTGCGGTGACGCAATTGCGCCTGCACACAGTAAGACTTCGCGTTTAACCAAGGCACGTTGTAAGTTGTTTTGATCAGCGCCAATAATGTATTCAGCACCAATCGCTTGCTTTTGATTAAACAAGATTTTATTGGTTGTAGCATGAGTCAAAATAGTGAGGTTTGGACGACCTTTTGCCATATCCAAATAACCACGTGCAGTGCTTGAACGCCGACCTTTAGGGGTTACCGTACGGTCCATTGGACCAAAGCCTTCTTGTTGGTAACCATTTAAGTCATCAGTACGCGGGTAACCGGCTTGTACACCAGCTTCAACCATGGCATGGAACAAGACATTGTTGCCATTTTTAGGAGTAGCAACGGACACAGGACCATTGCCGCCATGATAGTCATTTTCACCAATGTCACGGGTTTCGGCTTTTTTGTAGTATGGCAAACAGTCGGCATAAGACCAGTTTTCAAGGCCTTTATGTGTTGCCCATTGTTCTAGATCCATTGCATTACCGCGGATATAGCACATGCCGTTAATTAAAGATGAACCACCTAAACCTTTACCACGACCACATTCCATACGGCGGTTATTCATGTGTGGCTCAGGATCGGTTAAATAAGCCCAGTTATAGCGACGGCCTTGAAGAGGGTAGGCCAAAGCTGCCGGCATTTGTGTACGGAAATCCAAGCGATAATCTGGTCCACCCGCTTCTAATAATAAAACGGTGGTATCTTTGTCTTCAGTAAGACGCGCAGCGAGTACATTTCCGGCAGATCCTGCGCCAATAATAATGTAATCATATTCTTTAATATTCATAACTATCCTTTTTTTACTAACAGTTTGCCTGAGCAATCTATAAAGACTGCTCGGCATATGTGATTTAGGTTGAAGTGTTTAAAGCGATGGAGGCATTAAAAAATGCTTTGATAATCGCCAAGTTCAACTTGAATAGATTTGATACGGGTATAGTGCCCAAGTGTGGTCAAGCCATTTTCGCGGCCCACACCAGATTGTTTATAGCCACCGACTGGCATCTCGGCAGGCGATTCGCCCCAAGTGTTAATCCAGCAAATACCTGCTTCAATTTGGTGAATAATGCGATGAGCACGGCTGATGTCTTGAGTAACCACGCCGGCAGCTAAACCAAAGGTGGTATCGTTGGCACGACGGATGACTTCTTCTTCGGTTTCATAGCTTAAAATGCTCATGACAGGTCCAAAAATTTCTTCTTGAACAATCGCCATCTGGTCAGTGCAGTCGCTAAATACCGTCGGTAGTACATAAGCGCCTTTTGCAAGTTCGCCTTCTGTTGCGCGGCCACCGCCAATTAACACTTTAGCGCCTTGTTGTTTGCCTGACTCAATAAAGGACAACACTTTTTCCATGTGAGGGAAGCTAGTGAGTGGACCGAAGTTGGTGTCTTCAGCCATTGGGTCGCCAATGCGAATACGTTTTACGCGTTCTACTACGGCTTTTTCAAAGTCGGCTAGAAGTGATTTTGGAACAAATACACGCGTACCGTTGGTACATACCTGACCTGAGCTAAAGAAGTTCGCCATGACTGCAATATCTGCTGCACGGTTGAGGTCGGCATCTTCACAAATAATCAGTGGAGATTTACCACCAAGTTCCATGGTCACTTCTTTAAGCGTAGAGCCAGCAGCACTTGCCATGACTTTTTTGCCAGTTTCCACACCACCAGTGAATGAGATTTTTTCAATCACAGGATGTTCAGTCAGCCACTGACCGATTTCACGACCAGCACCTTGCACCACGTTAAATACGCCGTCTGGAACGCCTGCTTCTGTATAGATTTCTGCAAGTTTAAATGCAGTGAGTGGAGTGGTTTCACTTGGTTTGAAAATCATGGCATTACCCGCAGCAAGGGCAGGGGCAGATTTCCATAAAGCAATTTGAATTGGATAGTTCCAAGCACCAATACCAGCAACTACACCTAACGGTTCACGGCGTGTATAAAAGAAACTTGATTCGCGAAGTGGAACTTGTTCGCCTTGAATAGCTGTTGCAAGTCCTGCGTAGTATTCGAGTACATCTGCGCCAGTCACAATATCGACTGTAGATGTTTCGCTGAAAGCTTTACCTGTGTCGAGTGTTTCAAGACGGGCAAGCTCATCATTACGTTCACGAAGAATGTCGACAGCACGACGTAAAATACGAGAACGTTCCATGGCAGTCATGGCAGCCCAGATTTTTTGTCCTTGTTGGGCACTTTGTACAGCAGCTTCAATATCTTGTTCAGAAGCTTGTTGAAGAGTCGCGATTGTCTCGCCGTTGGCAGGGTTAATACTATTAAATGTTTTACCACTGGTTGCTTTAACGTAGCGTCCATGGATATACAATTGATGAACTTGTACATCACTCATTTTGTCTCTCCTGCAAAGGCTTGTTCGCAAATTGCAATTGCGTTTGTACATAATCGTAAGCAATGGAACGAGCAAGGTTGCTGTCAAATTCGTTATGACGGCTTAAACTGCCTCGTAACCATAATCCATCAATCAATGCTGCCAAACCTCTAGCGGCAACACTGGCCTGTTGTTCATCCATTAACTTAAGAAAATAAAACTTTAAGTTGGAATACAGGCGTTGATCATTAATCTTTTGCAAGCGGCTTAAGTCTGGTACATGCATACTTGCTGACCAAAAGTCCAACCAGACCCGCATTGCTTTTTCATTGACCTGACTAATGTCAAAGTTAGAGTCGATAATGGCCTTAATCTGGCTCTCTGGATGCGAATCTGCTTCTGCTCTGTACTGTTCGGTTTTACGACGCAGAACATTTAACATTTCTTGCATACAGGTATTTATCAACCCCTGTTTGTCGCCAAAGTAATGGCTGACAATGCCGGTCGACAGCTCGGCTTTTTTTGCAATTTGTGCAATGGTGGTATTGGATAACCCCACTTCATAAATTACGTCGAGTGCAGCGTTCATGATTTCTTCACGTCGCACATGTTCTGGTTTTACTCTGCGTTTTGTCATGGTTGTCCACATCAGCACTTTTATGGGTGCTTAAAATTCAACATGTTAACTTACAGAGCATCATAGCACTTTTTTATCATACTTGTTATTGATTGAACGTTCAATCAATAACAAGTATGATATGTAAAAATCAATGAATTTTTGAATCTTACTTCGGGGTAGAAGAGATAGAATCAGAAGTTCTTACGGATAGGATGATGCGCATAAGTCCGGTACTTATCACGTTATTTTGAGAAAAATACACCGATTGCAAGGAGCAATAAGATGGTGTTGAAAAGTGATGGATATTCTTCAGACCATATTCGGTTAAATCGTTTCGTATTTTGGAGTTCAGCAATCAGTATCGGTATTTTTGGCCTACTTTTTGTGCTGTTTCCAGAAAAAAGTCAGTTTTGGCTGACTTATGTACAAGAGCAAGTAAATCACTTTTTTGGGTGGTATTACATGCTGGTTATTGTGCTGTGTCTGGGTTTTGTTGGTTGGCTCGCTTTTTCAAAAGTAGGGCAGATTCCTTTGGGAAAAGATGACGACAAACCAGAGTTTAGTTATTTGGCTTGGACTTCAATGCTGTTTTCGGCAGGGATTGGTATTGCGCTACTTTATTATGGTGTGGCCGAACCGGTTGACCATTTTTTAAGACCGCCAGAAGGCGAGGCAGGAACGATTCAGGCAGCCCGTAATGCGATGACTTATAGCTTTTTGCATTGGGGGATTCATGGCTGGGTGCTCTATGCATTGCTCGGAGTTACTTTAGGCTACTTTGCTTTTAGACAAAACTTGCCATTAGCACTGCGTTCAGCGCTTTACCCAATTTTTGGAGAGCGAGTGCATGGCTTGGTGGGCGATTTTGTCGATGGCTTTGGGATTTTAGCGACAGTTATTTCCTTGGTTACCAACTTGGGAATCGGAGCGTTAGTGCTTGTATCGGGCATTTGTTATTTACTGCCGCAAATTCCAGATAACTCTGCGACCTTAATTACTGCCGTGCTCATCATGATGTTCGTTGCCACGATTACGACAGTGGTGGGTATTGAAAAAGGCTTGGCGTGGTTGTCGCGTATTAATTTACGTCTGCTATATGCCTTACTTTTATTTGTATTTTTAACGGGTCCGACAAACCATTTATTAAATGGTCTGGTGCAAAATACGGGCGATTATCTCAATAATTTTATTGGTAAAAGTTTTGATATGTATTTATACAATCAAAAAGCCAGTGGCTGGTTGGGTTCGTGGACTGTATTTTATTGGGCTTGGTGGATTGCTTGGGCGCCTTTTGTCGGTATGTTTATTGCCCGCATTTCAAAAGGACGTACCATTCGTGAAGTAGTATTAGGTGTATGCCTGATTCCACTCGGCTTTACACTGGCTTGGATCTCGGTTTTTGGAAACACTGCAATTTATTTAATCTTGCAGCAAAAACAGAAAGTATTAGGTGATATGGTCTTAACTGATCCAGCATTATCTTTATTTAAATTACTCGAATATCTGCCGTTTAATCCTTACGTTGCGGGTATTGTTGTTGTAATTTGTTTCGTTTTATTTTTGACACCAGTTGGCTCTGGTACACTAATGATCGCTAATTTGTCCTCAAAAGGGGGCACCAATGATAGTGATTCACCGATCTGGTTACGCGTCTTTTGGTCTGTGGTAATTACCATTGTAAGTATTGGCTTGCTATTAGCCGGTAGTTTTAACTCCATGCAAAGTGCTGTGGTGTTATGTGGTTTACCATTTTCAGTCATTATTTTGCTTTATATGTTTGGTTTAGCCAAAGCGTTAAAGCAAGATGATTTTGACCCTCAATTAGTGAAAAAACAGTTAGCTGTTTCAAAAGACATTTCAGTCCCATCGAATTGTGACCAGAATAAAGTGACCGAGGTTTTATAACCTCAATCGATCACATCTATATATTATTTTTTGCGTTTAAAGTCGTCTTTTCATTGTTTTCAATAAGAGTGAAAAGACGAAATTAAATATTTTGTTTTTATTTTATTCCTTGAGGATTGTATGGCAACAGATAATCCAAGAGCAGTTGATGATTTAACATTATCTAAATCTAAAAAAGACCCGCTCAACCGTGTGGTTTTTTATTTTTCAGCTGTACTTATTTTAATTTTTTCTCTCGTCACGTTTTTGTTCAACGATTTTGCAAATCGAGTCATGAATGCCGTGCTTCAGTGGGTAACTTCAACCTTTGGTTGGTATTATCTGCTTGCCGCAACACTATATATGGCCTTCGTGATTTTTATTGCCTGCTCAAGATATGGCAGTATCAAATTAGGACCTAAGCATTCAAAGCCTGAGTTTAGTTTACTCAGTTGGTCTGCCATGCTGTTCTCGGCGGGTATTGGTATCGACCTCATGTTCTTCTCGGTCGCTGAACCACTATCTCATTATATGCAACCTCCGGTCGGAGCAGGGCAAACCTATGAAGCAGCACGCCAAAGTATGGTTTGGACATTGTTTCATTATGGTTTAACTGGCTGGTGTATGTATGCCTTGATTGGTATGTCATTGGGATATTTCAGCTATCGTTATAATTTGCCGCTTACCATTCGCTCTGCACTTTATCCAATCTTTGGACAAAGAATTAATGGGGCAATTGGGCATAGTGTTGATACAGCTGCCGTGATCGGGACAATTTTTGGTATTGCGACGACCTGCGGGATTGGAGTAGTACAGCTGAATTATGGCCTACATGTGTTATTGGGGTTACCAGAAAATATCTGGATGCAATTTATCCTGATTGCTGTTGCGGTCGGCATTAGCGTTATTTCGGTGACATCCGGGGTCAATAAAGGCCTGCGGATTTTATCTGAAATTAATATTTATGTTTCGGTCGGGTTATTGCTGTTTATTTTATTCTTGGGAAATACCGAGTTTTTACTCAATGCCCTTGTCCAAAATATTGGTGACTATTTAACTCGTTTCCCTGCTTTAGCATTACAAAGTTTTGCTTTTGAACAGCCTAAAGAGTGGATGAGTAGTTGGACTTTCTTCTTCTGGGCGTGGTGGATTGCTTGGTCTCCATTTGTAGGACTCTTTCTGGCACGTATCTCAAGAGGGCGTACCATTCGTGAGTTTGTATGCGGTACCTTAATTATTCCACTTCTATTTACACTCACGTGGTTATCTATTTTTGGTAATAGCGCATTGCATAGCGTTATTTTTGAAGGCAACCAAACCTTAGCAGCGACGGTGTTAGCAAATCCTGCTCATGGTTTTTATGACCTGTTAGCGCAATATCCGGGCTTTACCTTTATCGCTTCAATTGCCACCGTAACTGGGCTTTTGTTCTACGTGACTTCTGCCGATTCGGGAGCGCTGGTTTTAGGTAACTTCACGACTAAACTTACTAATATTGATAATGATGCTCCACGTTGGTTAAGCGTGTTTTGGGCTGTGGCGATTGGTTTACTCACATTAGCCATGCTCATGACCAACGGCATTACCGCCTTACAAAACGCAACTATTATTATGGGGTTGCCGTTTAGTTTTGTGATGTTTCTTGTGATGGCAGGGCTTTATAAGTCCCTCAGACTTGAAGATTACAGGCATGCTAGTCGCAGTATGAATGCAGCGCCAGTCGTAGGGAACGTTGATATTCTCAACTGGAAACAGCGTTTAACTCGAGTGATGCATCATCCGGGAACCACTGAAACACACCGCATGCTAGATACGGTGTGTTTGCCAGCTGTTCAGGCTGTTGCTGATGAGTTGATTAAGCAGGGTATGAATGTGGACGTGCAGCAAACCCCGCTTGAAGATGAAGATACGCTTTACCATCTAGATCTCACTATCCATTTGGAAGAAGAGCAAAACTTTGTTTATCAGATTTGGCCTGTACGCTATAGCGCGCCGAACTTTAGCCAGCGTGTAAAACGAGGCAAACAGTTCTATTTCCGACTTGAAACCTATCTTTATGATGGCTCTCAAGATAACGATCTGGTCGGTTACAGTAAAGAACAGGTTATTAACGATATTTTAGATAAATATGAAAGACATATGACATTCTTACATATTAATCGTATTAGTCCCGGGAATCGTCCATTGTTCCCAGATCCACAAGCTTAAGAGGAAAATGCATGGCTTCTCCTTATCTACATTCTTTTGCTTTATTTTTCTCGTTGCTCAATCCATTTTTAATGAGCATTTATATGATTGGCCTGATCCGCCATTCAGAAGCTAAGGTGTTTAATAAAGCACTGATTCAGGGAAGTTTGATTGCTTTTGTCGTGTTCATGCTATTTGCATGGGGCGGCGAAACAATTTTTAGTAAATATCTGAATGTACGTTTTGAAGCCTTTCAGATTTTTGGAGGCCTAATCTTTTTGGTGATTGGCTACCGCTATGTGTTTCAAGGTGCCGACACCATTGGAGAAATGCGTGGTGCTCCAGAACATCTGGCTGGCACCATTGCCATGCCGTTTATGATCGGTCCAGGGACTATTAGCGCTGCGGTAGTCACAGGAATTGAAATGTCAATTGGTGAAGCAGCCCTAGTGATTGCCTTCACTTTGTTTTTAACTTGCAGTATTTTGATTTTAATGAAATTTTCACATGATCATTTACGCTATAAACATGCCAAGCATATCGACCGCTATTTTGATATTGTTGGGCGTTTA
Organism: Acinetobacter sp. AOR43_HL; assembly: GCF_027854635.1. NCBI lineage: Bacteria > Pseudomonadati > Pseudomonadota > Gammaproteobacteria > Moraxellales > Moraxellaceae > Acinetobacter > Acinetobacter sp. AOR43_HL. Next base: position 50,560 of record NZ_JAKTHX010000008.1, read on the forward strand.
TCTGCTTTATTAATTGGTACGATCGCCATTGATATGATCATTAATGGTGTGACAGGCGTCATTAATAAAGTTTAGCAAGTCACTCATAAGAACCTGCTATGCCATTGAACATGGAATAAAATGGCATAGCATCTTCTAAAAAATTCTAAGATAAATAAAACAGCTTTAAAAAATAACTTTAAAAATAGTGTCTTAAAAAATTAAATTTTAAAAAACAATCAAAGATATTAAAAAATACAATGCTATGTTGTGGATTTAAGCATGTTTTTTTTGTGAATTATCAACCATAATGTTGACTGAGCTTGTTTTAAGACAGAGTTGAGCTATGCCTACATTAGATGAAATGACCACAGCAACTGATGATCAGTCTGAATTGACGATGTCAGTTTTGATGACGCCTGATATGGCAAATTTTTCAGGTAATGTTCATGGTGGTACGATTCTAAAACTACTAGACCAAGTCGCTTATGCTTGCGCAAGTCGTTATTCGGGTGGCTACGTGGTGACTTTATCTGTAGATAAAGTAAATTTTAAAGAACCTATTTATGTAGGTGAGTTGGTAACCTTCTTGGCAAGTGTTAACCATGTAGGCCGTACTTCAATGGAAGTCGGAATCCGTGTTGAAGCGCAAAATATCCAGAAGCGGACAGTGCGCCATACCAATAGTTGTTATTTCACGATGGTTGCTGTTGATGAACAGGGCAAGCCATGTGAAGTACCTCAATTAAATCTCAATACAGAATGGAAGCGTTGCCGCTTTGAAGCTGCTGAGCATCGTAAGGTTTTACGTCTTCAAGAAAACCACAATCCATCTTGTAGCATGTATAAGAAAACTTCTTAAAAAAATAGATCGAATTAAAAAAAGGATCGAACCGCAGCATGGTTCGATCCTTTTTCTTCTTTACCAAAATTCAGCGTCCATTTTTCATTTCAGTAAAATTATCTCTGAGCTTGGAGGAGAATGCTGAGAGAATTAACGAGTTGCAGGAGCAGCTTCAGAAGCAGAACCTACAGCATCAGATGCAGCATTTGCAGTGTTTGCTTGTTCTTGAGTTGAAACAACAACTTTTTCTTCACCAGCAGTGTTATGTGCTTGGTCGTGCTTAGAAGCAGCGAAAGTTGAAGCAGCAGTTAAAGCAAGTGTAGTAGCGAGTAAAGTTTTAGCTAATTTCATTTTATGGCATCCTTAAATTTCATTTAAAAATAAATTAAACCTAATCGTTCATACATACCTGAAACCTGTATGGCTGAATGACTAAGCTAGGACACATGCTAAGCCGAGCTTAGTATTACATCAATTAACTTAACAATCTATTACGGCTATCTTAACAATATGAAATATACGGGTCATTTATGTGAGCAATCTGTAAAATAAAAGGGCTTAAATACACCTTAAAGTGTGAAAAAATATTTCTTATCGAATGAAAAAAGATCAACTGTGTTACGTAAACCTAACACTCTGGCATGAATTGTGAATGCGCCTAAATAGAATATTCCGTTTGAATTATAATTATCGAGAGTTAATATAGATTTTAAATGAGATGTATGTCACATATTAACTATTTTGGCCTGATAATTGAAAAGTATATCTTCAAAGTTAAAAATCATTTTCATGCTACTTAAACAGTGATATATCTTTCTTAGTTTTTTGAACCTTGTTGATTTGAGCCGCTTGTGAAACTGATAGCCCCAAAAACTGTTCCCACCCATATTATTTCCGGTTTTTTAGGGGCAGGAAAAACCACATTATTACAGCATTTATTAAGCCAAAAGCCTAAAGATGAGGTTTGGGCTGTATTAATGAATGAATTTGGGCAAATTGGAGTAGACCAACAGCTCTTACCCCAAGATGAAGGGTATGCAGTCAAAGAGCTATTAGGGGGCTGTCTATGTTGTAGCAGTCAATTGCCGATGCATATTGCTTTAGCACGTCTATTGAGTGAACAAAAGCCAGATCGACTCTTTATTGAGCCGACTGGACTTGGGCATCCTTCTCAGTTATTTGACCAACTGACTGAGCCTCATTGGCAAAGTAGTTTAGCCATGCGAGCACTGATTACTGTGGTAGATGGTAGTCGTTTGCATGATACCAATTGGGTTAAACAAAACCTTTATGAAGATCAGTTAAAAGCTGCCCAAATTGTGGTGGTGTCACATACCGATGTGATGACTTTTGAAGATGAACAAGCGCTTGAGTTATTAAAAGACGAATATCAGCCTTATCACCAAGAGTGGATTAAAACTGAACATGGTCAGTTAGCGTTAAATAAAATTGATGTAGCTGCTCGTTTAACTGAGCGATCTATACAACCTTTACTTAAACTTCAAAAACAAATGACTGAAACCGAGGTTAAGAAGGAAATTCAGCAATTACCTTATCATTATGTCGAGTCGGCACAAGGCTATATTGTGGCAGGTTGGAAATTACCTAAGCGCTGGAAATTCGAGTTTTATGCTTTGCTAGATTTATTATGTGCACAGCAAGACTGGCTTCGAATTAAGGGAATTTTTAACACAGATCAAGGGTGGAAAGTTTTTAACTTTAATCCTGATCAGTTTAATTATAAGTCTGGTGAAGAGGGCATTGATAACCGTATTGAAATCATTAGCGGACATCATCACGATTGGTTGGCTTTTGAAACAGCATTACTTGCCTGTCAGCTTGAAAAGTAGAGAACATTAGACCAAAAGTAATTCAATGTTCTCTGAAGAGTGGGATTAAGGTTTGCGATCTAACACAGCTTTAGCTTGCGCATGGTCAATATCTTTTTCCCAGTGAGCAATCACTACGGTCGCGACACAGTTACCAATTAAGTTGGTACAGGCACGAATAATTCCAATAAACCAATCGACTGAAAGTAGAAGCACTAAGCCAATTGCAGGGAGACTTGGTATCACTGAAAGTGTGGCTGCAAGAATAACTAAAGCCGAGCCTGGAATACCATGTGCACCTTTAGAAGTAATGAGTGAAACTAGCAAAATAGCCAGTAAGTCATGCATAGACAAATCAATATTGCAGGCCTGTGCAATAAAGATCACGCCTAAAGTTAAGTAAATTGAAAAGCCATCTAAATTAAATGAATAACCCGTTGGAATAACCAAACCCACCGTTGAATCTTTAATTCCCAAATTTTTGAGCTTTTTCATAATTTGAGGAAGAACAGAGTCAGAAGAAGCTGTACCTAAAACAATCGCGAGTTCATCTTTAAAATAGCCTACAAATTTGAAAATGTTGAAACCGGCAAGTTTTAAAATCGAACCTAAAACAATAACGACAAATAAAATGCAGGTTGCATAAAACAGTAAAACTAAATAACCCAATTGTAAGAGCGAATCTAAACCAAATTTAGCAGTGGTATATGCCACTGAACCAAATACACCAATTGGGGCTAAACGAATAATGAGCCCCATAATTTTAAAGAAGACTTCTGAAAAAGCTTCAAGTGCTTGACGTACCAGCTCTGCTAAATGTTTTGGAATTAAAAGTAGGGAAACACCAAATAAAATAGCGATCAATAAAACCTGTAAAATATCGCCGTTTGCAAAAGCGGCAGTGAAGGTTTTTGGAATAATATTGAGTAGAAATTCCGAACCCGTATGCATTTCATGGGCACGTTCGGTATAGGTACTTAAATCTTTTGCATCTAAATGGCTAATATCGATATTCATACCGACGCCCGGTTTAAATACATAGGCCACAATAATGCCTAAAATTAAAGCAATACTGGTCACCACTTCAAAATAGAGAATCGTTTTTGCACCGACTTTGCCCATTTTTTTAATGTCGTTTGCACCATAGATTCCCAGTACAACAACACAAAACACAATTGGTGCAATCAGCATCTTAATTAAAGAAATAAAACCATCACCTAATGGCTTTAAAGATAGGGAGAAATCATGAAAGCCGATTCCAACTGCAACCCCAAGAAAGAGCGCACAAAGAACCTGTAAAAATAAACTACGCTTGAGCTTTAGCCACATAAGTCATCAATTTTAGCAAGAGGAAAATATATCTCTCTAAAGCAAAAAGCCGGCCAACTATAAAATAAGCTGAGCGTTTTGGAAGAATATGCAAATTTCACATGACTGTGCTTTGCATTGTTCAGTTTTTTTATAATTTTTTACCTAAAATCGAGTATCCTTAGCGCCAAATTTTTGGACATATTAATCATGGCGCTTAAAGCAACAATTTATAAGGCAGACTTGAATATTGCCAATATGGATGACCACATTTATGGTGATTATCAACTGACGCTTGCCTTGCATCCTTCTGAAACTTTAGAACGCTTAATGGTTCGTTTGATGGCTTTTGCCCGTTTCGCAAGTGATGAGCTTGAGTTTACTAAAGACCTTTTTGAAACTGACGAGCCAGCATTATGGCAAAAAGATTTAACGGGTCAGTTAGAAACATGGATTGAAGTTGGCTTACCGTCTGAAGATAAAGTCAAAAAAGCCAGTGCGCGCTGTAAAACAGTTGCTCTTGTTGTGTATGGCACACAAGTCGAAGAATGGTGGAAACGAAACAGTAAAATTAAAACGTTAAGTAACGTTCAGGTGTGGCAAATTGCTCCTCAAAGTACAGCAGAGCTTGAACAACTTTGTGAACGTACAATGCAGCTTCAATTAAATGTCATGGACAACGAGTGGACGCTTTTAGGTGAAAAGGGTCAGGCAAGTGTTGTGTGGACACAGTTACAGTAACATAGAAAAGCGCAACAAATTCTACAGATTCAGTTGGTACACTAAGTACCAATTGCGATTTTAAAGATTCAGATTAAGGGGTAAACCATGTCAAATGAATTAGAAATTATCGATTTAAAAGTAGGTGAGGGCAAAGAAGCTGTTAAAGGTGCTTTGATTACAACTCACTACACAGGTTGGTTAGAAGACGGCACAAAATTTGATTCTTCAATTGATCGCGGTAACTATTTTGAATGCGTGATTGGTACAGGCCGTGTAATTAAAGGCTGGGACCAAGGCATTATGGGAATGAAAGTTGGCGGCAAGCGTAAATTAATCGTGCCTGCTCATTTAGCTTATGGTGAGCGTAAAATGGGTAAGATTATTCCAGCGAATTCTAATTTAATTTTTGAAATTGAATTATTCGATGTCAAAACTCGTGACTAGTGAAATTTAAAGCCCTTTAGGGGGCTTTCTTGTTTATATGAGCTTTAAATATAAATACATTATTAATTTATATTTTAGCTTTTTAAATATTTAAGATTATTTTCAGATTATTTGATTATAAATGCTGACTGAGAAACTGTTCATTTATGGGCAGGCTGACATTAAGACCAAATTTCAAAAAGTTTGCGTCTTAAAATCAAACTTCGCATAAATAATCTATATTGTTATTGAGACGCTATTTCATGATTATCCGCTTTGCATCTCCTTTGTTGAACATATCACTTGGCTTAGCTCTGGCAGGTTTGTCAGGCATGGCATTAGCCAAACCACCTAAACTGGACGCGTCAACACTTACGGTGATTGGTTATCATGAAATTACCGATACTAAAAATGCACTAATTCCTCAATATGCAGTGACGACTCAACAATTTACACAGCATGTTGAATGGCTGCAAAAAAACGGATTCCATTTTATTACGGTTGATCAGTTGATCCGTGCTCATCAAGGTAAATTTCAATTACCTACAAAACCTGTTCTATTAACTGTAGACGATGGTTATCAATCTTTTTATCAAAATGCTTATCCTGTTATTAAAGCTAAAAAAATCCCTGTAGTACTCGCAGTAGTAGGTTCATGGTTAGAGCCAAAAGCAGGGCAGAAAGTCGATTTTTCAGGGGAAGAAATTCCACGCGATAAAATCTTAAGCTGGCCTGAGTTGAAAGAAATGCAAGATAGTGGCTTTGTTGAGATCGCAAACCATAGCTATCATTTGCACCGCGGTATTACAGGCAACCCCCAAGGCAACTCTGAACCTGCTGCAACTACTCGTTTTTATGATGTAAAAACTCAAACTTACGAGAACGATGCACAATATCAGTCACGTATTTATAACGACTTAAAGAAAAATAACGAACTACTAAAAGCACACGGCTTACGTTCACCACGTATTATGGTATGGCCTTATGGTCGCTATAATATGCAAACAGTTCAAATTGCTAAAAAGCTGGGTATGCCAATTACCATTACACTTGATGATGGGGCAGACCACGCAAAACAATCTCTCCAAAATATGAGCCGTATTTTGGTAGAAGGCGATATGACGACTGATGATTTGGCTCAAGAAATTAAAAATCGTGAATTGAATTTAACTGATAATAATCGTCCGCAAAAAATTATGCATATTGATCTGGACTATATTTATGATCCAGACCCGAAACAGCAAGAGCGTAATTTAGGTCACTTGTTAGACCGAATTAATGCGATGGGTGTAAATACTGTCTATTTACAAGCATTTTCAGATCCAGATGCGAATGGCTCTGCTGATATGGTGTATTTCCCGAACCGACATATTCCAATGCGTGCTGACTTGTTTAACCGTGTTGCATGGCAAATTCAAACGCGTACGCCTGTTAGTCGTATTTATGCGTGGATGCCTTTATTGGCATGGGAATTACCAAAAACTGATCCTGTTTCTAAGGATTTGGTTGTGACAGAACAGGCAAAATCTGGTGAACACCTTAATATGGGGTATATCCGTTTAAGTCCATTCTCACCAGAGGCGCGCCAAACTATTCGCGAGATTTATCAAGATTTGGCGAAGTCATCTTCATTTAACGGAATTTTATTCCATGATGACGTCACCTTATCTGACTATGAAGATGCAAGCCCAGATGCCTTAAAAGCTTATGCGAAACAAGGTTTACCTACAGATTTGGCAAAAATCCGTGATAACGATCAAGATTTGCAAAAGTGGACTGCATATAAGACAAAATATCTAGATGATTTTGCAATGCAACTTGTTGATGACGTGCGACAATATGAACCGTTCTTGCTCACCGCACGTAACTTATATGCGCAAGTTGCTTTAAAACCATATGCAGAAAACTGGTATTCACAATCGCTTGAAGAGTCGTTAAAACGTTATGACTTTACGGCTATTATGGCAATGCCTTATATGGAACAGGTCGATAATGCTGATCAGTTCTATAAAGATATGGTTGATCGCGTGAAACAATATCCAAATGGCGTTAAGAAAACCGTTTTTGAATTACAGGCAACAGACTGGCGTAAAAACGAAAAGGTACCTTCAACTGAAATGGCCGCAACAATTCATTCTCTTTATCAGCAAGGTGTCATGCATGTCGGATATTACCCAGATGACCCAATTAAAGATCATCCGGATGTGGACACTATGCATAAAGCATTTGCTGAAAAATCATCTCGTCTTGTGCCGTAGTTGAGGCTAAAACATGACAATCTTTGCTGCAATATGGTCGCATGCCTTAAAATTCGTTTTCTATTATCCATTATTCATGTCGTATTTATGGATGATTGGCGCGATCATTTTCTATTGGAAAGAACGTCAGGCTCCGCCTTACGATCAACCTGCTCCATTAGAGAGTTATCCAAAAGTCGCTGTGTTAATTCCTTGTTTTAATGAAGGGGATAATGCAGAAGAAACGATCAGCCATGCTTTAAAACTGGACTATCCTCATTTTGAAGTGATTGCGATTAATGATGGTAGCTCGGACAATACAGGTGAGGTACTCGACCGTTTAGCAGCACAACATGAAAAACTACGTGTTGTTCATTTGGCTCAAAACCAAGGTAAAGCCATGGGGTTGCAAGCCGGAAGCTTAATGACCGATGCCGAGTTTTTAATTGGTATTGATGGTGATGCTTTACTCGATCCTCATGCAGCAAAGTGGATGATTCGTCATTTTCAGGAAAATCCAACAGTTGCAGCTGTGACGGGTAACCCGCGTATCCGTACTCGCTCAACTTTGCTAGGGCGTATTCAGGTCGGTGAGTTTTCTTCGATTGTCGGCATGATTAAACGTGCACAACGTACCTTTGGACGCTTATTTACCGTATCGGGTGTGATTACCGCTTTTCGTAAGAGCGCTGTTCACCAAGTGGATTATTGGTCACCCAATATGTTGACTGAAGATATCGATATTACTTGGAAATTACAGCGTGCAGGTTGGGACATTCGTTTTGAGCCGAATGCCTTGGTCTGGATCTTAATGCCTGAAACTTTAAACGGTTTGTGGAAACAACGTTTACGTTGGGCTATGGGTGGGGCACAGGTATTAATTAAAAATATTGATGTGTTCACCAAACCAAAATTAAATTTTTTATGGCCTTTAATGTTTGAGCTTTGCTTAACCTTAGTTTGGTCATATTTAATGCTCGCGATGGCTTTATTATGGTTGGTACATTTTATTTTACCGGTCCCTGCTTTAGCCGTTGTGAGCTCTCCATTTTTACCGTATGGTAGCGGTATTTTATTGGGGGCAACCTGTCTCATTCAGTTTGCTTTAAGCAAATGGATGGATAGTCGTTATGAACCACATCTGGGAAAAAACTATTTCTGGATGATCTGGTATCCATTGGTCTTTTGGCTAATCACCATCTCGGCAACTATTGTGGCATTTCCAAAAGTTTTAAAACGTGGAGATGAGAAACGTGCGCGTTGGGTGAGCCCGGATCGGGGCATTCGTGGATGAAATGCAAGAGTCATGAGATTTTAAAGATCGTGCTGTATTGATGTCTGGGGAAAACCACAGCACTTCGTTAGGTAAAGAGAGAAATGAAGACAAATTCGTTGATTATTGATTTACGCCGTCAACTACCATGGCATAAACGCTATGCTTCTACAACAAGCACAGCCATGATGTGGGCGGTTTGGTTGTTGCTGTGGCGTCCATTTGTACTGATCTGGGTTTTGGCTGAGCTCCAAAAAACACATTTGGTTCACCGTTTGTTTAGTGCCTTTGGTTTAGGTATTGAACATGGCATTACTGCGTTAATTGCTTGTGCAATTTGTTTATTGTTGTGGAGTCATGTGCTGCCTGAGCATCGTGTTGGCGGTAATGCGCTTAAAGCAAAACAGACAGAGGATTATGCACGCTATTTTGATTTACCTGAACATGAAATTGAACAGGGACGTAGTCAGAAAATTACAGTCGTTCACCATGATGAGCTAGGTAAAATCGTTAGAGTTGAATAAAGAAGATTAATGAAAAAAAGCCCGCATCGTGTGGGCTTTTTTTTACGCTAATTTCAGTATATCCATAAGTTTTAAACTGTAGAGCGCAGTGTTTGAGTAGGTATTATTTACCTTTGAAAACAGGAGGCCTTTTTTGCAACATGGCAAAAACACCTTCTTGAACATCTTCTGTTGTGAGCAAAGGTTGAAGATGGCTTTGCAATTGCTTAAAGGCAACCTCATAACCTTCGTTAATAGCTTCACGCGCAGAGGCGAGAGTCGCTTTTACAGCAAGGGGAGCAGCTTGCGCAACATGTTCAGCAAGTTCTATGGCACGGTTGAGCTGAGAGCCTTCTGGACATATTTCGGTAATCAGGTTCATATCAAAAGCTGCTTGGGCATTAAAAGAGTCACCAGTGAGTAAATAGCGCATGGCTTTGGCCCAACCCGCGGCTTGAGTAAAACGCGCAGTAGCTCCGCCAAAAGGTAAGATGCCACGTTGAACTTCCATTTGAGCAAATTGTGTATTTTCACTCGCAATCGTAATATCTGCGTTGAGAAATAGTTCTATACCAGCTGTATAACAATAACCTTGTACTGCCACAATCAAAGGTTTACTCAGTTTCTGGCCTATTGTGCCCCAAGGGTTAATCTCATTTTCACTAAAATCAAAAACACCTGTAGCGAGTTTAGGTTGTAACTCAACTAGGTCCAAACCAGCTGTAAAATGATCGCCATGAGCAAAGATAACAGCGCAGCGCAGGGTATCATTATTTTCATATTCGGTGAGCGCTAGTGATAAGTCTTTGATCATGTGACTATCAAAAGCATTACGTTTTGCTGCCCGATCTAGGCCAATTAAAAAAATATGTCCGCGAGTTTCACGGCTGACTTTTCCTGCTTGATTTGACATATTGTCATGCTCTTTATTTGTCTTTAATCATGTTTTAAACAATCGTTTAAAAACTAGCAAATATAATTTGTTCGCGACTCGATCGGTATTTCTTTTGTCTATGTATTGAAGTAAATCAAATTCATACGAAAAGACAAATCCTAAGATAACGTCAATTTGCATAATTTATTTAAATTAGCAGTTTGCTTCGCTTTATATTTTTCTCATAATACTTCGTCAAATTGATCTCAATAAGCAGCTGTTTTTATGTCACCTCTAGAAATCTTTGCAGTCTTGATTAGCCTGATTGGAGTCGGATTAACGGTAATCCGTAATATGTGGTGTTGGCTGTTTAATTTTTTTGCCTTTGTTTTATATGCCTATTTGTTTTACGAATTTAAGCTATATGGCGAAACGATTTTGCAGTTCTTTTTTATGGTCGTAAATTTTTATGGCTTTTACTACTGGCTCAAAGGAAAGCAGCAAGATCATGACATTCGTATAGAGCCAATAGCTCCTAAAGTTGCAATTTTTCAAATGATCATTGCCGCGGTAGGTGGCTTGCTTTTTGGCTTAATTCTTAAAAACTTTACTGATGCAGCAGTTCCTATGCTCGACTCACAACTTGCCGCATTTAGTTTACTCGCAACGTATTGGACCAGCCGAAAACATATTGCGACTTGGATACTTTGGGTATTTGTCGATATTATTTATGTCGGCATGTTCATCTATAAAAATTTATTTTTAACAGCCGCTTTGTATGCAGCATTTGTTTTGATGGCAGCTTATGGTTGGTATCAATGGGAAAAGGTTAAAAAGAAACAGCTTTTAGCCTCAAACCAGCTTTAATTTGGAGAACAATCATGTTGTTGAGCTTAGAGGTCTATAAACAACAACAGTTTGATCAAATGGCTGCAAAAATAATGGCCAAGCCAAAAGAATATTGTGAATTTAATTTTGTGTCTGATTTTTATAACGCTGTATGGCTCAAGGATCTTCCTCAAGGCACTCAGGTCTCTGCGACAGGTTTAGATGACGGTGCTGAAGAGTTTTATGCAGTGGTGCAGTTTAAACAGCAGTACTTAAAGTTTGATATTAAAGAAAATGATTCGACAATTATCTTTAAAGATATGAATGGGAACGTCTTTGAAAATAATTTTTAATTTAAGAAATAAAATTCAAAAAAAGCGACTGAACGTCGCTTTTTTTCTAATAAATAAATTTGGAAATTTTATTCGCTGTTTCAACAACTAAACTTGCGATATCTTCTTTAAAGGTTTTTTCATCGTAGGTGGTAATAGGGCAACTTACAGAGATAACAGCAACCATTTTACCATTTGACTGTTTAAAAATAGGCGCCGCACAGGCTGCCATATCATGATTGTAATGACCCCAGCTCACCATGGTTTTTTGAGTTTTTACGAAAGAGAGTCTTTGCAATAAAGCTTTTAAATTGGTTGGCGTCAGTTCAGAGAAACTGTCCCAATCGCTAAAATTGCGGTAACGCTGACGTACTTCTGTTTCAGGTAAATCAGATAAAAGCATTTGACCAATGACGGTTGCATGGGCAGGCCAGCGAGTTCCTAAACTAATGTTGCTCGTAAAGGTTCCCATCGACTGGATATTATTTACAAAGACGATATGAGTACCTTCTAAAATAGAAAGATGTACCGCGAGTTTGGTCTGGTCACGTAGTTCTTTCATTAAAGGTGTCGATAAATCGAGTAATGAAAGTTTAGATAAACTGTTAAAACCAAGCTCCATGACTTTGGAATCGAGAGCGTAAGTTTTTTGAGATGCTTTTCTTAAATAGCCACAAGATTCGAGTGTATAGATCAGACGAAATGCACTAGAACGGTTCACTTCTAAAATTTCAGCAATTTCTGTAATGGTCATTTCTTGCGCTTGTTGATTAAATGCTTGCAAGATAGCTAAACCCCGTACAAGTCCGGGTACTAAATATCGATCATCATTTTTTGTTGTTTCCGATTCTTGCGAATCTTCATCAATTGCTATGCTCATTCGTGTCATTTTCCTATAAATAAAACATGATTCAATTTGGGGCATGCTGCTTTATTTTATAACTATTGTAATTGTTAAAAATGCATAAAACAATTTTTATATTTAAAACTTTGTTTCCTTCTTGAAACGTAACAAAATATTTAAAAATTAATAAACCAATGAATTTTATATTTATTTTTACTTTGACAAAAAATGATCAAGGGGATTATGCTTAGCTTGTGTTTTGAAAATCAAATTATGTTTTGTATATAAAACAAAATGAGGACGCAAGGTATGAGTTGGATCTCAGTTTGTCAGCAGGGTGACGTTAGCGAAGATGAGCCGAAAGCCATCGAAATTGAAGGGAAAAAAATAGGCGTATTTTTTGTCGATGAAAATTACTTTGCTATCGAAAATGTTTGCCCTCATGCGTATGCCTTATTAACCGAAGGATTTATCGAAGATCAGACTGTTGAATGTCCATTGCACGAAGCAATTTTTGACATTCAGACAGGTGAGCTAAAAAGTGGGCCAGGGTGTAGAAACCTATGTACGTACCCAGTTCGTGTTGAAGGACAGGATATTCAAATTCAACTCTAGTCCTCACATGTACAAGGAAGCAGAACAATGAAGACATTTAATGAAAAGTTGGCAAGCTGGATTCATGCAACGCCAGCAACCGAAGCAGGTATCAACAATATTCAAATTCCAGGTCAATCTGAATTGTTGGTTTGGCAGACACGTTATAAAGAACCAACGCTCTATGAACAGGATTTTGTAAAAAACTTGATTCAGGCATTTTCTGCGGGCGCAACAGAGTTAGATGACGTTGTTTCTGCACTTAATCAACAGGGTTTCCGCTGTGAATCTGGTGATGAATGGACTTCTGCAAGCTTTACAGAAGAAATGCAACGTTTAGGTTATTGATTCAGGGAAGAATAAAATGAACGCAATCGTATCAACTTCACAAAGCGCTGAAGAATATTTAGAACTTGGTTTACGTGACCAATGGCATCCGGTTTTGGCAAGTTGGGAAGTCGCTGCTAATCCAGTCGGTATTACCCGTTTAGGGGAAAATATCGTGGTTTGGCGTGATGCCGAAGGTCAGGTTCATGCACTTGAAGATCGCTGTCCACACCGCGGTGCTCGTCTTTCCCTTGGTTGGAACTTAGGCGACCGAGTTGCTTGCTGGTATCACGGTGTTGAAGTTCGTGCTGATGGTGTAGTTGCTGATGTGCCAGCGGTTCATGAATGTCCAATGACCGGAACTAAATGTTTAAAGAACTATCCAGTAATTGAGCAACATGGCGCAATCTTTATCTGGTTTGGTATTGATGCAAATGAACAACCAGCACCGCTTGAGTTCCCAGAGCAACTTGCAAGTGAAGAGTGGAGTGCGTTCCTTTGCCAAGCAGACTGGAAAGTAAACTATCAATACGCGATTGATAATGTGATGGACCCAATGCACGGGACCTATTTACATGCGACATCGCACTCGATGGCAGATGGTGAACGTACTGCAGAGATGAAGCACCGCACGACCGATAATGGCTTTGTTTTTGAAAAAGAAGGTCAAACAGGCGTGAACTTTGACTGGGTTGAATATGGTTCAACAGGTGCAAGCTGGTTACGTCTTTCGATCCCATACCGCAAACAATTTGGCCCAGGTGGTGAATTCTGGATTGTGGGTTATGCAACGCCAATTGATGCCAACAATACTCGCGTATTTTTCTGGCGCTGCCGTAAGGTGAGTGGTTGGCAACGTAATGTATGGCGTTTCTTATATCGCAATCACTTAGAACAATTGCATTGGGATGTATTGGAACAAGACCGAATTATTTTAGAAAACCTTGCGCCAAATGCGCGTGAAAAAGAGTTCCTCTATCAACACGATGTTGGTCTTGCACGTTTACGTCGTTTAATGAAGAAAGAAGCTGAAAAGCAATTAAAGAAAATTGCTGCGCTAAATGCATCAAACCGTATCGAGATGCAGGAAGAAGCTCATGGCTAATGTAGCGTTGTTGCAAGGCAAAAAAGTTTTAGTGACTGGTGCTGCGCGTGGTTTAGGCCGAGATTTCGCTCAAGCCATTGCCGAGGCTGGTGCTGAAGTTGTGATGGCAGATATTTTGTCTGACTTGGTGCAACAAGAAGCGCAAGCGTTACAGAAACAAGGGCTAAACGTTCATGCTGTCACCGTTGACCTTGCCAATGCAGACTCTATTGAAAGTGCGGTTGCAAAAAGCGTGGAAGTATTACAAGGACTAGACGGACTTGTGAATTGCGCGGCACTGGCGACCAATGTCGGTGGAAAAAATATGATTGATTACGATCCTGAACTTTGGGATCGGGTCATGAATATTAATGTGAAAGGCACATGGCTCATCAGTAAGACATGCGTTCCCCATTTAAAGCAATCGGCTGCTGGCAAGATCATTAATGTTGCTTCCGATACAGCACTTTGGGGTGCACCGAACCTGATGGCTTATGTTGCGAGTAAAGGTGCAATTGTTGCCATGACGCGTTCAATGGCAAGAGAGTTGGGGCAGTCCAATATCTGCGTTAACACATTGTCACCGGGCCTTACTCTGGTTGAAGCAACCGAGTATGTGCCTCAAGAACGTCACGATTTATATGTCAATGGAAGAGCGATTCAACGTCAGCAACTTCCACAAGATTTAAATGGAACAGCATTGTATCTACTGTCGGATTTGTCCTCTTTTGTGACAGGTCAAAATATTCCGGTCAATGGCGGTTTTGTCTTTAACTAAGGAGTAGTCAAATGATTACAGGGATCGAGATTTTAAAGTTTGGAGTTGAAGATAGAGCCGCTTCAAACAAGTTTTTGGCAGATTTTGGTTTAAGCAAAAGTACTTCGGATATTGAAGGCACTGATCTTTACCAAACCCAAAATGGTAGCAAGATTTATCTATTTAATTGTGATGATGAGCGTTTGCCGACTGCTATTGAACAAGGTTCAACTTTACGTGAAGTGACTTGGGGCGTTGATAGTGCTCAAGACCTTGAAGACTTGGCAGCTCGTTTGGCCGATGTAGAAGGTTTTAAACGTACTGAAAATACAGTTCAGTGCCTTGACCCAAATGGCATGACCATTCGTTTTGAACAAAGTTTTGTTAAAGAAGTACCTGAACTTAAAACGGAAGGTATTAACCAATACGGCAACATTCAACGTGTGAATGCAGCAAGTCCTGTCTATGAAAAAGGTCAACCTGTTGCGATTGGACATGTGGTGTTCTTCACACCGGATTTGGCAACAACTGAAAACTTCTATATTGAAAAAGTAGGCTTTCATTTATCTGATGCTTACAAAAATCGCGGTGCTTTCTTACGTTGTCGCGGTGAAGGTTATCACCATGATTTATTCTTGCTCAGTGTTCCAAATAAACCTGCTGGCTTAAATCACGTTGCGTTTGTAGTACGTGATATCCATGAGGTGATTGGGGGCGGTTTAAATATGAATCGTTCGGAGTGGTCAACCTTTATTGGACCAGGACGTCATCCAATTTCTTCTGCTTATTTCTGGTACGTCAACTCACCATTAGGTGGTGCATTTGAATATTACACCAACGATGATTATTTGACAGAAGAATGGCAACCACGTGTAGAAGAACATCGTCTAGAGCTTTTCACTGAATGGGCGATTGAAGGTGGTCTTGATGACACAACCCGCCGTCAGGTGAAGCCTGTTTAACAGGTATTGCTTTACAAGGAAGATGGCTATGGAAAAGATCGTAATTGTAGGTGCCGGACAGGCAGCGGGTTGGGCAGTAAGTACATTACGCCAAAATGGTTATGTGGGCGAAATTCACGTGGTTTCAAATGAAGATCAAGTGTTTTATGAGCGTCCGCCACTGTCTAAGCAAGTACTTTCAAAAGAAGCAACTTATGAAAGTTTGAATCTGTTCTCTCCTGAACAGGTTCAAGAGTTCAACGTTCAATGGCATAAACCGGAAATTGCAACAAAAGTCGATCGTGAACAAAAACAGGTTCATTTAGAAAGTGGTCAGGTTTTGCCGTATGACAAATTGCTGATTGCAACTGGAAGCCGTGCGCGTGTACCCGTCAATACATGGCAGTTCATTCCAAATGTTCTGACTTTACGCAATGTGCATGATTGTGAACGTTTGGCTGAAATTTTAAAGAATGCAAAAAATGTCGCTGTGATTGGCGGTGGCTGGATTGGTTTAGAAATTGCTGCAACTGCACGTAAGCAAGGTAAAGATGTTCATATATTTGAATATGGTGATCGTTTATGTGCAAGAAGCGTGAGTCCGGAAGTTTCTGCATTTTTAAAAAATATGCATGAAACTCAAGGTACAAAAATTCATTTAGACAGCAAGAGTCTTCATTTAGTTGAAGCGCCGAATCAGAAAGTTGAAGTAGTGAATCATCCACAAAATAGCCAGTTATTTGACTGTGTCGTGGTAGGTGCAGGCGCTGAGATTGCCAAAGAGTTAGGTGTACATGCTGGTCTCGATGTGAAAGATGGCATTGTGGTGAATTGTTTTGGGCAAACTTCAGATCAAAACATTTATGCCGCAGGTGATGTCGCGATTCATCCGGGTTTGGGTTATTGCATTCAGTCTTGGGCAAATGCACAAAATCAGGCGATTGCAGCAGCAAAGTCGATGCTCGGCATTGAAACTGAATATACCGATATTCCATGGCTTTGGTCAGATCAATATCACTTTAATATCCAGATCTTAGGTACGTATCAACCTGAAAAAACGAAGGAAGTAATCATTCGTCAAGGCGGTGAAGATCAGGTGAGCTATTTATATCTGGACCATGAAAATCGTTTGCTCAACATGATTGCCATTAATGATTCTAAACTGGTCAAACTGGCAAAACGTTGGATGCAAGCCAACACCGTTTTAGATCCAAAACTATTAGCAGATGCTGAATTTAATGTCATGAAGTTAAAACCGTAAACATTAAATCTGGTTCTCATTACCAAATCGAAGGAATGACACATGAGTAATGAAGAAAAAAGTGGATTGAAGCATTGGGTACCTGCTTTTGTCCTTATGGTGTGTGTGGTACTGGCGTTTTTCGACAAGATTAGTATTGCGGTTTTATTTTCAGATCCTCATTTTCAAAGTGCAATGGGAATTGCTGAAGATAAGGCCAAGCTCGGATGGCTCATGACAAGTTTCTTACTTGCTTATGGTTTTTCATCAGTCTTTCTAAGCTTTTTGGGTGACATCTTTAACCCAAAGAAAATGCTGTTCTGGAGCGTAACGTCGTGGGGCGTACTCATGTTCTGTATGGGGTTCACCACCAGTTATTCAGGCATGTTGGTTTTACGTGTACTGCTTGGTTTAGCAGAAGGCCCGTTATTTGCCTTGGCATACACCATTGTTAAGCAGACTTATTCAGACCGTCAGCAGGCACGTGCTTCTACCATGTTCTTACTTGGAACACCGATAGGTGCATTCCTTGGGTTCCCAATCACGGCAAATGTTTTAGCTCACCACGACTGGCACACCACTTTTTTTGTGATGGCTGCGCTAACCCTGATTGCGATTTTTAGCATTGTTTTTGGTCTGCGTAACTTGCAGCTCAAGAAAACTGTCGAAATTGAGGGCGAGAGTAAACGCACTAATTTCAAAGGTCACATTGCCAATACTAAATTGCTGCTCAGCAACAGCGCATTCTGGTTGGTTTGTCTCTTTAACATTGCGCTGATGACGTATTTGTGGGGCTTAAACAGCTGGGTTCCTTCTTACTTAATGCAAGACAAAGGATTCAATCTCAAAGAGTTTGGGATGTATTCAAGCTTTCCGTTCATTGCCATGTTAATTGGAGAAATTATCGGTGCGTTTTTATCTGACAAATTAGGCCGCCGCGCAATTCAAGTATTTAGCGGTTTATTACTCGCGGGCATCTTCATGTACGTAATGGTCATTATGACTGAGCCACTATTGATTATTGCTGCCATGTCTTTAAGTGCTATGGCGTGGGGTTTTGGAGTAGCAGCGGTATTTGCTCTGCTTGCAAGAGTAACGACCTCAAATGTAGGGGCGACTGCGGGTGGAATATTTAACGGTTTAGGTAATTTTGCAAGTGCAATTGCGCCTGTTCTTATCGGTTACATCGTGATGCAAACACATAGTTTTAATTTAGGAATTACCTTCTTGGCTGCTGTCGCTGTCATTGGGTCGTTGTTCTTGGTTCCTCTTTTAAAACGTTATTAATTCACTGTATAGGAGTTTAAAAAATGACTACACAACAATTCGAATCGTGGGCACAACCAGAGGGTGCTTCTTTAGAAGATTGGTTAAACACACGTATTGCTCGCTTTGAGACACGTAAATACGACTTCGATGCTTTGAAGTTCCAAGCAGATTACGATCCGAAATATCGCCGTGCACAAATGCGTTACATGGGTACGGGTGCAACAGGTGTTGCAAATGACGGTAACACCGTTCCAGCAGAAAACTTCACGTTTTCAACCATGGTTCTACCACCACAGTGTGAAGGTCCTTTGCACATTCATCACGATGTTGAAGAAGTTTTCTTTATGCTCCGCGGCGAAATTGATTTGTTCATTGAGCACAACGGCGAAAAATTTGAAACCCGTTTAAAAGAGCGTGATCTGATTTCAATTCCACCGGGAATCTACCGTGGTCTGTTTAACCCAGGTCAAGAAGATGCCTTGATGTGTGTGATGTTAGGAACAGGTAAACCAACCATTCCGAACTATCCACCAGAGCATCCATTGTCTCAAATCAAACGTTAATTGTTTGATGAAGTGAATGAAAGGAACGAATTGAAAATGATGACACTCATTGAAAAGTTAGCAGAATTTCCGGTGAAAACCGTTACTGTTCAAGGCCAGCAGCAAGCCTATCGAGAAGCCGGTCAGGGTGAGTACCTTGTGCTGTTGCATGGCATTAGTTCAGGTTCTGCTTCATGGGTAAACCAACTTGAAGTGCTGTCTCATCATTTTCATGTCATTGCCTGGGACGCACCGGGCTATGGCAAATCAGATGAACTTTTAACTGATCAGCCCAATGCTACTGATTACGCAAAGTGTTTGGCAGCATTGTTCGATGTTTTAAAAATTGAAAAAGCAATTGTGGTCGGACACTCATTAGGTGCCTTACAGGCCAGTGCATTTGCTGCACTTTACCCAGAGCGAGTGGAACATTTAGTTGTTGCTAACCTAGCTCAAGGCTATCAACGCCACGATGAACAAACACAAATTCAGGTTTTTGAAAAAAGACCAAAAATGTTGAAAGAACTCGGTGCTAAAGGAATGGCTGAAAGCCGTGGACCTCATTTGATTTATAAACAAGAACCACAAGCCTTAGCTTTAGTTTCAGAGGTGATGCAGCAGTTGACTCTAAAAGGTTTCACCCATGCATCGTACTTACTGGCATATGACGAAATACGTAATTACTTAACCCATTTAAAAGTCCCATGCACAGTCATTGCAGGGCAGCAAGATCAAATCACTCCTGCGTTAGGTATACAAGAGCTTGCTCAGGAATTGCAGTTGGAACAGCGCTTCGTCATAGAAGATGCAGGACGTTTAAGTTATGTCGACCAACCGCAAGCATTTAACCAAATTATGTTGACGATTCAGGAACAATCGTAAGAGAGATTAAGGATTATGAGCTTCCAAGTTGAAGGAAAAGTTGCAGTTGTTACCGGTGGCTCATCTGGGATTGGGCTGGCTGCTGTTGAAATACTGGTTGCAGAGGGTGCAAAAGTTGCTTGGTGTGGTCGCGATGAAGAACGTCTAAATGCTTCAAAGCACTATATTTTAGAAAAATTTCCGCATGCCAATATTTTTACCAAAGCATGCAATGTATTGAAAAAAGAAGAAGTTCAGCAATTTGCCAAAGAGGTCAAACTCAATTTGGGCAATGTGGATATGCTCATTAACAATGCTGGACAAGGCCGTGTTTCAAATTTTGAAAACACACAAGATGAAGACTGGATGAAAGAAATCGAGCTGAAATATTTCAGTGTTTTACATCCGGTACGGGCTTTTCTTGACGACTTAAAACAGTCGGCAAATGCCTCAATTACCAATGTGAACTCGTTACTGGCATTGCAACCGGAACCGCACATGATTGCGACTTCATCTGCACGCGCTGCACTGTTGAATTTAACCCATTCGTTGGCGCATGAGTTTACTCAATATGGTGTTCGCGTGAATTCAATTTTACTTGGAATGGTTGAATCTGCGCAGTGGAAACGCCGTTATGAAACCCGTTCAGATTTAAATCTGTCATGGGAAGAGTGGACAGGCAATATCGCAAAAAATCGTGGGATTCCTATGCAGCGTTTAGGTCGTCCAGAAGAGCCTGCACGTGCTTTAGTTTTCTTGGCATCACCATTGGCATCTTACACCACAGGTTCGGCAATAGATGTCTCAGGTGGTTTTAACAAACATTTATAAATATCAGGTGCTGTCATGAAAAAGTTGATGATGATTGGTTTTGGCGCAATGGCAGCAGAAGTGTATGCCCACTTGCCTCAAGATCTGCAACTCAAATGGATTGTCGTGCCATCTCGTAGCATTGAAAAAGTTCAATCACAAGTCTCGTCTGACATTCAGGTGATTTCAGATATTGAGCAATGCGATGGTACCCCAGACTATGTCATTGAGGTGGCAGGTCAAGCAGCAGTGAAAGAGCATGCTCAAAAAGTTTTAGCGAAAGGCTGGACCATTGGTCTGATTTCGGTGGGTACTTTGGCTGATAGCGAATTTTTGGTTCAGCTTAAGCAAACTGCCGAAAAAAATGATGCCCATCTGCATTTACTGGCAGGGGCTATCGCAGGTATTGACGGTATTTCTGCAGCCAAAGAAGGTGGTTTGCAAAAAGTCACTTACAAAGGCTGTAAAAGTCCAAAAAGCTGGAAGGGTAGTTATGCAGAGCAATTGGTCGATCTAGACCATGTTGCTGAAGCTACAGTCTTTTTCACAGGAACTGCGCGTGAAGCTGCCATGAAATTTCCAGCTAATGCCAACGTTGCAGCAACCATTGCACTTGCAGGACTTGGTATGGATGAAACCATGGTTGAGTTAACTGTTGATCCAACCATCAACAAAAACAAACACACTATTGTGGCAGAAGGTGGCTTTGGGCAAATGACTATTGAACTGGTGGGCGTGCCGTTACCAAGTAACCCAAAAACATCAACTTTGGCTGCGCTTAGCGTGATTCGTGCTTGTCGCAACAGTGTAGAAGCAATACAGATTTAAGAAGGATTTGATCATGGCAAAGGAAATTTATATTGCAGGTGAATGGCGATTAGGCAGTGGTGCAGTCATTCAAAGCCTGTTTCCGGCAGATCAGTCGGTAAACGCTGAGCTTTCAACAGCAACGCTTGAAGATGTAAATGAAGCAATTGAAAAAGCGGATCAGGCTTGGCGTCAACCGAGCTGGAGAAACAGTTTGCCGCATGAGCGCGCACGTATTCTCTACAAAGTTGCAGACATTATTGAAGCGCGTGTAGATGAATTAGCCAAATTACAAACACGTGATAATGGTAAGCCTTTAACCGAAACTCGTGGCTTGGTGATGAGCGCGGCGGCAACTGCACGTTATGTTGCTGCGGCATGTGAAACATTGAACGATGAGCTCACCACTCAACGTGCTCCAGACTTTATGACCATGAGCGTGCATGAACCTGTGGGCGTTGTAGCAGCCATTACCCCTTGGAACTCTCCAATTGCGAGTGAAGTTCAAAAGCTTGCTCCAGCTTTGGCAGCAGGAAATGCCGTGGTGTTAAAACCAGCTGAAGCGACTTCACTGATTGCTTTAGAGCTTGCCAAAATTTTTGAAGAAGCAGGTTTACCAAAAGGCTTACTCAGTGTGTTAGTGGGGCGTGGTTCTGTGATTGGTGATGCTATTGCTCAGCACCCATTGGTTCGTAAAATTTCTTTTACAGGTGGAACAACCACGGGACGTCATTTGGCACACATTGCCGCAGATAAACTGATTACTACTTCGCTTGAGTTAGGTGGTAAGTCACCAACCATCGTTTTGCCGGATGCGGATGTCGAACTGGCAGCTAAAGGTGTCGCGTACGGTATTTTTAGCTCGGCAGGCCAAGCGTGTATTGCAGGTTCTCGCTTGTTTATTCATAGCAGTCTTTACGATCAGTTTTTAACGCGTTTGGTTGAAATTACCAAAGGCTTACGTGTGGGTCATCCGGAACAAGCTGGTGTGCATTTAGGTCCACTGGTCAATGACAAACATTTGCAGTCAGTTGACCGCTATGTACAGCTTGCCAAAAGCGAAGGTGGTCAAGTTTTGATTGGTGGTGAGGCACTTACGACTGGTGACTATGCCAAAGGAAGCTATTACTTACCGACCATTATTACGGGCTTAAATAACAGTGCTCAAACCTGTCAGGAAGAAATTTTTGGCCCTGTTTTAGTGGTTATGAAATATGACAACGAGCAAGATTTAATTGCCCAAGCCAATGACAGTTGTTTTGGTCTTGCCGCAGGTATCTGGACTGAAAGCTATCGCAAAGCTTGGCGTATTGCACGTGCCTTAGAAGTGGGAACGGTATGGATTAATACCTACAAAAAATTCTCGATTAGTGCGCCGTTTGGTGGCTTTAAAGACAGTGGAATCGGACGCGAAAAAGGCCGTTTGGGCATTTTATCGTACATGCAACAAAAGAGTATTTATATGGGGCTGAATGAACAGCCCAACCCTTGGTGCGATTAATAAATTCAAGGACTGAAAACAAATTTTGAGGAATAGACATGACTGAACGTGTAAATGTAGGCGAAGCAATCGCAAGAGTTTTAGAAGCGCACCAAGTTGATAGTATTTATGGTGTTATTTCCATCCACAATTTACCTATTGCCGATGCGGTAGGGCGCCGTGAAAAAATGCGCTTTGTAGCAGCCCGTGGTGAAGCGGGTGCGGTTACTATGGCAGATGCACACTCACGCTTTAAAGGCCTAGGGGTAGCGTTAACCAGTACGGGTGCTGGTGCAGGTAATGCGGTAGGTTCACTGATTGAAGCAATGAATGCGGGTAGCCCTGTATTGCATTTAACAGGTCAAGTTGAGCGTGAATATCTCGACCGTGATGCAAGCTTCATCCATGAAACTAAAGACCAACTTACATTCTTGCGCGCATCAAGCAAAGCGGCGTTCCGTATTACCAGCCCAGACAATGCTGTTGGTGTAATACGTGAAGCCATCCGTGTAGCAACCACAGTTCCAATGGGTCCGGTAAGTGTTGAGCTGCCGATTGATGTGCAGGCAGCAGAAATTGATTTGCCACTTAACTTAGGGCCAGTCAAAGCACTTGAGTTACCACAGGCAGAGCAAGCTGAAATTGACCATCTTGTCAGTGAAATCCAAAAAGCAAAACGTCCAATTTTCTGGATTGGCGGTGGAACTTTAAATAGCGTTGCCGAAGTTAAAGCAATTGCAGATTTAGGTATTCCGGTTGTTTCATCTACACATGGCCGTGGGGTGTTGGCAGATGATCATCCACGTAGTTTGGGTGCTTTCCATAACTCAGCAGGTGTTGAGCAGTTATTAAAAGATGCCGACTTGATGGTTGTAGTGGGTTCTCGGTTACGTAGTAATGAAACAAAAACTTATTCGGTTGAGTTCCCTGAAAACATTATTCAGGTAGATGCCAACCCAGTGGCTCAGCAACGTAATTACAAAATCCGCAACTTCATTTGTGGCGATGCTAAAGATGTCTTAACACGTGTGTTGGAACAGCTTCAGGGGACTTCAAAAGTTGATGCTGATTACGATGCTGCTGTAGTAGCGGCTAAACAGGCTGCAATTGATGCGCTGCGTAAGCAAATCGACCAATACGCTTTAATTTGTGATCACTTACGTGCAGCTTTACCTCAAGACGGCATTTTTGTACGTGACATCACCATGTCGGGTAGTACATGGGGCAGTCGTTTATTCCCAGTACAAGCACCAAACCAAAACATCCACTCACTCGCGGGTGCAATTGGTTTAGGCCTTGCAACAGCAATCGGTGCTTCAGTTGCTAACCCTGATAAAAAAGTAATTGGTTTAGTCGGTGATGGCGGCTTAATGCTGGGTATTGGTGAAATTGCAACTATGGTGCAAGAAAACACCAACATGGTCTTAATGATTATGAATGACGGTGGTTATGGCGTAATGCGTGGCATTCAAAATAACTACTTTGGTGGTCGTCAGTATTTCAATGAATTGCATACGCCAGACTACAAACTCCTTGGCGAATCAATGGGTGTGAAAAGCTGGAAAGTGGGTAGTGCAGATGAGTTTAAAACGGTTATTCAAGAGGCTGTCGCTTTTGAAGGGCCAACCGTGATTGAGCTCGATATGAACTCGATTGGACCATTAAACTTCGCGGGTCCACCGCAAAAGAAACTGTATTAACCAGTTTGGATGGTTTAGTACATATGCGATGGGAGCTGCTAAGCCATCCTTTTTTTAGATAAATTTTTTTGTCTAAAAAACAATAAAAACGAAGTTTTACAGGTAAAACAAATAAAGTTCCAGCAGGACGCTGGAACTCAATCAAGGATGTAGAGATGAAAAAGACTTCATTGATCATGGCATTCATTGCACCGCTTACGCTGGGGGTAAGCGTCAATGCATTTGCAAAAGATTCATTGCTTGAATGGAAAAGTGATGATGGTACCGATTCATTAAAGTTAGGTGGGGTGGTTCGGTTAAATCAACGCTATGAAGATTGGGAAGGGCCAAACCGTGGTTTTGGTAAGCTCCATTTTGATATTTTCAGGGTTGATCTCAAAGGTAAATTTGATGATGCCTATATCAATGCCAGCTATATGTTTCAAGACCAACAGAAAACGTCCATTGAAAAAGCATATGTTGGCTATAACTTAGATGCCAATAACAGCATCGAAGCGGGGCTAGTCTATAAACCTTTTACGATTTATCCTTATCCGCAAAATGGCTGGACCTATCACATTCCATTCTTTTTAGGTTATGGCAATAACATTGCACCGGGGATCAACTGGAATTATCACAACAAAGATTGGGATGTAAAACTCGGTTATTATCCTCAAATGTTAGAGACGAACCTGCGTTATTCCCCTGAAAGTGCAACTTATGATGACTTGGCAGGAAATGCATTTCCATCTCAAAAAGCCTATCAAAATGAAAAGCGCAATCAGGTGAATACCCGCATTGTTCGCAAGTTAGAAACTGATTTCGGTAAACAAGAGTTTGGCGTGTCGGGTGCAATTGCCCAGTTGCATAATGACATTACTGACAAAGACGGCAAATATTATGCAGTCGGTTTGCATACTGAAAATAACTATAAGCGCTTTAACTTACAAAGTTCGGTCATTCATTATCAGTACGATGCTAAAAATCCGGATGGTGTAAACAGTGATATGACTTTGATGGGAGCGAATGGCCTTACGCCTGCTTATTTCATTGCTTCGGAAGGTACGATTGCCAGTTTAAACCTTGCCTATACGTTGCCTGTGACCAATATGGGCAAGCTAAAAGCCATTAAGTTTTATAATGACTATAGTTATCTCGATAAAAAACGTGATGATTGGTCAGATTCGCAAATGAATACCACAGGGATGATGTTTATTGCTTCACCATTTATGGTTTGGGCAGATTATACGTGGGGTAAAAATTCGAACATCATTGGTGGCTCGACCAACTCAACAGGATATACCTCTGCCACTTCACCAAATAGTGATAAGTGGCTATACCGTATTAACTTTAATATCGGGTTTACTTTCTAAAGTAAGCTGCAATAAAAAACCACGCAATTGGCGTGGTTTTTTATTTAATAAGTGAAAATTTTTAATACCTGTTTTTTTCAAACTTATTCCAAAACACAAAGGCAGTCACAAAGGCCAAAATGGTTAGCGCGAAAATATAATACATCGCACCAATATCACTATATTGACTGAGCCAATGCACTAAAGGCAGGGTCATACCACCAACAATTGCATACGATAAATTATAAGAAAATGAAATGCCCGAGAAGCGAACAGGCGCGGGGAACATTTTGACCATACTGCTCGACACCATGCCGACGGTACCAGAGCATAGACCCAACAACATATATAAACCAAAAATGGTTGAATGTGCCGCGTGCCCCAAACTGTTATAAAAAACTGCTGCTGTGAGTGCCACGGCAAGCGCACCGACCATCATGACTTTGCCACAGCCAAAACGGTCAGCAAAATAGCCTGCCAAAATACAGCCTACCATTTGCATGACAATGGCTGCACTTTGCATTTCAAAAGTTTGAGAACGCTCAAAGCCAAACGTACCAGTTAATAAATTTGGCATGGCTAAAATCACCACCACCACACAACCTGTTAAAAACCATGTAAATAACATGCCAATCGCAACAGCTGTTTTATGCGTTTTTAACACTTGTTTTACAGGCATTTCTTTTGAGATTTCTTTACGAGCTTGCATGGCTTTAAACACAGGCGTTTCTTTTAAATAAGTCCGCAAATAAAGTGCAACCAGACCAAAAATACCACCTGCAATGAAAGGAATACGCCATGCCCAGTCATGGATTTGTCCTTCACTAAAATTCAGTGAAATCCATAAAGACATCAATGCACCCAATAAAATTCCTAAAGACAGCCCAGCGGTGAGTAAACCATTTGCCAGTCCAATTTTTCTTTCGGGTACGTGCTCAGACACAAATGTCCATGCGGCTGGAATTTCACCCCCAATCGCAATACCTTGTACCACACGCATAAGCAATAAAAGTAGTGGTGCCAAATATCCGATATTTTCAAAGGTAGGTAATATCCCGATAAACAGGGTAGGCAGCGCCATCAGTAAAATAGAAAGTGAAAATAATTTTTTACGCCCGACCAAATCACCAAAATGGGCCATGACAACCCCACCTAAGGGCCTAAAAAAGTAACCTGCTGCAAAAATACCATAAGTGTTGAGCATGGCCCAAAACGGACTAAGTGTGCTGGGGAAAAAGAGGTCGGAAATGATTTTGGCGTAAAACACATAAATCACAAAATCATAAAACTCTAAAGCTCCACCCAATGAAGAAAGGGCGAGGGTTCGTTTATCTTCTTTATTAAGATAGTTCGCATCCTGCAAAGTTAATTCCTGATCCATTTTTTACTTAATTGTTGTAATTGAAGTTTGGATATTAATGGAAAAGTGAAGTAAAAGTAAATGGAGGAAATTTGTTCTATAGGGCAATGCCGATTGGACTTGCTCAGTTCAAAAAGCTTTAAAACAAAAAACGCTTTAGATAAAACAAAAACAGATGTAGGAATGGCTTTTCTTTTGGCTTGTTCAGCGACACAATAAAACTTGTTATAGCCAGTTTAATGAGAGAGTCAAAGGATGAGTGTAGTTTTACCTGTCGCGAAGCGTGGTGAAGATATTTTAAAACTAATTGCTGCTCCCGTCTCGGCAAATGAGTTAAACAGTAATTGGCTTTATCAGCTTGCTGACGCTATCCATGCAACAATGCTCGAACGTAATGGAGTAGGAATTGCTGCACCGCAAGTTTACATCTCTAAACGCGTCATTATTGTGGCGTCTCGACCAAACCCACGCTATCCCGATGCACCTGAAATGGAAGCAGTGGTCATGGTGAATCCTGAAATTTTAGAGTTCTCAGACGAAGTTTGTTTAGGTGAAGAAGGCTGCTTAAGTGTGCCAGACGAACGTGGACAAGTGGAACGTGCCGAAATGGTTAAGGTGAAATACTTAACACTTCAGGGCGAGACGGTGGAAACAATTTTTCATGGTTTTCCTGCTCGTATCGTTCAACATGAGGTCGATCATTTAAATGGGATATTGTTTGTAGAAAGAATAAGCTAATCTTCAGTTTAAAGTTTTGAAAAACCTATAATGAGCTTGAAAAGGGTAAGTCATCGGAATTACAATACTTATAGCGTGATATTTAAATCATTACAAAAGATATAATTTTAATATTATCAGCAGGTTGTGCTGAAATTTTACGCGATGTTGTAAATCTCCTCATTTAAGGTTACTGACCATGCAAACCCCTCTCCCAGATTATTTGGCAAATGTTATAGAAGCCTGTGACATCGATAACAGCGGTCATCTCGCCGATTATATTCCTGAGTTGGCAAATGCAAACCCAAATCGATTAGCTTTAGCAATGTCTACGGTAGATGGTGAAATTTATTCGGTCGGCGATGATGATGTTGAATTCACCATACAATCGATTTCTAAACCTTTTGTATATGCCTATGTTTTACAACAACTTGGCATTGATGCGGTACTTGCGAAAGTAGGGGTAGAGCCTTCGGGAGAAGCCTTCAATGAAATTTCATTGGGTAAAGATGGTCGTCCAAAAAACCCGATGATCAACTCTGGCGCAATTACTGTACATTCCTTGATTCAGGTTAAACATGGTTTGCATAGCGCAGAAATTCTACGCCGTTTTATGAGCGAGCTTGCTGGTCGTGAATTAAGTTTTGATGAGTCTGTTTATGATTCGGAAGTCAAAACAGCCTATCGTAATCTTTCGATCGGTTATATGTTGCGCACGGTGGGGATTTTGGAAACTGACCCTGTCGATATTGTGAATGGTTACATTCGTCAATGTGCGATCATGGTTACAGTTAAAGACTTGGTACGTATGGGCAGTGTACTTGCTAATGGCGGGGTCGATCCTAGAACTGGAAAGCGCCTATTAAATCGATCTGTAGTTAGACAAGTCCTCAGTGTCATGATGAGCTGTGGTATGTACGATGCAGCGGGTGACTGGCTTTCAACTGTAGGTATTCCTGCTAAAAGTGGTGTAGCAGGTGGTATCTTGGGTGTGCTACCGGGGCAGGTCAGTATTGCTGCTTTTTCACCTCGACTAGATGAGCATGGTCATAGTGTTCGAGGAATCGATATTTTAGAACGATTATCTCGTGACATGGGGTTACATCTCATGGAAGGCACACCTTCTGCCCAGACCATTGTACAAAGTCATTACCGCACAGGAAAAGACGCATCATTGAGTGTGTATGTGCTTCGAGGGGTATTGAAATTTACCGAAGCTGAAATGTTGTTGCGTATTTTACAAGACGAGACAACTGATCAAAGCACGATCGTTATTGATTTAACGCAGATTTCACTTATCCACGATGTGGGTAAACGTATGTTTTTAGAAGGCGTGGATCGTCTGATTGATGACGGTCATACTCTCGTTTTAGTCGACCCTGAACAGCGCTTAGACCATGCCAGAACTGGTAAAGATCGTGAGCTTCATGTCTATCACGATTTTGATGATTTGCTCGAAAAGCATGACCTACCTGCAAAAAAAAAGACTTATAGCGACATCGCGGCACTTCTAAACTGCTGAGGTGTTTTTCCTAGATGTCGCTTAAACATCGAACTGAATGCGCTGGGGTTTGTATACCCCAGTGATTCTGAAATTTGGGCAATAGATTCACCATTCGCGATTTTACTCAAGGCAAGTGCAATATGCATTTGTTGTAACCATGCCCGATATGACAGCCCAGTTTCTTTTTGGAACATACGCATTAGGGTTCTAGAACTCGCACCAATATCATCAGCCCAATCTGTTAAATCTTTTGACCTGTCAGGAGTATGTAATAACTCTTGGCAAATTTTTAAGAGTCTTTTGTCTTTCGGCCAAGGAATCTGGATGGGCAATAAATTGGCTCGATGAATTTCTTCAAAAATCAAAATTTGTAAAGAACGGGAAAGCTCTTGAGAAGTGGCCGTATTTGGAGTGTCTTCTCGTTCGATTTCATTTAAACGTATTAAGAGTTCATGCAACAGATTGCTTACCCGAATAATAAAACAATGTTGTCCCATTAAAGCTACTGCATTTACTTCAACCAACGCCGTATTTAACTTCACGTGACTCAGTGAAATTACGCTGTGCTCCACATTCGCCGGAATCCATAACGCACACATGGGCGGCACAATCCACACATGATTAGGCGTAAACACCTGAATGTTGCCTGTAGATGCATACAAAAACTGCGCACGTGTATGTGTATGGGTAGGCGTGATTTCTCGGTAAGAATGTTCAGAAGAGAGTCCAATCACAAGTTCAGACAAATCAGACTGAATAAGAGAATCGGACATAAACTATCCTAAAAATTGTCACTTATACGATGATTATTGGAAGATAACTTTATAAGCGACAATTTACAATAAGCATCTCATTTAAAAATATTGGAGTTTTTCAGGTATGACGTCTTCAATACAATTGAAAGATGGTATTGCCAATACCGTTGCAAATGATCAGCCTCAAGGAATGATTATTAAAATTGTAGGCGCCGTGGCAGTCGCACATTTACTGAATGATTTAATTCAGGCAGTGCTACCAGCCATCTATCCAATGCTAAAAGCAAACTTTTCGCTGAGTTTTGCGGAGGTTGGCCTAATCTCGTTTGTATATCAAATTACAGGTTCACTGCTACAGCCTTGGATTGGACTTTATACCGATAAACATCCAAAACCGTATCTTCTCCCACTCGGAATGGTTGTCACATTCTGCGGCATTATCTTGTTAGCATTTTCACCAAGTTTTGCTGTGTTGTTATGTGCATCTGCGCTTATTGGGGTTGGGTCTGCAACCTTTCATCCAGAGGCTTCACGTGTGGCACGAATGGCATCGGGCGGGCGCTTCGGTACAGCTCAGTCGACTTTTCAGGTGGGCGGAAACACAGGTACAGCCATTGGGCCATTGTTGGCAGCTTTACTCATTGTCCCATTTGGACAGCATGCAGTTGCCGGCTTAGTGATATTTGCACTTTTGGCGATTTGGGTTTTATTTGGGGTAAGCCGTTGGACTGTGAGCCATGCTAAAAATCAGGTAGCTGCACGTGCAACTCAAGCACATACTAAATTGCATGGTCGTAAGCTCATTATTGCTTTGAGCACAATTAGTGTATTGATGTTTGCCAAATTCACCTACATTGCCAGCATTAGTAACTACTTTACTTTTTACTTAATTCAAAAGTTCCATATCAGTATTCAAACAGCTCAGTTGCATTTGTTTGCCTTCTTGGCAGCCGTTGCTTTAGGTACATTTGCAGGTGGCCCAATTGGTGACAAAATTGGCCGTAAAGCGGTGATCTGGGTTTCATTTGTTGGTATGGCACCGTTCGCATTAATGATGCCGTATGCAAACTTATTCTGGACAACAGTTTTCTCAATTATTGCAGGTTTGGTATTGTCATCGGCCTTTGCAGCGATGGTAGTGTATGCGCAAGAAGCTGTTCCGGGACGTGTCGGCATGATTGCAGGCTTAATGTTTGGTCTTATGTTTGGGGTAAGTGGTATTGCCGCAGCTGGGCTAGGGCATTTAGCAGATATTAACGGAATTGAATGGGTATTTGGTTTATGTTCATTCTTGCCATTACTTGGGTTTGCCACCGCATTTTTACCCAACACAAAAGTTAAATAAATGAAAAGACTCTCAGCCATATTTAGCTGAGAGTCTTTTTAATATGAACATAGCCTCATTGAAAAGATTATTTTTGAACACCAAACTTAAATACGGTGACACTGTTATAAGTTTGATTTGGGTTTAAACGTGTAGAAGGGAAAGCTGATTGATTCGGGCTATCTGGAAAATGCTGTGTTTCTAATGCTAGCGCATCTGCTTGTCGGTAGAGTACGCCATTTGCGCCAACAATATTTCCTAATAAATGATTGGCTGTATACATTTGGAGGCTTGGTTCAGTGGTTAAAACCTGCATGGTCCGTTTAGATTTTGGATCAACTACAACAGCCGCAAGATTGAGTTTCCCTTGAGACTTTTGATTAATTACCCAAGTTTGGTCATAGCCATATCCATAGGCCAATTGCTGATTATTCGCTCGAATATCTTTCACAATCGCCTTAGGCGTCCGAAAATCAAAAGTTGTACCTGCAACTGAAGCAATTTCACCTGTTGGTAAAGAGTTTTGGTCGGTTACCAATATACGGTCTGCATTGAGTTGTACCACATGGTCTAGTACACCATAAGGATTATTGCCAGCGCCTGATAAGTTGAAATAACTGTGGTTGGTGAGATTGACGACTGTCGGTTGATCAGTTTTGGCTTTATATTCAATCTGGAATTCATTTTGATCTGAAAGACTGTAGATCACTTCTACATCTAATTTTCCGGGAAATCCTTGATCACCATTTGGACTGGTTAACTTCAGAGACGCTTTAACGATTTCACCTTTAGAAACCAGAGGCTTAACTTGCCATACACGTTTATCAAAACCAGGATTGCCGCTATGTAATGAGTTCGGACCATTATTTTTTTCGAGGTTATACGTTTTTCCATCTAAGCTAAATTTAGCATTGCCAATACGGTTCGCATAACGACCAATTAATCCGCCAAAATGAATTCCTTCCTTGGTATCAGTAACTTCATAGCCTTTTAAATCATCGAAGCCCAAAACGATATTATTTTGTTTACCTTGGGCATCGGGAGTCAAAATCTGTGTAATTACACCACCGAAGCTAATAAAAGAAATTGAGACTCCTTTGTTATTGCTCATGGTATAGAGTTCAACTTTTTGACCATCTTGAATTGTACCATATGGTTTTACATTTAATGTGGCTGCATTGGTAAGCTGTGCAAAGCTATAAATCGTAATACCTAAAATTACTAATTTTTTCATACTTATACTCTATTTTTTAATAGTAAGACTGAATGAATATAAGATTGATTTTTCATCTTTTTAAAGAGGTTTTTATTATATGTAGTGTTAATAATAATCGATTAGTTAATGTTAAATATTGGAAAAACTGGTTCAATTTACGCTTATAAAGAAATTAATGTTATGAGCAAAATTCAACGGTAAGTTATTTTTATGACTCATCCCGACTCGGTTTTAAAATTTTCACTTGGTCTAAATAGTCTCTCGTTTGATGTAGACAGCCAACACATTCACCTTGAGCAGGGCTTAGGTTTTGTTAATTCAAAAAGTGTCAGCGATAGCGTGATTGATGAACTCGCTATCGAAAAGATGATTTATTTTATTGAAGAAATCATCGAGTCAAAGCCCCTCAGAAATTTAAATATAAGTGGGGTAGCTGTTACGTCTGATGCTGCTATGACACACCTCAGTCAGTTATTTTTTAGTGCTAAAAAGCAAATCAGCCGTATTGAGCTTGAGCATGGATTTAATGATTTTATTGAGCGTTTGAGTTACTACACAAACCAAGTAGCCCCAGATCAACTTTATATTTTTACCTACTTTGTATTTATCCGAGAGATGATGCATCACTTACGAGTTGAGCAAATTCAGATCATTTAAGAAATGATTTCTCAGCCTGCCAATTCATCATGAATCCAGTTTAAAAATAAATCAATTTTAGGAATAAATTGGTGGGTTCGTGGATATACCAAGTGATGAGCAGAGATAGGAATCGATAGCTCATCTGCAAAAACTCTAACCAACTTTCCAGATTCTAAGTAATTTTGAGTGAGTAAATTACTTTCTAAAACAAAACCTAGCCCGTGTGTGGCTGCCTCAAGTGACATATAAGAGCGGTCAAAACTCAAAGTGTAGGGAAATTCAGGAATGCTTAAACCCTGATGGGCAAACCATTGGGGCCAAGTCACTAAGGTTGAACGCGATAAAATCAGATCTTTCTTTAATAAATCTTGAGGTTTATGCACAGGACTACGTTCCAGTAGCTTAGGGGACGCAAGCACTTCAAGCTTTTCATTACGAATGGTTCTGATTTCTACCCCTGTCCAGTTGGGTAAACCATGACGAATATCAATATCGATCTTATCGCGGGTAAAGTGCAAATTTTCATACGAACACGATAGGTTAACCTGAATCATGGGGAACTTTTCTTTAAATGATTCAAGGCGAGGGAGCAACCAAAGTAAACCAAAACTTGGGGATGAATGAATATATAAACTGTCTTTAGGGCTTTTATCGGCAGCTTTTTCTGTGGCTAACATCAGATTATGCAAAATGGTGGTGACATCTTGAAAATAGCGTTCACCTGAAGGAGTAAGTGTCACACCACGGGCACCACGAATAAATAAACTCTGCCCAATCATTTCTTCAAGCTTAGCAATTTGGTGACTCACTGCCGAAGGGGTGAGATTCAAATGCTCGGCTGCCTTGGCAACATTGCCGAAACGGGCGGTTTGTTCAAAAGCCTGTAATGTTTTAATTGAGGGTATTTGGTTGAAATTGTTTTCACTGCTATCCATGAAATGATCCGTTTTTATCCCTAAAACTTATTTGAAAATAGCATAGGCATGAATTTTTTTCATGTCTTGTTGAATTCGAGATGATTGCTGGGCTTTGTGAAAAAAGAGATTCTAAGTCAGAACTCAGGAAATAAAGCGTAAAAGAGGATTGAATATGTTACTACAAGGAAAAGTGGCATTAATTACCGGTGCAGCATCAGAACGTGGAATTGGGCGAGCAACCGCAGAAATCTTTGCACAACAGGGTGCCAAAATCATTATTGTTGATTTAGATCTTGCTCAAAGCCAAAACGCTGCAAAAGCGCTTGGTGAAGGACATTTAGGCCTTGCTGCAAACGTTGCGAACGAAGAACAGGTCAAAGTAGCTGTTGAACAAGCACTACAGCACTATGGCAAGATTGATATTTTAATTAACAATGCTGGTATTACTCAGACAGTTAAAACCCTTGATATTCAACGTAATGACTATGACCGTATTTTAGATGTCAGCCTCCGCGGAACATTGATTATGTCGCAAGCGGTTATTCCATCTATGAAAGCAAACGGTGGTGGAAGTATTGTCTGTCTATCTTCAGTTTCAGCACAACGTGGTGGTGGTATTTTTGGCGGGCCACACTATAGCGCTGCCAAAGCAGGCGTGTTAGGTCTGGCAAAAGCGATGGCTCGTGAGTTTGGTGCTGATCAGATTCGTGTAAATTCTCTTACTCCAGGTCTAATCCAGACTGATATTACTGGCGGTTTAATGAATGATGACCGTCGTCACGACATTTTGGCAAGTATTCCACTCGGCCGCTTAGGTAAAGCGCAAGATGTTGCAAATGCAGCATTATTTTTGGCAAGTGATCTGTCAGCTTACTTAACTGGTGTCACACTCGATGTAAATGGTGGCATGCTGATTCATTAATCGCTCACTATTTCAAAACTAAAAATAGAATGATGGTCACAAGAGGATACTGTGGCCAAATGTAAAGGGATTCGCATGATGGATACAGTATTTTCATCTGAAGTAGATACGGCGGTTCGTAAATCTGCCTATCGAAAAATTGCATTTCGGCTCATGCCATTTTTAATGCTTTGTTATTTTTGTGCCTATTTAGATCGAGTAAACGTGGGTTTTGCCAAGCTCCAAATGATGAGCGATTTACAGTTTAGTGAAGCTGTATATGGTCTAGGCGCAGGGATTTTCTTTATTGGTTATTTCCTCTGTGAAGTACCAAGTAACATTGTACTTCACAAGGTAGGGGCAAGACGTTGGATTGCCCGTATCATGATTACATGGGGCATTTTGTCAGGCTGTTTTGCTTTTGTTCAAACCGAATGGCAATTTTACACCTTACGTTTTTTGCTTGGTGTTGCTGAAGCTGGACTAGCTCCGGGTTTGTTGCTCTACCTCACTTATTGGTTTCCATCTTACCGCCGTGCACGCATGACCGTACTTTGGTTTATCGCGATTCCAATTTCGGGAATGATTGGTGGACCACTTTCAGGCTTAATCATGGACCGAATGAGCGGCGTACATGGCTGGTTTGGATGGCAGTGGATGTTTGTAATTGAAGCCATTCCTACTGTACTTGTTGGCCTGCTTGTACTTGCTGTTTTAAAAGATTCAGTTCAAGACGCCAACTGGTTAACCCAAGATGAAAAGAACTTGGTGAAGCAAGAGCTTGCTCAGGATAACCAGCACAAAGAAGGTCATGCTAGCGTTAAAGAGTTCATCGCAGATAAACGCTTATGGCTACTGGCAGGTATTTATTTTTGTGTCGTGATGGGGCAATACGCCATTACATTTTGGCTACCAACTCTTATTCGTAATTCGGGCATTAGTGATAACTGGCATATAGGTTTGCTCACAAGCCTGCCTTATATGTGTGCCATTGTGGTCATGATTTTGGCAGGGCGTAGTGGTGACCATTTCCAAGAACGCCGCTGGCACTTAATTATTCCGATGTGTGCAGGCGCTATAGCACTCACATTTGCGACTTTATTCGCTTCAAATCTAACGCTCTCTTTAATTTGCCTTTGCATCGCAGCCTCAGGTGTGCTGACGGCATCCTCTTTATTCTGGATGTTACCGACCAACTTTTTGGGTGGTGTTTCCGCAGCGGCAGGTATTGCAGCAGTGAATAGCTTCGCCAATCTTGCAGGATTTTGCTCACCTTATTTGATCGGTTGGGTCACTACCAACACAGGTTCAAATGCAATCGGCATGTTCTTAATCACAGCAGTATTAATTTTCGGTGCCAGTCTGGTTCTGCGTGTTCCGGCAAAACTGGTCAATCGTTAATAAGGAATAGTAAATGACAATGTTAAATGTTGATAAAGCAGGCCAAATTGCCGAGTTGCAACAACGTGCCTACCACATTCGCCAACATGCTTTACGTATGGGGCAAGTACAGGGGCAAGGTTATGTTGGGCAAGCCTTAGGGGCAGCAGATTTGCTCGCCGTGTCTTATTTTCATGCCATGAAATATCAGCCAGAGAACCCTGAATGGGAAGGCCGTGACCGTTTTTATCTGTCTATTGGGCACTATGCAATTGCACTCTATGCAGCCTTAATTGAAGCAAAAATTATTCCGCTTGAAGAACTTGAAACCTACGGAGCCGATGACAGTCGGTTACCAATGTCGGGCATGGCTTCTTACACACCGGGTATGGAAATTACAGGTGGTTCATTGGGGCATGGTCTTGGAATTGCAGTCGGTGCTTGTTTAGGGCTGAAACAGAAAAAGTCGGATGCTTTTGTATATAACTTACTTTCTGATGGAGAGCTAAATGAGGGCTCAACATGGGAAGCCGTGATGTCTGCTTCGCATTGGAAACTAGATAACTTAATTGCCATTATTGATGTGAATAATCAGCAGGCAGATGGGCACTCCAGTGAAATTTTAGCATTTGAGCCAATTGTTGATCGTTGGCAGTCATTTGGTTGGTACACCCAACGTGTGGATGGCAACAACATGGAAGCTTTGCTTGAAGCATTCGAACAAGCGCGAAACCATGAGGGAAAATGCCCACGCGTCATTATTTGTGACACCAAAATGGGTAAAGGCGTGTCGTTCTTGGAAAGCCGAGAAAAAACACACTTCATTCGTGTTGATGAACATGAATGGGATGACGCCTTAAATATTTTGACCCACTACGGACAGTAAGGAATACACCATGAGCCAGTTAGCCAATCCTCCTAAGAAAAAACTAACCACTTCGGCAATGATTGCTTCTATTGCTGCCGAGGGTCAACCGACCAAATCCGCACCATTTGGACATGCACTGAATGCCTTGGCAAAAGAGCGTGACGATATCGTAGG
This sequence comes from Acinetobacter sp. AOR43_HL, assembly GCF_027854635.1. Classification (NCBI taxonomy): domain Bacteria; kingdom Pseudomonadati; phylum Pseudomonadota; class Gammaproteobacteria; order Moraxellales; family Moraxellaceae; genus Acinetobacter; species Acinetobacter sp. AOR43_HL. Next base: position 88,055 of record NZ_JAKTHX010000008.1, read on the forward strand.
GTTATCAGCAGATTTATCAAAATATACTGATCTACATATCTTTGCCAAAGAAAACCCAGACAAGTTTTTCCAAATGGGCATGGCAGAACAACTTTTGATGAGTGCAGCAGCAGGACTTGCTCGTGAAGGATTTGTTCCTTTTGCGACCACCTATGCCGTGTTTGCATCACGTCGTGCCTATGACTTTATTTGTATGGCAATTGCAGAGGATAACCTGAATGTCAAAATTGTGGCGGCACTTCCGGGGTTAACCACAGGCTACGGCCCAAGCCATCAGGCAACGGATGATATTGCAATTTTCCGTGCAATGCCAAACCTCATGATCATTGACCCATGTGATGCCTTAGAAATCGAACAAGCGATTCCTCAGATTGCCGCGCATAATGGTCCGGTATATATGCGTTTATTACGCGGTCAGGTTCCATTAGTGCTCGATAAATACAACTACCAGTTTAAATTGGGTAAGGCACAGGTGATTAAACCCGGTAAAGACTTACTCATTATTTCGACTGGTTTATTGACCATGCGTGCGCTTGAGGCAGCCGAAGAGCTTGAAAAAGAGGGCATTGAGGTTTCAGTGCTACATGTACCTACCATTAAGCCTCTAGATGAACAAACTATTTTAGATGAAGTCGCAAAAGGTAGCCGACCTGTTTTAACTGCCGAAAATCATTCAGTCATTGGTGGGTTAGGAGAAGCTGTTGGCTCACTACTTCTAAGAAATGGTCAACATCCTCATTTTGACATGATTGGTTTGCCAGATGCATTTTTAGATGCAGGAGCATTACCAACTTTGCATGATCGATATGCTATTTCAACAGAAGCAGTTAAAGAAAAGATTAAGTCACATTTGAAGTAAAAGTAATGTCTGCTTGATGCAGAGTATTGAAATAAATTCTTTTAAATCCCTCAGTCCTTTAAGGTTGAGGGATTTCTAATAAAAATTCAAATGGATATCTATTTTTTTCTTAAAATAGTTGCTAATACTTTTACAAATATTTTAAACATGGTATAAATCTTGTTATCCCAAATGTTTCGTTTGGTTACGGATGTTACTCAATTAATTTCAGCTCTTATTGGCTAGTTTTAACTAGTGCTATTGAATAGATAGCTTGTGGGGAGAAGTGTCGTTTCCGTCATTTGTCCCAAATAATCCTGATAGCCGAGGGTAGTAATCTCAGTGTTTATTTAAGTGCTGTTGAGTAACCAAGTAAATTGAGATTACAAGCTCTATGTATTGTTCTTTAGAGTTTATTATATCTACTTAGCATTTAGAGTGCCCTCGCTATATCAAATGATCAAGTCCAAATATATTTATAAAGGCTCTAAAATTGATAGTTTAGATAAATTATCTGAAGTTTTATCTATTGATATTGATGAATTAACAAATGTACTTTTATTAGAAGATGAAGCTAAATATAAAGCTGGATTTATAAAAAAAAGTAATGGTAAACTAAGGAATATCTATAATCCAAATACCTCTTTAAGAAAAATACAAAGAAGAATTAAGAATAGAATTTTTACTCAACAAATAGAATGGCCAGACTATATTTTTGGTTCTATTCCAGCTGATGAAATATCCTCAAATGATTATGTTGCTAGTGCTGAAAAACATTGTGGTGCTAGAGCTTTACTTAAATTAGATATAGAAGATTTTTTTGATAATATTACTCAAGAATTAGTAGAAAAAATATTTAAAAATTTCTTTAAATATAATGATGAGTTGTCGAAAATCTTAGCGCAATTATGCTGTGTTGATGGTAAAGTTCCTCAAGGAGGTATTACTTCAAGTTATATAGCTTCTTTAGCATTATTTTCAATAGAAGAAAGACTATTCTTTCGTTTGAAAAATAAAAAGTTAATTTATACCCGTTATATTGATGATATTACAATTTCTAGTAAAAATTCAGAATATAATTTTGATTCTATTATAAAAATTGTTGAAGGTCAGTTAAATAGTATAGATCTTCCATTAAATATAGATAAAATTAAGGTAGAAAGATTCTCAAGTAAAGCATTAAAAGTTCATAATATTAGGGTTGATTTAAAAACACCAAAGTTTGATAAGATTGAAGTAAAAAATATTAGAGCGGCAATTCATAGATTAGAGCAATTAGTTAAAAAACCTAATTATAGAACACATTATTTTTATCGAATTGATTTTAATAGATGTCAGGGATTAGTAAGTAAGTTATCTAGAGTAAATCATGTGTCTGTAGAGAAACTTCAGCGAAAGCTTAATGCAATTAAACCATTACCAAATAAAGCAGACATAAAGTTTATTGAAGACTCAATTAAATCTTTAAAAAAACATTTTCCTTTACAAAAGGAAAATGGTTCTTTTATTTATAATAGAAAGTTTTTTAAAATTCAACATAGAATTGGGTTTCTTAAATCTCATCCAAAAGAAATATATACAGAGAAAGCTATTTCTCTAAATACGGAATTGCAAAAGTACAGGTTAATTAGATAGATGGATAAGTTAGCAAGGGATAGTTCGTTAATTAATAGAATAATAAAACGTATCTGGTTTTTGGCAGCATGTGCTACTCTTTATTTTTTTATTTGTAATTTTTTCTTCATTTTGAAGAGCGGATATCATTTTGAACCAACTAGTGAAGGTTTAAAAAAATTCATTGAATTAACTCAATATGTTTTTCAAATACCTGTGCTCGCAATAGCAATTACAACAGTTTTATTAGGTTGGATATCAGTACAGATTTATTTAGAAACTTATATAACTACGCATGCTAATAATTTAAATACACAGCAAGTTAATAGGTATTCGACATATTTACAGCATTATAGGAATTTTATTGAAACTATTGATATTTATCTAGAACATAGTAGTTATTTGAAATCTAACTCAATTGATCGCTTGTTTTTTTATCGTGTTATATATCCAAATTCATTTGAAGGTGATTTAAGTGTTTCTAATAATTATAAAAATATTATTAAGCTGATAGATGTAGATATAAATTTTTTAAATAAAGGACTTCCTCGAAAACTTGGATATGCTGATCATATTAAGAAACTAATTATTAATGCTGAAAGTCTTGGTATTACTATTCAAGAGTGTGAGAGAAAAGATTTTATTAAATTAGAGCATGATTTTTATTTGTTTATTAATAATATTAATAAAAGTTTGATTGTGGACGAGTTAACTAAACCAGAATACTAATTATATGAGATCAGGCATTAAAATAAATCATACCTGATCTCAATTGTTATAAAATAAACATTAAACAATCGAATCATCTAAATTCGGCGCTAACCAACGTTTCGCTTCATCCAGTGTCCAACCTTTACGTTTTGCATAATCTTCAAGTTGGTCTTGAGAGATTTTACCCACGTTAAAGTATTCACTCTGAGGATGAGAATAATAGAAACCACTTACTGAAGATGGCGGCATCATTGCAAAGTGTTCAGTCAGTTTAGTACCAATTTTGTCGGTAGATCCTAACCAGTCAAATAACACTGCCTTTTCAGAGTGCTCAGGGCAAGCGGGGTAACCCGGTGCAGGGCGAATACCGACATATTTCTCTTTAATCAGTTCTTCATTGCTGAGCTGCTCATCCGCTTTATAGCCCCAGAATTCTTTACGAATGCGTTCATGCAAGTGTTCTGCAAAGGCTTCAGCAAAACGGTCTGCCAATGACTGCACTAAAATTGCAGAGTAGTCATTACCTTTGGCTTTGTACTCATTGGCCAGTTCTTCTGCACCAAAAATCGATACAGTGAATCCGCCTAAGTAGTCCTGTTGTTCACGGTCATTACGAATGTAATCTGCCAAAGACAAGTTTGGTTTACCTGTCACTTTGTCAGATTGCTGGCGTAAGTGCTCAAAAGTATGCGTAACATTTTGACCCGCTTCATCAAATACGCTCACTGTGTCTGCGTCAGTGCGCTGTGCAGGGAACATACCGAATACGGCACGAGCATCAAAACGGTTGTTGTCGATAATATCTTTCAACATCGCTTGAGCTTGGTTGTACAAATCTGTTGCAGCTTCGCCGACCACTTCATCTTCTAAAATTTTCGGGAATTTACCTGCCAAGCTCCAAGAAATGAAGAATGGTGTCCAGTCAAAATACTCTACAAGGGTTGCAAGAGGGTAGTTAGTGAGAACTTGTGTTCCTAAAAGATTTGGTTTTGGTGGTACATAGCTTTCGTCAATTTTAAAACCGTTTTCAACTGACTCAGCATAAGTCAATTTTGCAGCTTTTGGCTGTTTGTTGGCTAAGCGCTCACGGATCTTGGCATATTCAGCACGGTGCTCTGCAATAAAGTTTCCACGCATTTCTTTCGAAAGGAGTGTGGTTGCAACACCCACAGCACGTGAAGCATCGGCAACATAAATCACAGCATCGTTTTGGTACTGAGGATCAATTTTTACTGCTGTATGTGCTTTTGAAGTTGTTGCACCACCAATCAGTAAAGGAATGTTAAACCCTTTGCGCTGCATTTCTTTCGCAACAAACACCATCTCATCTAAAGATGGAGTAATCAGACCTGACAAACCGATGATGTCACATTTTTCATCAATTGCAGTTTGCAAGATTTTCTCGCAAGGAACCATTACCCCAAGGTCAACAATGTCGTAACCATTACAGCCGAGTACCACGCCTACAATATTTTTACCAATATCGTGTACGTCGCCTTTAACAGTTGCCATCAGGACTTTACCTTTAGATTGGCTACCTGTTTTTTCAGCTTCAATGTACGGGTTGAGCCAAGCCACAGCTTGCTTCATGACTCGGGCAGATTTCACAACCTGTGGTAAGAACATTTTGCCCGAACCGAACAAGTCACCAACCACGTTCATACCATCCATCAAAGCGCCTTCGATTACATCTAAAGGACGTTTGGCTTTGAGGCGAGCTTCTTCGGTATCTTCATCAATGTAAGTGGTAATACCTTTAACTAGTGCATATTCAAGACGTTTTTCTACAGATTCATTACGCCATTCAAGATTCTCGGCTTCTTTGGTAGCACCGCCTTGTCCGCGGTATTTTTCCGCCACTTCAAGTAGTTTCTCGGTTGCAGCCTGACCAGACTCACCTTGGTTTTGGTTTAAGATGACATCTTCAACTGCTTCTTTTAACTCGGCTGGAATATCATCATAAATTGCCATTTGGCCGGCATTCACAATACCCATGGTCATGCCTTGCTTGATGGCATGGTACAAGAACACAGAGTGAATGGCTTCACGAACAGGCTCGTTACCGCGGAACGAGAATGAAACGTTCGACACGCCACCAGAAATCATAGCGTGCGGTAAGTTTTGTTTAATCCAACCTGTGGCCTCAATGAAATCGACCCCATAGTTATTGTGTTCTTCAATACCTGTTGCTACTGCAAACACGTTCGGGTCAAAAATAATATCTTCAGCAGGGAAGCCTACATCGTTAACCAAAATGTCATATGAGCGTTTACAGATTTCACGCTTACGTGCAGCAGTGTCGGCCTGACCTGTTTCGTCAAATGCCATAACAATAATCGCAGCACCATATTGACGGCACAGGCGAGCTTTTTCTACAAACTCTTCATAACCTTCTTTTAAAGAAATCGAGTTAACAACGGGTTTACCTTGTACGCATTTTAAGCCAGCTTCAATGATTTCCCATTTTGATGAGTCAATCATGATTGGTACACGTGAAATATCTGGCTCAGAAGCTACAAGGTTTAAGAAATGCACCATCGCATTTTGCGAATCGAGCATCCCTTCATCCATGTTAATGTCGATAATCTGTGCGCCAGCTTCAACTTGTTGCTGTGCCACTTCTAAAGCTTCAGCAAAGTTTTCTTCACGGATTAAGCGTAAGAATTTTTTCGAACCTGTAACGTTAGTACGTTCACCCACGTTCACGAAAAGTGAGTCATCATAAATATTAAATGGTTCTAAACCACTCAAACGACACGCAGGTACAGTTTCAGGAACTTGACGAGGAGTAATATCTTTTACCGCATTGGCAATCGCACGGATATGATCTGGTGTTGTACCACAGCAACCACCAGTAATATTAATTAAGCCGCTTTCTGCAAATTCTTTTAAGAATGCTGCAGTTTGTTCTGGCGTTTCATCATATTCACCAAAAGCGTTTGGTAAGCCCGCATTTGGGTGCGCTGAAACAAACGTATCTGCAACATCAGAAATGGTTTTTACGTGAGGGCGCATTGCATCTGCACCAAGTGCACAGTTAAAGCCAATCGATAGTAAGTCACCATGACGTACAGAGTTCCAGAACGCTTCCGCAGTTTGACCTGTTAAGGTACGACCCGATGCATCGGTAATGGTCCCTGAAATCATGATTGGTAATTCACGACCAATTTGTTTAAAGACTTCTTTAACCGCAAAAATTGCAGCTTTGCAGTTTAATGTGTCAAATACGGTTTCAATCAAAATGATATCTGCACCGCCTTCGATCAGCGCATGAGTCGCTTCAATATAGTTTTCTTTTAGCTCATCAAAGGTGATGTTACGAAAGGCAGGGTCATTTACATTCGGTGAAATTGAACAAGTACGCGATGTTGGCCCAAGCACACCTGCGACAAAACGCGGTTTCTCTGGAGTCGAATACTTCTCACACGCTGCTTTGGCCAAACGTGCTGCTTCACGGTTAATCTCTGGAACAAGATCTTCCATGTGGTAATCAGACATAGAAACACGCGTGCCGTTAAAGCTATTGGTTTCAATAATGTCTGCACCAGCATCAAGATAAGCTTCATGAATACCTTGAATGATTTGAGGCTGGGTCAGAACCAAAAGGTCATTGTTACCTTTTAAGTCATGTGCCCAATCGGCAAAACGCTCACCACGGTAGTCTGCTTCTTCCAATTTATGGCGCTGAATCATGGTACCCATTGCACCATCAATAATCAGAATACGTTTGGCAAGAAGCGCTTTTAGGGTGGCAAGCGTGGACATATAAAACCCCGATATTGTACGAATTTAAAAATGCGGCGCTATTGTAACAGAATAGTTGCGCAATAGATGATCTATGACGACCCACCATTCACCGTAAATTAGTCGTAAAAAAAAGTGTTTTCGAACAAAAAGAGGGTGTTTTTTCATCAAATATTCATAAAATGATCATGATATTGAAATATTTCATCTCCAATATTCGGTTTTATGACAGTTGTAGTGTTTAAAAAGTAGACGTTTAGGTAATTTTTTAGATATTTTTGCTTCAAAAATAGTCATAAAATAGATGGGTGGGGATTTATGTAAATTATTGTATTTAAATAAAAAAATAAAAATCATAGAGGAAAGGTGCATCAAATGAGGTCAAAATGTGAAAAATTGACTTCATCAGGCGCCGCTTTGTCATATAATTGTCATAATTTAATTTAAGAATACAGAGGATTTTTTTATCCTCTTACCGTCTGCATGAATTCTAATCTACCCCCTGTTTCGGATTCAAAACTTGCGGCAAACCTGCAAGTCAAATCGACGAATGTACATGTCCCGACACCTAAATTTTTTATGCCGGTGTTTCTGACGATTATTGTTGCAACACTTATTTATATTGGATTTCAGGTGAGTGCTGATTTAGCGCATGTACCACCTTTGAGTCTTTATTCAGTTATTCTTTTATCAACTGCACTCTTGATTGCTTTAGGCTTTGAGTTTGTAAATGGCTTCCACGATACTGCAAATGCAGTAGCAACAGTGATTTACACCAATGCTTTACCAGCACCGGTTGCAGTCATGTGGGCTGGTTTTTGTAATTTCCTTGGGGTAATGGTTGCAAGCGGCGCAGTCGCTTACGGCATTATTGCATTGTTGCCTGTTGAATTGATCATGAATATGGGTAGCGGTGCAGGTTTCGCAATGGTTTTTGCATTGCTTATTGCTGCGATTCTCTGGAACTTAGGTACTTGGTTCTTGGGTATTCCTGCTTCTAGCTCTCATACCTTGATTGGTTCAATCTTGGGCGTGGGCATTATGAACCATCTATTGAGTGCATCGACTGGCGTAACGACCAGTGGTGTTGATATGGATCAGGTGATTAAAGTCGGTAAGGCATTATTATTTTCACCTTTAATTGGTTTCGCTTTTGCAGCGATTGTATTCTTGTTGGTTAAAACTATTTTTAAACGCCAATTAGAATTATTCCAGCCACCTGAAGGGAATAAACCACCACCAGCAATCATTCGTGCAATCTTGATCTTTACCTGTACAGGTGTGAGTTTTGCACATGGTTCGAATGACGGTCAAAAGGGTATGGGACTCATCATGCTGATTTTGGTTGGTCTGGTGCCGTTGGCTTATTCATTAAATAAAAATCTTGATACTCAGCAAGTTCAATCATTCCATCAGCTTTCTTCTCAAACTGCCGTATTTTTGAATCAAAATCAGCCAGAATTAACCGATGAAAAAGCACGTGTTATTCTGACTAAATATATTCAAACTAAACAGCAAACTCCAGAAGTCGTGCCTGCATTGGCAAGTATGACTGATCACTTGGGTGAGCGAGTTTCTAGCTATAGCAACTTAAAAGATATTCCTGAAGCTGCAATTAGCGAAATTCGTAATGACATGTATTTAAGCACCACGACGTTTAAGCGTTTGGATAAAGCAGATGCTTTACCAAAAATGGATGACTCACAGAAAAAGCTTGTGAAAGAATACCGTAGTAGCTTAGATTCATTCTTACAATACATTCCGACTTGGGTAAAAGTGGCTGTTGCTTTAGCACTTGGTCTAGGCACAATGGTGGGTTGGAAACGTATCGTTGTGACTGTAGGTGAGCGTATTGGTAAGCACCACATGACTTATGGTCAAGGGATGTCTGCTGAGCTTGTTGCAATGAGTACAATTGCAGCTGCTGATGGTTTAGGTATGCCAGTTTCAACAACACACGTTTTAAACAGTGCTGTTGCGGGTACGATGGTCGCGAATAAATCAGGTTTAAACTTTAATACTGTGAAGACAATTCTCTCTGCATGGGTATTTACTCTTCCTGCAACAATCTGCTTGTCAGGTGGTTTGTACTGGTTATTCTTACAGTTTGTATAAACGCATTTAAAAAATTAAAGCCACTGTTCACAGTGGCTTTTTTATTTGTTTAGTTTTTAAAGTTGAGACTATTTTTCATGTACATTCATCTATAAATTAATAGGTTGTTATAGGCCATCAAACAGCTTTATAGATTGGGCTTAAAATTTTATATTAGGATATATTATGAATGCGGTTCAAATAGATCAGCTAAAACAACAATTTCCACTTATTGAAACACTTCAAGCCTATCAAGAAACATTTTGGTTTACACCTCATCGCTATCCTTTAAAAGAAGCTTTAGAAAAAGTTGGACTAACCGCTAAGGATGTAAGTGAAGCAGAAGCAAGACTAGCGCGTTTCGCACCTTATTTGGCAAAAGTATTTCCTGAAACTCAAGCACAACAGGGAAAAATTGAATCAGATATTGTTGAAATTGCTCATATGCAACAAGCACTTTCTTCAGCAAAACAAGTACAGCTTAACGGAACATTCTGGCTGAAAAAGGATAGTCATCTACCTATTTCAGGCTCTATCAAAGCACGTGGTGGTATTTATGAAGTGCTCACACATGCTGAAAAACTTGCCATGCAGGCAGGGTTACTCAAACCAGAAGATGATTATAGTAAATTAGATCAAGATTCATTTAGGGCATTCTTTTCTAAGTATCAAATTGCAGTAGGTTCTACAGGCAACCTTGGGCTTTCTATTGGCATTATGAGCGCCAAACTCGGCTTTAGAGTCACTGTTCATATGTCGGCTGATGCTAGACAGTGGAAAAAAGACAAACTACGTTCACTCGGCGTCAACGTTGTAGAATATGCCAGTGATTATGGAGTAGCTGTTGAAGAGGGACGAAAAGCCGCAGAGCAAGATCCACACTGCTTTTTCATTGATGATGAAAACTCAACAACATTATTTTTAGGTTATGCCGTTGCAGGAATACGCTTAAAACAGCAATTTGAGCAAAAACAAATTAAAGTCGATGCTGAACACCCATTATTTGTTTATTTGCCGTGTGGCGTCGGTGGTGGGCCTGGTGGGGTGAGTTTTGGACTAAAACTGGCTTTTGGTGAGCATGTACACTGTATCTTTGCAGAACCCACACATTCGCCGTGTATGTTACTTGGTGTCCACACAGGTTTGCATGATCAGATTTCAGTTAATGACATTGGCATTGATAACGTTACTGCGGCAGACGGACTTGCGGTAGGGCGTGCTTCAGGTTTTGTCGGGCGTGCTATGCAACAATTAATCGATGGCTACTACACCATTCACGATGAACGTTTATATGAGCTTATTGCGCTTTTAAATCAAACTGAGAATATTCAGCTTGAGCCTTCTGCGGTAGCAGGCATGATGGGACCGTATTACGTACAGACGAGTCCTGATTACTTGGCTTTACACCAGTTTACAGCTGAGCAGTTGCAGCAGGTAACTCATGTAATATGGGCTACTGGGGGCGGCATGGTGCCACCTGATGAAATGCAAAAATATCTATCGCACTTTCAAGATAAATAAAGAAACTTTAGAAAAAAGCCCAATTCTAAGATTGGGCTTTAATCAAATTATCTTTTAGATGATTTTCTAAAAGGCAGTTTCTCGGTAGCAAAACCATAAATTGCCGCAAAAGGCAGGGCAGTTCGTGCTAAATAAGCCACACGCCATAATCCACCATGATTGGCACCTTCCATCATAAGTTCAAGCGGATGGTCCAATACAGTTTCAGGATTCGCCACAGAAGACTCATTTCTTAAGTCATGAATCCAGAGCGCCGCCATAATGGCATTGGTGGTTTCAGGGCTAAATGCTTCTACATCGAAAAGTTCTGCGCCATTAAAAGCTGCTTTCAATAATGGATTTTTAGTCACTGAATGAGTGGTTGTCGATGGTGCAATATTAATACTGACACGTTGTCCTTGATGGCGGGCCAAAATAGCACGCCATTGTTGAATACGTTTTGCCAAAGCATAGTTTGGACCTTGTTCAACCACTAAGCAGTCGGCAATACCATAAGTTTTTCCATTTTCACATGTAACCAAGTCTTGGTATGGCGCTTGAAAAAAACGATTGAGCGAAAGAGCAGAAACACCTTTTACTGCCAACTTTTGCATTTTTCTGCGGGATTTAAATTTCTCTTGAGCAGCCTCTGCAACTTCTTTTGGTACTGCATAAACATCGGTTGGAGTACACATAAACATAAGGCTTGTATCAGGCTTATGCTCGCTCACAAATTGCATGATGCTATCCATTGCCATGGAAACGCGGACATGCTTTTCACCATCTAAATAGGCGATTGCTGCCAAATCTAACTTTTGTGGAAACTGCACCAGCCACTGCGCTATTTCTGGTAATTGAGTCAGTAAATTTGCACCCAGCTTATCTTTTAACTCAGAAGCTTTTGCTGACGAATTAACGGCTTCAACACATGGTGCAATGAGTGTTGCATTCCCTTGTTGAATTGTATTTAGGATTTTGCCCCAGACTCGTGAGTTTGGTAAATCTACAGCAACAATATTTGCTTTCCATTTGGCTAACCAAGGCAGTGGTCCTGCTTCTGAGGCTGCACCAAACAGCACCATCGTACGGTCAGACAAATCGAACCATTCTGGATGAGCAATAGCTTCACGAAGTGCTTTTGCATGACTTGGCTCAATAATACCAGTCTCTTCCCAGCGTTGAATCTGGTCTAATAAGCTTTGTCCACTTAGTTTTTGTCCTTTATAGGGAACATACCATTCAGGTGCTGCGTCACTTTCACCTTTAAGTTTTACTGTATAAAGAGGAGTAGATGAAGCAATATGAACGGCATCTTTTAAAAGGTAGTGTTTACCATCACGATAATAATCAAAAATATGGTGAGCTTTATGCAACCCTTGCTTCGCAATAGTAATTGGGTTGTTGATATTAGAAATCCCTTGTTTAACAAGAGCTTTAAAATATAAAGGATAGTTTTTTCGCCAGTTTTTTTCATTCAACACTTGTTGTGCGGTTTTATTATCTACAATAGATAAGGCCTCTGACAAAATCTCTTGGCCTGTAAGAGATGTACTTTGTTTTTTTGTTGAGGCGTGTACCGGAAATTGTAGACCTTCGACTTGACTTGTGCTGGACATAAAATATCTCGTTTATACGACTGGGTTAATATACATGTGTATACATTATCTATGCCAATGAAAGGAAACGAGTGGCAATAACTGACAAAATAATATTGATTATTTATGTGATGAAACGTGAAAGAGAAAGTTATTATGATAAATTCATCTCATTTTGGCCTTAATTTTTTTCACATTTTTAGAACATTTTTATAGACTTACGTTACATAAATGTTTATTTTGTATTAAGCAAATACATCAGTATTAACCTGAAGGTAAAATGTTCAAAATGTATCAATAATAGAGATACAGAAATGATTAAAAACTAGACTTTTTTCTTAAGCGGTAAGAAAAGTCAAACGGAATAAGAAAGAATTGGGGTGAAACTAGATAGAAGACAACGTAAGATTGTCTTTTAAAAATCTTGGGGATATGGTGATTTTTTTACACCATAATTTTCTAGTTTCATCCCATCTATTTTTGGGCTGGAACCCTCCATTTAGTATTCAATTCATCACTTGATTGAAGCCTATTTCTTTAGAGTAACTTCAAAATTACTTTAAAAGAGGGTATTTCTAACAACGTCCTTTTTTAGCTTGTCCTGGTGGGCAAAAGCCTCCTGGATGTCCGTAATATGGTGAATCAGGGTCAATCACAATACTACCTTCAGGTGTATGGACCGCACAGGCTGATAGTGACATTGTGAAAATTGCTGCGGCACAAAGAAGTAAAGTTTTCATCTTGTTCTCACTTTTTTATCATTCTCACTTGTACTATAAAAACATTTTGATTATTTTTCGACCTAATTTTGGTTAAAAAATATCTTTAATAAGTCGAATTAAGTAGAAATTAAGGAGACCGTAAAATAGTCCGAAATCCAACATGTGTTGCAGCTAAATCAAAATCTTGTGGATAACGGCTACTGCTACGATAACGTGAACAATAATTTTGTGCACAAAGAAAAGATCCACCTTTAATTACATATTGAGTGCTGGTGATTTCTTGTTGACGTAAATCAGAATAATTTCCCATATGCTGGTCATGAGCACCTTGATAAGGAGAAGATGTCCATTCCCATACATTTCCAATTATATCAAATAGTTTGAATTTATTTGCCGCAAAACATCCAACGGGTGCAACACCTTTAAAGTGATCTTGATTTAGGTTTTGAAAAGGGAATTCGCCTTGCCAGTAATTGGCTTGCGGATGTTGATGTTCATCAGTAGGGGCCTGATGTAAAGGCGTATCAGTTTTTGAATTGGCTTTAGCTGCATATTCCCATTCTAGTTCTGTTGGTAAATCACGTCCTAGCCATACTGCATAATGTTCAGCATCATTTTTACTCACATACCTTACAGGCTCATTAGGAGTTGCTATAGCACCCGTACTGCCGTTTGGAGTTTTCCATGTATATCCAGATTTTAGTTGCCACCATTGCTGTGGGTGATGAGGGTCTGGTGAAAAAACAGCAGCCTGTTTTTGTTTTTCGGCATCGGTAATATAGCCAGTTGCTTTTACAAAACTTGCAAACTGAGCGACCGTAACTTCAGTTTGGTCAATCCAAAATCCTTTGACTTCGCGCTGCTTTTTTCCAAAATTAAGTTCATCGGGATAGGCCTTTTCAGAACCAAAGTTAAAATCTCCATCGGCAATTAAAACCATTCCTGCTGTAGGCTGTTTGAGCCAACCCTGAGGCAGACCACTATAGTTTTGACACTTTTCAATAGACCCTAAATCAGCTAAAGATGTTTGCTGTTGCGTCGAAGGCCTAGATTCAGAAAATTTTGAAGATTCGCTACAGCCCGTCATAATAGACAGGCTGATTGTGGTAACTAAAAATGGCTTCAATTTCATTTGGCGTTATATTCCTGCACACCATTTTTTTCAGTATATTTTTGATAGACCGATAAGAGTTCTTGAACTTTTGCAGGATAAAGCTGAGCAACGTTTTGTCTTTCACCGCGATCTAATTTAATGTTGTATAGCTCCCAAGTCCCTGTGCCTAATTCAGGCCGCCCTTGAAGTGCGATTTTCCATTCACCTTGTTTTGCATATTTGCTGCCATGTAACTCATCGGCAAAGCTAAAATTTGCAGGGCGAATAGTATCGGTTTTGTTTTCAAGCAAAGGTTTCCATGAAATTCCAGATGGCGTATTAATGGCCCGGCCATTATATTGACCTTGTGGTACTGGAATATGAGCATATTCTAGTAAGGTAGGGAAAACATCGAGTACAGATGCAAAGCTATGATTTGTCTCTTCCGCTTTTTTCTGATTTGGTAATTTCACAATAGCAGGGGCAGTCGTTGCGCCTTCGCCCGCTGTATCTTTCCATAAGTGGAAAGGTGCGGCACTGACTTCGGCCCAACGTGGCCCGATATAGTGGTACGAACTAGGTGTACCTACGTTTGCTACAGAGTTATCAAAACCAGATTCACTGCCATATCCGCCACGTACAAAACCTTCTGCACCATTGTCTGAAACAAAGAAAATTAAAGTATTGTCATAAAGATTATTTTGTTTGAGATATTGAATAATGCGGCCGACATTGGCATCAAGATTTTCTACCATGCCCGCATAGATTTCCATCTTACGAGCTTCTAATGCTTTTTGTTCGACTGTTAACTCATCCCATTTCCCATATTTTTGTGGAGCATTTTGAGTCGCAATTGGTTCTGCTGCATCAAAGTTTGCAGGAATAATTCCAAGCTGTTTTTGTCTCGCAATGCGGGCATTACGAATTGCATCGTAGCCTACATCATAAACTCCGCGATATTTTTCACGATATTCGGCTGGGGCTTGAATTGGCCAGTGAGGCGCCGTATAGGCAGCATAAGCAAAGAACGGTTTGCCACTATTTTTGCCTGAATCTAAGTAGCTGAGTAATTTATCGGTAAAATAGTTGGTAGAGAAAAAGTCATCAGGTAATGCCGAAATAGGAATAATTTGCCCATCTTCTGTATAAGTTGAATTTCGTTTAAAGGCACTTGGAGCTTGTTTAAAATGATGATCTAAACCTTGTAATAAGGTAAATGAATGATCAAAACCCTTAGCATGTGCATTACTTTCAGGGGTTAAGCCTAAATGCCATTTACCACTAATATACGTGCGGTAACCATTGTCTTTAAGTACTTGGGCAATAGATAAAGAACGTTCGTTTAAATAGCCCTCATAACCTGGTTGTCCTTTCAAATGCTCTGGTGTGAGTTCAGCCATTGCACCAATACCAGCTAAATGGTGATCAGTACCGGAAATAAGTTGAGAGCGTGTTGGCGAACAGGTCGGGGCAGTATGATAATCCGTTAAAAGTCGACCTTCTTGAGCCAGACTATCAATATTAGGGGTATGAATTTCGCCACCAAAAGCCCCTAAATCTGAATAGCCTAAGTCATCAGCCATAATAAATAAGATATTGGGTTGCTTAGGCGTGCTTACGACATTTTCTTGATTATCATTGTCATTACATCCAGCCAGAGATAAGCTAAATAAAGCAATGGAAAGGCTAGATAAAATTGCTCTGTACTTCATTGTATCATCTGAATTATTAAAAGAATTGGCATGAGTTTAATCAGATGGTTTTTGCAAACAAAACAACGAATTGATCAAAGAAAATCAGAAAAAAGACTGAGAATTTATGCAGATAAATAAATCAGAAAAAAAGAAAAGCCCATAACGGGCTTTTCTTTGATTTATATCGTTTAGAAAGGAAGACGGGTAAGCTGGTCTAAGAAATGTGGAATAACTTTAGGTTCAAGTAAAATGGTTACGATGATTCCGTAAGCTGCACCCCATAAATGAGCACTATGGTTAATATGACTATTACCACGTTTACCAGCCCAAATACTGTACGCCACATATAAAATAGCAAAAATAATAGCGGGTACAGGAATGAAGAATACAAAAATCAGCTTCCATGGCTGAAACAGAATATAAGCAAATAAAACCGCTGAAACAGCACCTGAAGCACCTAGGCTGGCCCAGTTCGCATCATTTTTATGTTGTAAATAGCTTGGCAAAATTGCAAAGATTAAGCCACCTAAATAGAACAACACAAAACCCATGTCATAGAAATATTGGCGGTAAAAACTTTCAATGATACTGCCAAAGAAAAACAGGGTAATCATGTTGAACAGTAAATGTGTTCCGTCGGCATGGATAAAGCCATGAGTAATGAATCGATCAATTTGTCCACGTTGCATTGCAGGCGGCCAAAAAATCAATCGGTTCATTACATTTTGATTGCTAAAAGCAAGTAAAGAGATAATGACCGTAATAATAATAAGAGTAACTGTATGGTTAAACGGCAAATGCAACATAAGAAATATTTAAAAAATGATCAATACTGAGCTCAATAATGCCATTAAAAACTTAACTTGAAACCCTGTTGTGTATAAATCCGACAAATTTAGTTGATTTTTTTTAAATCCACCTCATCTTCGGTTAATATAAAGGCATCAGCTTGAGGAATATTGTTATGTCGACTGAGAACACCAACACTGCTGTTGCAGAAGAAATTCCAAACCTTTTGATTACACCATCTGCACAAGAGTATTTGCACGATTTACTAACGAAGCAAAATACTCCGGGAATTGGCGTTCGAATTTTTGTTGAGCATCCGGGTACGCCACGTGCGGAATGCTGTATGGCATATAGTGCGCCAGAAGAAGTGATCCCAACGGATTATAAACAGGACTATCCTGATTTTCCTGCGTATATTGATGCGCCATCTATTCCTTATCTTTTAGATGCCGTAATTGATTACAACAAGGACCGTTTTGGTGGTCAGCTCACTTTCCGTGCTCCAAATTCTAAAGTTCCACGTGTTGGTCCAGATGCTTCGATTGAAGAACGTATTACTTACATTCTTCAAGCAGAAATTAACCCAGGTCTTGCAGGGCATGGCGGAAATTGTAGCTTGGTAGAAGTACAAGATGATCCAGAACACGGTTTAACTGCTGTATTGAAATTTGGTGGTGGTTGCCAAGGTTGTTCTGCAATTGATGTTACCTTGAAACAAGGTGTAGAAACTACTTTAAGAGAGAACATTCCTGAGCTTCAACGTGTGGTTGACCAAACAGACCACACACAAGCTGAAGGTGCTTACTTCAAATAATTAAATTATTTGAAAAGTGAAATAAAAAAGCCTCGCAATGAGGTTTTTTTATTATTCAATATAAATAATGATAATTATTATCAATATCATTTGTAATTTTATTTATCTTTGTTACAATGCGAAACTGAAAATGAGAGATGTTTAATAAATCAATATATTGGGAATACTTATGTCGAAGCGTATTATCCAGTCAGTGCTTTCTGTTTCAGTACTGGCAAGTATGATGTCTATGGCTTATGCTGCACAAAATGAGCAAGAACAAGCTGAAAAAGCATTAGAAACGCCTGCTGAACCTGTGAAATTGGAAACAATTTTTGTAACAGCTGAAGAGCAGGTGAAGCAGTCGCTCGGTGTATCAGTAATTACCCAAGAAGATTTAGAAAAACTACCAGTTCGTAATGATATTTCTGATTATGTGCGCCGTATGCCTGGTGTCAATTTAACAGGTAACAGTGCAACAGGGCAGCGTGGCAATAATAGACAAATTGATATTCGTGGAATGGGGCCCGAAAACACGCTTATTTTAGTGGATGGAAAACCAATTAATTCTCGTAATTCAGTCCGTTATGGCTGGAAAGGAGAGCGTGATACACGAGGTGACTCAAACTGGGTGCCAGCAGAAGCAATCGAATCGATTGAGGTTTTACGTGGTCCAGCAGCAGCTCGTTATGGCTCCGGTGCGGCAGGTGGTGTGGTTAACATCATTACTAAAAAAGTGACTAATGAAACCCATGGCTCAGTAGAGTTTTATACATCGCAACCTGAAGACTCTAAAGAAGGTGCATCAAATCGTGTTGGTTTTAACGTAAGTGGGCCACTGATTAAAGATGTTTTGTCTTATCGTTTATATGGTAATTACAATAAAACAGAAGCTGACGATGTTGATATTAATAAATCAATTGGTAGTACCGCAGCTGGGCGTGAAGGCGTTAAAAATAAAGATATTTCAGGTCGTTTAGCTTGGCAGGCAACAGATCAGCAAACTGTTTTGCTTGATGTCTCTTCTAGCAAACAAGGTAATATTTATTCTGGTGACTCTCAGTTAAATGCAAATGCGGAAGCTGATGCGATTCTTTCAGAACTTATTGGTAAAGAAACCAATACTATGTACCGTGATAGCTATGCATTAACACATGAGGGGGATTGGTCTTGGGGTAAAAGTAAGCTCGTTGCTCAATACGATAAAACGCATAATAAACGTCTTCCAGAAGGCCTTGGCGGTAGCACAGAAGGAAAAATTAATAACCTTGATGATAAAGCCACTTCACGTTTAGAAACTCTTCGATTTAATGGTGAAGCCAATATTCCTTTTGAATACTATGTACCGCATGTATTAACACTTGGTACCGAATGGGTTGAAGACAGATTTAAAGATAATGTGTCGACAAATCAAGGGAAAGACAGTAGTGGTTCAGGTTATGGCGATCAATTGGCTAAAGGCGATCGTAGTAAAATGGAATCACGGATTGCTTCTGCATATATCGAAGATAACTTGAAACTCACAGACAGTACAGATGTCGTATTAGGCCTGCGTTTTGATGACCATAGTAAATCTGGTTCTAACTGGAGTCCAAGCTTAAATATTACCCAAAGACTTAACGATTATTTCACTTTAAAAGGTGGGGTAGCAAAAGCTTATAAAGCACCGAATATGTATCAAAATGCCGAAGGGTATTTATTAAGTACAAATGGGAATGGTTGTCCGGCCAATATTGAGTCACGTTGCTTGTTACAAGGTAATGGTGATTTAAAACCAGAAACTTCGGTTAACAAAGAGCTCGGTATCCAGTTCCAAAAAGACATCGTGAATGCGAGCTTAACTTGGTTCCGCAATGACTATAAAGATAAAATTGTGGCTGGTACAAACGTTGTTGGAACAGTTGATGGTTCAAGCACGAATGCAAATACAGGAGCTGTGACCAATACTAAGTGGAATATCTTACGTTGGGAAAATACGCCTAAAGCATTAATTCAAGGTTTTGAAGGAAGCTTAGGATTAGATTTCGGTGATATCCGCTGGACTAACAACTTTACGTATATGATGGATTCAAAAGATAAACAAACAGGTAATCCATTATCTTTAGTTCCAATCTATACAATTAACTCAATTTTTGATTATGACATCACAGATCAGTTAGATGTGAATTTTGTATTTACTCAATATGGTCGTCAAAAATCACGTCAGTTTGCAGAAAGTAGAATCGAATCTGGTATTGGTTCAGGTGGAGCAAATTCTGCGCTTAACCCAAGTACTGTAAAAAGCTATAGTACCGCTGGAATAAATGTCGGTTATAAATTTTCAGACAATATAAGTACGCGTGTTGGTGTGAGCAACTTGTTTGATAAACAAATTTTAAGAGACAGTAATTCAATCAGCCAAACTTATAATGAACCAGGTCGAGCTTATTACGCTTCTTTAAAATATTCTTTCTAATCAACATAAATAACAAAGGCGCTCTAAGCGCCTTTGTTATTTAAAATATCTAATGCTCTTTCAGAATAATAAAACTTCTCTAAGTACACACGGGCACGACGTCTTAAATGTCCTGTTGTAATTAACTGCTGTAATACAGGCACAAGTAACTTGGTCAGCTCATGTTGTACTAAACCTTCATCAATATTGAGGTCACGAAGCAATAAATCAAAACTACGCTCTTGATTACGTGCATACCAAGTATAGATACCATCATGTACTTGCTGTTTTAGATAATCAGTTTGACGAATGTGGTCCCAGATTTCATGTCCTAGGCCAACCGTTTTTGATAAGTCTTGAGTTTCTACATAATTTTTTAAAACAGAAAGTGGCATAGTTTTAACTTTATGCCAAACATTTGCCTGAAAATGGTAGAGCTTATCATTGTCAAAATGTTGGTTTAAAACACGCTCACTCATTTGGCTGAGTTTTAAAATATTCTTTTGCAAATAATGATTAATCGTATCGTCCAGATTTGAATCGGTTACTGTTTCTAAAACAGATTTCCCCATTTTCATAAAACGACCTACACCTGGTACGCGTTTTGACATAGATTCATCTAAATAATCATGCATTGTTTGCTGAATCAGTTGCGTGAGCAGGGCCGAAAAAGCAGGATTATTCACAATTGTTTTAATGAGTTTTTTACGGTGCTGTTCCTTACTTGCAACGTATTGTGCAATTCGGTCAATCGTTAGAACAGGAATAACATCTTCAACAGTTGCGGTTTCATTTGCAGGATGAATCAATGCAAATCGAATATGCTCAGCAATTTGTTCAATCAGGAAATCAGAAGCAGGCGTATCTAAAATCTGCTTTTGAATGAGCTGTTGAATTTGTTCAAAAGTCCACAGATGTTGTAATTGCTGACTCCCCAACCAATGATAAAATTGCTCAAACTCTTGCTGGATCACCTGAGTCTGAGCAAATTGCTCATCTAAAAAATCTAGATGAGCTTCAATAAGTTTTTCAATAAGTGGTTGGGTAGACATAAGGTCTCACAAGTCCGAAGTTTTATTTAAGGTGTGGTCTTTTTCGACGATTGAATTGTTTCTACTTTAAGTAAAAACGGTAGATATTGTTGCATAACCAACTGTTCAGCTTCCAATATTGGCATATGGCCTACATTTTCTAAAATAACTGGAGGCTGAGCATTCTTTAAAAGTCGTTTTAGTTCACTTGCGACTTCGACATTAATAATCTTATCTTGTTTGCCCCATAGAATGAGCGTCGGTGCATCGATCGTTTTGGTAAGTACCGCAAATGAATCTGGTGTATAGACTTTATTAAGTGCAATCAATTGATCAACCAGTTTTTGTGTTTGAGGTGCCTGATCAATCATCAACTTTTCTTGAGCTTGAAGAAACTCTTTAGGAATAAACGGAGGATTAAACATGGTTTGTTTTAATAAATAATTAAAGTCACCTTTTTTAGACACTAAAAGTTGTTTGAGGTAAGCAGGATCTTTTAAATAAATTGTATTGGCTGAGCGAAAAATACCGCCGCTATCTACTAAAAATAAACTTTTGGTTTCAAATGGATACTGTCCAGCATAGAGTAGGGCAATAGAGCCACCGAGTGAGTGCCCAGCAATATGAATTGGACCTTTTAAATTTGCAGCCTCAACAAAGCGACGTAATTTTTCAGCAAGATTTGGTACCGAATAATCGAAGTCTTGGGAAACGATAGTTTCACCACTACCCGGTAAATCAGGAATAATGACATGGTAATTTGTGGTGAGATAACGAGCCACTCGGTTCCAGTTATCACGGCTACCCGCTAAACCATGAATAAGGAGTAAAGTTGGTTTTGTTGTAGAGCCGCCTTCGCTATATGACCAAGTCACATCACCGACTTTTAAGCTTTTACTTTGTAGACCTGCCCAGTTACGTTCTTGCTGTAATACATTCTGGAATGTCACATCAATATTATCGGCTGCCTGTGTTTGAGAAATACTCATCACTGACAATACGCTACAAGCCAAAGTCAGGGCGGTAGCAGTTTTTTTCATAGAGGCCATAATTGATGTGGACAGCCTTGTCATAGATTTCATCCTTGAAGCTTAAGCGAGTTTGAAAAATTATTGAAAAACTTTGCCAATGAGTCATTTGCCAAATGTTTGGAATGAAGAAAATTATAGTCAATCCGAGAACCAAAGTATGTCTATTTTTTCACTAAACAGTAGCGAATATGCAGTGAGCTCTACATTAAAACAGGTTAAGTATTTTTAAATTTTTTCATAGAAAAGGATTTATTTTTTGTCAGTGACATTCAAATTTTGACACATTAAAATGATTTCCAACCTTGAAAAAACAATGGAAATATAAAATGCCTACTGCGCAAGAAGTTTTAGATCGTCTGAAAGCCGGTAATCAACGATTTGTAAATGGAAATACTTCCCTTGCAAAAACCTTATCTCATCAAGAACGCGCTGAAATGGCAAAGGATCAAAATCCGTTTGCAATTGTACTTGGCTGCTCAGATTCTCGTGTTCCAGCAGAGATGGTATTTGACCAAGGTCTTGGTGACTTATTTGTAATCCGTGTAGCTGGTAATGTGGTTGCACCTTCACAAGTCGGTAGTGTTGAGTTCGCAGCAGAGCGTTATGACTGCCCAGTTGTAGTCGTATTAGGACACAGCCATTGTGGTGCGATTCAAGCAACAATTGATACGTTAATGAATCCTGATCACCCGCCATCATCTAACCTAATGTCGATTGTGAACCGCGTTCGTCCATCAGTTGAAATTTTAATGCAGACTGACTTAAAAAATGATTTGAAAAAATTATCATGTCATGCGGTGCGTTCAAACGTTTTTGCTTCGGTAAATCAATTACGCCATGGTTCAGCGGTGTTAGAGAGTCTGATTGCAAAAGGTGAATTAATTGTTGTCGGTGCAGAATATTCACTAGAAACTGGTGAAGTTACTTTTTTTGATTTCTGATCATATTAAAAAGAATGTTTAAAGATAAAAGGTGCCTATAGGGCACCTTTTATATATGGGTAAGCTAAATTAAGTAGTTTTGACTGCGCTTGAGCATTGGGATGAATTAAATCATTTTGCATAAGCTGTTTTTGACCAGCAACACCATCTAGAAAAAACGGTAGTAGTTTCACCTGATATTTTTGACTTACAACTTTATAATTATTTTCAAAAGCTTTGCTATACGCAGCCCCATAATTTGGCGGAATCTTCATGCCAAAAAGAATAACTTTGGCTTTTTGTTTCTTGCTTAATTGAATGAGCTGATCCAGATTTTTTTGAATCATTTGAGGTGGTTGCCCACGTAAGCCATCATTTCCGCCTAACTCAATCACGACCACATTAGGCTTATAGGTCTGCAATAATTTAGGTAATCGGGCTAAAGCGCCGCTTGTCGTTTCTCCACTAACACTTGCATTGACCACTTTGTACTGTTTGGGATACTGTTGGTCTAAACGTTTTTGCAGTAATTGTACCCAACCTTGTTTGGGATCAATTCCGTAACCGGCACTAATACTATCTCCTAAAATTAAAATAGTTTTCGCCGATACAAGCATAGGCAGCATACTTAATGAGATGAGCATGATGCTTTTAGAACCAATCAAAAAAGATTTAGACATTTGTACTTCGACCCTGATTCTGAATACATAGGACTTTTCACATCATGCCACAACCCATCATTGCTGCCCATCAAGTTACACAAACTATTCAGATTAACCAAAATCAGTTTACGATTTTAAAAGATATTGATTTAGAGATTTTTGAAGGGGAACAGGTAGCAATTACGGGACGTTCCGGCTCAGGTAAATCAACCTTACTAGGAATTTTGGCGACTTTAGATCAACCGTCTGAAGGAGAAGTCTGGTTGTGTGGTCAAGCTGTTCATCAGTTAACAGAGGAACAACGTGCCCAAATCAGAATGCAGCATATTGGTTTTGTATTTCAGTCTTTTCAACTTCTGCCTCAGTTGAGTGCGCTTGAAAATGTGATGTTACCTTTACGATTACGTAAAGACTTTGATTATAAAACAGCGGAGAAAAAAGCTTTAGATTGGTTGCATCGAGTAGGGCTGAGCCGTCAAGTTGAACAAACGCCTAAAGTCTTATCTGGTGGCGAGCAGCAGCGTGTAGCCATTGCACGAGCTCTCATTGCAGAACCACAAATTATTTTTGCAGATGAACCGACTGGAAACCTAGATGGTCAGACGGCACAAGAAATTGAAAGCTTACTCTTTGACTTAAACCGAGAGTTAGGTACGACTCTGATTTTAGTCACCCATGATCGTAATTTAGCATCCCTTTGTCAGCGTCATGTTGAGTTAGATGATGGCAGACTAAAGACAGTACAGGGTGGTTAAACTATGCGTAATCTTCTCAAACCACTTTTGCTACAGAGTTTTCGTACGGGTGGATTATATCTACTCATTATTGCTCTATCTCTTGCGATTAGCGCAACGACAGCCCTGAAATTTAGTAATGACCAAGTTAAAAATGCAGTCAGTCTGCAAGCTTCACAAATGCTGGGTGCTGATTTAGTTCTGTCGAATAACGAGCCTATCGAACAGCAGTGGAAAAAGAAAGCTGAGCAGCTTGGTTTAAAGCAAACTAATGTCACTATATTTAGCTCGATGGCTCATACCCAAGATCAGTTTGTCATGGTGAATGTAAAGGCAATTGAGCCTTTATTTCCACTCAGAGGACAGTTGGAAATTGAACCAAGTGCTAAAGCGATTCAATCTGGTGAAGTTTGGCTAAGTCAAAGAGCAGCCGATTTACTTAAAGTAAAGTTAGGAGATACTGTTTCTATTGCTGATGGTACCTTCCGTTTTAGTGGCGTGATTGTGCGTGATTCAAATCAGGAGCTCGGTTTTTCGGGCTTTTCGCCCACCGTTATTATTCATCAAGCCGATATTGCTAAGACTCATGCGATTCAGACAGGGAGCAGAATTGACTATCGTTTATTAATGGCAGGTAGCCCTGAACAGGTTCAGTCATTTTCAAAGCAATTTAAGCAACAGCATCAACCTTCTAAAGATGTAGATGAAACGGCTGGCTTGCGTTTACGTGATGCAAGTGAATCGAACAGTAGGTTATTACGTCCGCTTGAAAATTTAGATACCTTTTTGCAATTGGCCAATATTTTAACGATTTTATTATGTGGTATTGCCATCGCTCTAACGAGTCAACGTTATGTGCAACAAAACCAAGATCATATTGCGCTGATCAGATGCTTAGGAGCCAGTAAGTTCCAAATCTTGTGGGCATATATTGGATTACTTAGTGTTGTCAGTGCGATTTCAATTGTGTTGGGCAGTCTATTAGGTTTAATTATGGGTTATGGCCTGCTCCAGCTTATGCTGCAATTAATACCTCAATTAGAGCTAAGTTTTTCGGTCATACCACTTTTAGTTGGACCTTTACCAATTGCTATTTTTACGAGTGTGATCGTGCTGCTTGGTTTTATTTTGCCAAGCATTTGGGAATTGTTAAATACTCCTCCCATCCGTGTTATTCGCGAGCAAGCCAAATCTCGCAAATCTTTATTCTTCATGTTTTTTGCAGGAATCACTAGCCTAGTTGTTTTTAGTTTGGTGTTGAGTGAAAACTTAATGCTCAGCATTCTGGTTTTAGCGGCAATTATTGTTCTTTGTATTTTGCTTTACACCGTTGTTTGGCTATTGCTTCGTAGCTTAAAAAAGCTGAAAAATCGTTTGTCTTTTTATATTCGTTCGCCATCACAGAGTGCCTTACAAATTACCGCATTGGCTTTAGGCTTAAGCCTCATTACGGTACTCACTGTATTAAGAACAGATTTATTGGAGCGTTGGCAACAACAACTTCCCGAAGGAACACCGAATCAATTTGTTTATGGATTGCCTCCATTTGATTTAAAAGCATTTGAGCAACAATTAAAACAGAATGGCTGGCAAAGCACGCCGTTATATCCAAATATTCGTGGCCGATTGTTAGCTAAGAATGATGTGCCTTTTTCAGAAGAGGCTATAAAGCAAAATAATTCTTTGCGCCGTGAACTGAATTTGACTCAATCAAATCTACTACCAAATGACAATGTCATTACAAATGGTCAAGCCCAGTTTAATGGCGTAGGGCAAGTTTCAGTCGAAAGTAAAACTGCCGAAAGTTTAGGAATTCAAATTGGAGATAAGCTTACTTTTAGTTTGCCCGAAGGCAAC
Organism: Acinetobacter sp. AOR43_HL; assembly: GCF_027854635.1. Classification (NCBI taxonomy): domain Bacteria; kingdom Pseudomonadati; phylum Pseudomonadota; class Gammaproteobacteria; order Moraxellales; family Moraxellaceae; genus Acinetobacter; species Acinetobacter sp. AOR43_HL. The sequence continues at coordinate 113,911 of NZ_JAKTHX010000008.1, forward strand.
TTACAGGCCAAAGTTGTGAATTTTCGGAGTGTCGAGTGGGAAAGCTTTAGCCCTAACTTTTTCTTTATTTTTTCACCTAAAACCTTAGACGAAAATGCTGGAAGTTATTTAGGTAGTTTCTATGTGCCTAAGCAAGATCAACCAAAAATGATCAATATTATTCAGCAGTTCTCAAATACAGTATTTATTGATGTTGACCGGATTTTAGATGAAGTAAAACGTTTAATGAATGTTTTGGTCAAAATAGTAACTGTTCTAGCGGCATTAGTTGGTTTTTCTGGAATACTCGTTTTAATTGCATGTCTAAATTTATTAATGGATGAGCGACGCCGTGAAGTTGCTTTACTACGCTCATTTGGTTTATCTAAAAATAAAATGAAGCAAATGCTCAGTTTTGAGATTGGGTTTTTAGGTTTGTTAGCAGGCATAGTTGCCTGCTGTTTTGCAGAAGTGATTAGTGCGATCGCAAGCTATAAAATGAATATGGCAATACAGTGGCATATTGAAATCTGGCTGATTTTACCTTTTGGCATGATGCTGGTTTGTGCTTTGATTGGTCGTTATCGACTAGGCTATCTCTGTAATTTACCACCTTTACAAAGTTTAAGAGAATTAAACCAATTGTAGTTTAAGGAATAATGTCAGGGTTCTGGATGATGATTTCATGCCAGAGTGGAAATAACGGTGAATTGATTTGTACACAGTACATATAAAAAACACCCGTAATGATTACTGCGCCTAATAAGCCTAAAATTTTAAGTATAGTTTTTAACTTGCTGACATAGCTTAAGTACCACATCAGTGCAAGGAATGCTCCTATAATCATGCCGCCAATATGCGCGGCATTATTAATACCGGTTGCGACAAAACCAAAAACAAGGTTGATGGCCATAATCATTAATAAGGCTTTTTTATCGAGTATGTAGGCTTGATGCGGAAGCGGGGGAAATAGAGAAAGTACTGTTAACGCAGCACCTAATCCCATCACGGCACCCGAAGCACCTGCACTGACATGAGGAAGTAAACTTTGATCGAAATGTTGCAGTAATTCATGCCCATTTTGAATGGTCATATAGCTACTGAGAAGGCTACCAAATAAGCCAGCAATTAAATACAGGCATATAAAATAGAAGCGACCAAATAGAGACTCTGCAACATTACCAAAAATATAAAGGGCCCACATGTTAAGCATGAGGTGAACAAGACCAAAATGAAAAAACATGCTGGTAAATAAGCGTTCGGGCTGCCCAGTAAAAGTAAGTGGTGTAAAATCTGCACCCCAATGAATAGCATCTTTCATGGCTGGGTCGCTAATATCGACACCAGTTGCAATTTGCCAGACAAACAAACCTACATTAATCAAGATCAATAAGGCGGTCAGCCACCAAGTTTGTACATTGAGTTTACGATTAATGTGCGGAGGCTGATATTGAGTCATGCTATGCTTTTGTTATATATGAACATGCTTAACAGCTTAACATGAAAAAAGTTGAATACAGGAGATCAGGACGAACATGAAAGCTTTTATTGTTCGCGTGTTGTTAATTTTTATAGGGGCAATTCTCCTTATTCAGCTTTGGATTTTCTCAAGTTTAGTTTGGTGGCGTACACATGAAGTTGATACCACCATGTTTATGCGAATTGATTATTGGTCAGATACCTCAGAGCCGATCATTCATGAATGGCTTGACTATGATGATATTAGCGACAATTTCAAGCATGCGATTTTAGCTGGGGAAGATGCAAAATTTATTCATCACCATGGTTTTGACTGGGATGGCATTCGTTTTGCTCTAGAGCGGAATAATGAAGAAGGAGAGGTTGTTGCTGGTGGTTCTACGGTGTCTCAACAACTGGCAAAGAACTTGTTTTTATACAATAAGCGTTCATTTATTCGTAAAGGCCAAGAAACCATAGCCACATGGATGATGGAGCGAATGTGGTCAAAACGCCGAATTCTTGAGGTATATATGAACTCTGTTGAATTTGGCAAAAATCGATATGGTGTAGAAGCAGCCGCGCAATATTATTATGGTAAAAGTGCGAGAAGCTTAACACGCGAACAAGCTGCTTTTTTGGCCGCATTATTGCCTGATCCGAAATATTATCAAGATCACCGCAACGATCGTAAACTACAATATAGAAAACGCGTTATTCTACGTTATATGAATAGCACCCAGATTCCTGAATAATGATGTTTTAAAGATGTGTAAATTTTTTAGTTTTTACCAAATTGTCATATTTTTGCAGCATACTGTTTTATAGAGATTTTGGCTGGATAGAGAATTGAGTTAGACATGAATACAGCGATTACACCAACGACCCCAACAGAATATAGTTATAATGACCGTTATATAAATCGTGAATTGTCTATTCTTGACTTCCATTTGCGTGTATTGGAGCAAGCGGTAGACCCTTTACATCCATTACTTGAGCGAATGAATTTCTTGCTCATTTTTTCTCGTAATCTAGACGAGTTTTTCGAAATTCGTGTTGCGGGGGTGATGGAGCAATTTTCTCTGGGCAATGAGAGTCGTAGCCCTGATGGTTTGACGCCAAGACAAGTCTTACAAAAAATCTCTGAAACTGCTCATGCTGCGATTGAACGTCAATATCGTATTTTAAATGAAGAAATCTTACCTAAGTTACGTGAAGAAGATATTTGCTTCCTCCGTCGTGGTGAACTAACGCCAGCACAGTCAGCTTGGATTAAGAAGTATTTTCAAGAACAAGTTGCACCTGTATTAACCCCAATTAGCTTAGATCCAGCGCATCCGTTCCCACGTCTCGTAAACAAGAGCTTAAACTTTATTATTACCTTAGAAGGTAAAGATGCTTTTGGCCGTCAAATTGATTTAGCTGTGGTTCCAGCCCCACGTTCATTACCTCGCGTTGTACGACTGCCAGATGAGTTAACAGGTGGTAAAGAACATCACGTCATGCTATCTGCAATTATTCATGAACATGTGTCCGATTTGTTCCCTGGCATGACAGCAACAGGATGCTATCAATTCCGTGTTACACGTAATGCTGACTTGGCATTAAATGAAGATGTTGAAGATTTAGCAAAAGCTTTAAAAGGTGAATTAAGTTCTCGACGTTTTGGTCGTGCTGTTCGCTTAGAAGTAACTCATAACTGTCCGCAGCATATTTACGAGTACTTATTAGAAGAATTTGATTTAACTGATGAGCAATTATATAAAGTTGATGGTCCTGTAAACTTGGCTCGTCTGGTTTCAAATTTTAAACGCCCTCATTTGCGTTATGACTCACATACGCCGGTTGTGCCTAAAGTGTTTAAAAAGACCGAGAGCATTTTCTCTGCAATGCAGAAGCAAGATATTTTGCTTCATCATCCGTTTGAATCTTTCGCTCCCGTGATTCAGCTACTTCGTGAAGCTGCTCGCGATCCACAAGTATTGGCAATCAAGCAGACACTTTACCGTAGTGGTGCTGACTCTGAAATTGTACAGATTTTGGCGGAAGCTGCGCGTAATGGAAAAGAAGTGACCGCGGTTATTGAATTACGTGCCCGCTTTGATGAAGAATCAAATATTGAAGTGGCTAACGTTTTACAAGAAGCAGGGGCTGTGGTTGTTTACGGTATTGTTGGTTATAAAACTCACGCCAAAATGATTATGGTGGTACGCCGTGAAAATAACAAACTTGTGCGTTACGTTCATTTAGGCACTGGTAACTACCATGCAATGAATGCTCGAATTTATACCGATTATGGTCTCATGACGACTGATAAAGATCTGTGTGAAGATGTGCACCGTATCTTCCAAGAGTTGACTGGTATGGGCAAAATGGCGAAATTGAAAAAGCTATTACATGCGCCATTTACCTTACATGCTCAGCTCATCAACTTTATTGATGAAGAAATTGCCAATGCTAAGGCAGGACGTAAAGCTCAAATTATTGTGAAAGTGAATGCCTTAACGGAAGTTCAATTGATCAATAAATTATATGAAGCATCTCAAGCAGGTGTTCAGATTGATCTGATTATTCGTTCTATTTGCTGTTTACGTCCAGGTTTGCCTAACTTATCAGAAAATATTCGTGTACGTTCAATTGTAGGGCGCTTCCTTGAACATACCCGTGTTTATTACTTCAGCAATAATGGCGATGCACGTATTTACTGCTCAAGCGCAGACTGGATGGATCGTAATTTATTTAACCGTGTTGAAGCATGTTTCCCTGTGGAAGATCCTGCATTGAAAAAACGTATTTATCAACAAGGCCTAGTGAACTATTTGCAAGATAACCAGCAAGCTTGGTTGTTACAGTCAGATGGTACTTGGGTGCGTGCTGAGCCAGCAGAGGGTGAAAAATTGCATAATGCTCAAAGAGCACTCTTAGAAATGATTAAATAATAAGTTTTAAATTTAATTAAAAAGCCGACAAAATGTCGGCTTTTTAATTCACTGAAATTCAAAATAATTTAATTAGTTTTTCTAAATGGTTGTTGGGTAAACGATAATAATTTGAAGCATAGCAAGATGTTTTTAAAATATGTGATTCTTTCCATAAAACATTGAATTTTATAAATATACAAATCATGTGAAATCTACTTTAATACGCCGCATTAAATATACTTAACTTCGGTAAATGAATAAGATGCAATGCTTTATTAGAAATTTACTTATTAGAATACTTTTGGGGATAATGCCAGTGACCGCCTACGCAGATCAGAAGTGTTATGGGGATATCATCGTATTTCAAAGGTTTGATGATCAAGCGATATATCCTTATTTTGCGCCCGTTTCCAATGATAAAACTAAAAAGAGTGAGGTAAGGAATAAAACAATAATCATCCAAAAAAGAAAACAAAAGCAAGATGAGTTTTTAGCGCAAAAGAAAAATGAAGAAGTTCACACAAAAAAAGTAGAAGAAAAGAAAAATTCTGAAAATAAAAAACAACTTGATGCTGCGATTGCTAAAGAAATTTTAGAAAATGGTGAAAAAAAATGGATGGTACAAGTTGCGCTAGCTTCTAATCAAAATAAAGCAAATAAGATTCAGTCACAGCTTGAAGCAAAGGGCTATAAGGTCGTAACCAGCTCAACCACTAAAGGGGTACGAGTTATGATAGATCCAGCCAACGACTATGCTATAGCACAGATTATTAGAGAAAAAATTATTGCTGATAATAGTTTGAATATGCAATCTGCTTGGGTGTTTAAGTGGGCATCCCTTACACCTCAATAAAATAAAAAGGAGTCCGAAGACTCCTTTTTTTATTCATGTAGGTTTGTCGTGATTTTCTGCATAATTTGCAGTAACACGTCGAATTCACTTTGTAGCGGCGTACTTTTACGAGTAACTAGCGCTAAAGTGCGACTCGGGGCATCTTCAATTGGTTTTGCAGTAATTTGATCATTAAACTTGATCATACTATTTTCAATTGCAATTTCTGGTAAAAGCGTAAAACCTAAATCAGAAGAAACCATTTCAACTAAAGTTGGTAGAGAGCTTGCTTTTAAACGGTTGTCGTTTTTACGTTCACCGATAGGGCATGCACTTAAAACGTGGTCACGTAAACAGTGGCCTTCTTCAAGCAAAATTAATCTCGATAAATCAAGATCATCTAGAGAGTTTGCTTGCAAAGCATTTGTATCTTGCTTACTACATACAAGGTACAAATTTTCTTTCGAGATTTCAGCGACTTTTAGGCCTCTAGTATCAAACGGTAGAGCAAGAACAATCATGTCTAGATTACCGTGTTCTAGACGCTCTACAATTTTTTCACTTTGAGCTTCATGCAGATGCAACTGAATTTTAGGTAACTGCTGATGCACTTCATCAAGTAACCGTGTCAGGATAAAAGGTGCAATGGTTGGGATAACTCCCAAATGCAAATCACCTGTTAACGGTTCACTCATTTCACGGCTCAATCGCATTAAATCTTGAGCATCTGCTAGTAATACACGGGCACGAGCAACAACTTGTTCACCCAATGGTGTTAAACGCACATTCTGACGGTCACGCTCTACCAGAACGCCACCTAATAATCGTTCAAGCTCCATGATGCCGCCTGATAACGTCGATTGCGTGACAAAAGAGCGGCGTGCTGCTTCAGTAAAATGCAAAGTTTCCGACAACGTAACTAAATATGATAGCTGTCTTAGTGAGGGTAATGCAGCCATAGTGTCCTAGTATGATGATTTAAAATGATGCGCAAATAAACCGCTAAGCTGAGGAATAAAATGTGCAGGGATATCATGCCCCATTCCATCAATTAATTCAAACTTAGCACCGGAAATTGCTTTTGCTACAGCCTTACCATGACTGGGTGGAAGTAAGCGATCACGAGAGCCATGTAAGACTAACGCAGGTTGCTTAATTTCACGGTCCAGTTGAAGTAAGGAGCCTGTACATAATATTGCTAAAAACTGTTGAAGTACACCAGCAGGATAATAGCTACGTTGATAAAGTTTGCGTGCAGTTTGCATTGCTTCAATCTGGTTGACGTAACCAGGTGAACCAATCAATTGAAATAGTTTTAAACTGTGATTAACAATACCTTCTTCGTCACGTGACTCAGGTTTGCCAATTAAACTCAAAAGCTGTTTCGGAAAAGGAGGGGGTAAAAAAGGCTGATTATTACTGGTAAACATGAGCCCCAATTTCTCAACCTTCTCAGGATATTTTGCTGCAAGAATTTGAGCGATCATCCCGCCCATTGAGGCACCAATGACATGTGTTTTAGTCACGCCTAAGCGGTCAATGAGCATTGATACATCATCTGCCATATCATGCAGAGAATAAGGCGCTCCTTGGTTACTTAACCCCAGCGCAAAGCGACCCATCAATTTAACCGTATTTAACCGTTTACCTTCATGACGTACTTTTGAAGAAAGGCCAATATCACGGTTATCAAAACGAATAACACGAAAACCTTGATCAATGAGTGATTTACAGAAGAAATCCGGCCAGAAAAGCATTTGAGCGCCAAGACCCATAATCAGCAAAATGGTTGGATGTTCTGGTTTTCCACCTACTTCTACATGTAGCTCAATACCATTGCCTAAGTTGACTTTGGTTTCTTGCATGAAAGATGTATACGGCGAAACGTTAAACTGTAAGGCACTATTCATGTTATTCATTCCTTAAAGGAATACTCACAAAAGAGTATTCCTGATTCAAACCTTATGCTTGGGCTGGAATAAGATCTGGAACAAGCTTTGTTAAAGTTAAGCGTTGTTTACCTGCTGTTGCACCTAACAATACGAAACCACGCAATGTTCCATCATTGTCAATTGCTTTAGCAAGCATACCATCGTCGAACTCTTCTGTTTCCCAGTTCACTTCTACATCCACTGGAGCTGGTAACACTGTAAGTGGAGCAGCAGGAGTTTTTACTGCAACTGGCATAGCAGGGTAGTGCACGGCAGTTTGTTGTCCGCTGAGGGTTTTTGCAAGAGCACGAGCTTGCTGCATAATTGGCATTACATACGGAAGTAGCGTGCCATTTACTTCAGCGCAATCGCCAATTGCATAAATGTCGGCTTGATTCGTTTCAAGTAAACTATTGGTAATAATTCCACGGCTTGTTTGAATATCTGCACTTTTAGCAAGTGAAATATTTGGCTGTAAACCAATCGCTGAAAGAACAATGTCTGCTACCAAAGTTTGGCCGTTTGCGAGTGTAATCGCATAATCTTCGCCATTATTAATTTTGCTGACTTTTTCAACGGTTGTGCCTAATGCAAATTTAACACCAGCCTCTTCTAGATTTTGCTGGAATGCAGAAGCAATATGTCCTGGCAATAAGCGACCTAATGGTTGAGGTGCCAAATCAATGACAGTAATGTCATATTCACTGTGAAGTAAGTCATTGGCGAATTCACAACCAATTAAACCGGCACCTAAAATAACAACACGTTTGTCTTTACGTTGAGCTAGATTTTCACGGAAAGCACGGTAATCAATTAGCGAGTTCACTACATGAATGTCATCGCTGCCATCGCCTGCAATTGCAAGACGAATTGGGTTAGCACCCACAGCTAAAATCAGTTTTGAATAAGGCTGATTCGAAGTTACCCCATCTTTCTCAAGTACAAGCTCATGACGTTCAGCTAAAATTTCTTTTACAAAAGTGAAAGGCTCAATACGCATATTGAGTTGGGTACCCATATTAGCAGCATCACCTAAAGCAATCTGTTCAGGTGCTTTTTTACCTGCAAATGCATTTGATAATGTTGGTTTTGCATAATTCACTGCATCATCCGCACAAATCATCACAAGTTCTTGCTCTGGGCTAAGTTTACGAAACTCACGTGCTAAGGTATAACCCGCCATGCCTGATCCGATAATGACGATAGGATGCATTTTTCTCTCCAGAGTTAGAATTGTTTATTTAATACGGTAATGGGTAATATTCGTAAAAAAGACCATGTCAATCATGGCCTTTCGCTTTAAATCATTAGATTTCGATCATTTCGAAGTCAGCTTTTGAAACGCCGCAATCAGGGCAAGTCCAGTCATCAGGGATATCTTCCCATTTTGTTCCAGCTGCAATGCCGTCTTGTGGCCAACCTTCTGCTTCATCGTAAATCCATCCACAAACGATACATTGATATTTTTTCATGAGACTCTCCGCACTGATAAGTTTGCTCAAAGCTGCCTTTCAGTAAAACTATTCCATCTATTAATAATGTAACCACGATCCGGTCAATAATAACCAATGTGCCTTTGATCGGATATCAAATTTTTACGCAGTTCTACATTTAATGTAAAGCAAATAACGGAGTTTAATCATTCGTAAGCAAAGATGAATGGCAGGTTAGGACAAATAAGTGGTTTTTTAGGCAAAACTTGAGCATAAACTAATAATAACTAATATATTCTTAACGTTAATTTTAAACTTAATGTTGTTTGTGAAATTATTGAGAGATAAAAAGTATCTGCTCATTTAAAACATTTATATAATAAGAAAGCTAAATAACAACAAATAAAGATTCAACAGATGTCATCATTAAACGTGAAAATTAAAATTCGGCAGTATAAGAACGGAATAAATCAGGGAAGTTAAGTATGGAAAATTTAGTATACGAAGTAGAAATTGAGGCGCCTATAGAAAAAGTATGGGAATTACTTTGGAATAACGAGACATATAATGCTTGGACAAAATTTTTTGCTCCAGATTCCTCTATGCGTACCGACTGGCAAATCGGTGGCAAAACTTATTTCCTAGATGGTGAAGGCAATGGCATGGTTTCCACAATCGAAGAATTGAAAAAGCCGGAAATCTTGATTTTTAAACATTTAGGAATGATTAAGGATGGTAAGGAGGATTTAGAAAGTGAAGAAGTTAAAGGCTGGAGTGGTTCTCTAGAAAAATATTTTTTAAGCCAACACGATAGTGTAACTACTTTAAAAGTCGAATTAGCCACCTTACCTGAATACATGGGTATGTTGAAAAGTGGCTTCGTTCAAGGATTTGACGTAATCAAGAAATTGGCAGAAGAAAAATAGGCAATCTGCATTAATTTAAGCCAAATATTTTTTATAAATTTTCATAATCAAATCATTGAGGCGAGAAGGATAGGCCAAACGATGATGTCCGCCTTCAAAGGTTTCAATATTCATGTAGGGCGCAAGTTTTTCTTGAACCTGATACATATCAAGTTGCTCATCTCCTAATTCTAAATAAGCCATTTTAGGATTACAGTGAGTAAGTTCTTCTTCGGAAAGCTGAGGGTAGTCTGCCCGAAAATTAGGGGTAAGACTTGGATTTGCCACAATCACAGCTAATTTATGTTGAGCGGCAGTTTTTAAGGCCCAATATCCTCCAAGGCTGTGACCAACCAGTAAATCAGGTTTGATCGTCTGAATAGCCTGATGATAAAAGTACTCAACAGATGCATAACTTAAGTTACGATAATCAACGTCAATACAAAATTTTTCAGGATGTGAAATGGCGTGGAACTTTGTTGATTCACGAGAAGAATCCAAGCCATGTAAAAATAGAATTTTCATTATTTACGACACAATCTCATTGATAAAATACAAGGCAAATAGGGCCTTTGAATATCGAGGTTATTTGGATTTTTTTATATTTTACTAAATGCTTTAAAAAATGATCTTAGCGATTGGTCTAAGTCATTTTGTCTTTAAAAAGTACTGCTCATTTCCATAAATTGTCTTTTTTCATTTTTGTTTGATTGAAATCATTCGAAAAACTCCTGCAATCTGTTAAGCTATGCCACTTCATTTTTACTTAATCGAGGCAGAGATGACGCAACAAAACGCTCAATCGACTTCTGAACCAACTATTTCCGAAAACGATTTAATTGCACAGCGTCATGCCAAATTAAAGCAAATCCAAGATGTTGCGAAGGAAACTGGAAAGAGTCCTTGGCCAAATACTTTTAAGCGTGAACATTACGCTGCTGATCTACAAGAACAATTTAAAGATCAGTCGAAAGAACAAATTGAAAGCGCTGAGCATGTCTATGTAAAAGTGGCTGGCCGTGTCATGTTAAACCGTGGTTCTTTCATGGTGATTCAAGACATGACAGGTCGTATTCAGTTATATGTTGACCGTAAAGGCTTACCAAAAGATATTCTTGAAACTATTAAAGGTTTAGATCTGGGTGACATTATTGCTGCCGAAGGTTATATCGGACGTTCAGGCAAAGGTGACTTATATGTTCATCTTGAAGGTTTTGAACTTCTTACAAAATCTCTTCGTCCGTTACCAGATAAATTTCATGGCTTAAATGACACAGAAGTTAAGTACCGTAAACGCTACCTTGACTTAATTGTGAATGAAGAAACACGTAAGACTTTTGAAATCCGTGCCAAAGTTGTTGCAGGTATTCGAGCATTCTTAAACAACGAACGTTTCATGGAAGTTGAAACGCCAATGATGCATGTGATTCCAGGTGGTGCTTCTGCGCGTCCATTCGAAACACATCACAATGCTTTGGATATGCCTTTATTCTTACGTATTGCACCTGAGCTTTATTTAAAACGTTTGGTTGTTGGTGGTTTTGAGCGTGTGTTCGAAATTAACCGTAACTTCCGTAATGAAGGGGTGTCAACACGTCACAACCCTGAATTCACGATGATCGAGTTTTATCAGGCATATGCTGATTATAAAGACTTAATGGCATTGACTGAAAATATGCTTGAAAAGTTGGCTTTGGATATTCTAGGTACAACCGATGTCCCTTACCAAGGTGAAGTGTTTAGCTTCAAAGGACCATTCAAGAAAATCTCTATGTTCGATGCAATTTTAGAGAATAACCCACAGTTCACACCTGAAAATGTAAGTGATCGCGAATTTCTTGCAAAATTTATTCGTGAAGAGTTGAAAGAAGAGGTTAAGCCTGGTTTTGGTTTAGGTAAGCTTCAAACGATCGTATTTGAAGAAACTGTTGAAACTAAACTTCGTCAGCCAACATTTATTACCGATTACCCAGCTGAAACTTCTCCACTCGCTCGCCGTAATGATGACAATCCACATGTTACAGATCGTTTTGAGTTTTTCATTGGCGGTCGTGAATTGGCAAATGGTTTCAGCGAGTTAAATGACCCAATCGATCAAGCTGAGCGTTTCCAAGCGCAAGTTGCTGAAAAAGACGCTGGTGATGATGAAGCAATGCATTACGATGCAGAGTTTGTTGAAGCACTTGAATATGGTTTACCTCCAACAGCAGGTGAAGGTATTGGTATTGACCGTTTGGTTATGTTATTTGCTGACGCACCAAGTATTCGTGATGTAATTTTATTCCCGCATATGCGCCGTAAAGAAGGTTAATCTTCTAAGATGCAAAAAGGCAGTATTTATACTGCCTTTTTTATTACTTTTTATATCTAGAAATTTACCTAATTATACTAACCTTAAGATAGCGTTAAAAAATGTAATTGCACAGTTTAACAATTGCAAAGTTGTGATAAAAAATTTAAGGTGTTGCTCATAAATAACTTTGAGAATTGTGCTGGCATGTTTCTAAGAAAAACACTTTCGATTGCAATATTGGCAACTGCTTCATCCGCTATTTCTGCACAAGGTTTAGTGCTAAATAATGAAGACTTACGTACAGACTTAAATTGGTTGAATCAACAAGGTGTTATTAATATTAGCACTTCTACTTGGCCGTTAAGTGGTGATGAAATTCAGCGTGCGCTCTCTCAGGCAAAAGTGTCTCATCCAGCTCAACAAAAAGTTATTAACTCAGTTCTTAATGCATTAAAAGCAGATAACAATAAAGTTAAAGTGGGTGCTTTTGCTGAAACTGATATCAAAAATATTCCTCAAGCATTCGGTGATAGCCAAAAAGCTCAATATCAAGGTTCATTAGAGTTTAATGCTGGCGGTGAAAACTGGGATGCTAAAATCCGAGTAAATGCAGAAAAAGATCCTCAAATTGATAATGGACAAGACGTTAATGTTGAAGGTTCATATGTCGCTGGTAAACTTTGGAATCAATGGGTAGTTGCAGGTCAAATTCCAACATGGTGGGGACCTGGACACGATGGTAGCTTAATTCGTGGTGATGCGAGTCGACCAGTTTATGGGGTAACTGCACAACGTGCTGTGCAAAATGCTTTTGAGACAAAATGGTTGTCTTGGATTGGACCTTGGCAATACCAAGCTTTTGCTGGTCAATTAGATGATTATAAAGCAATTCCAGATGCTAAGTTATTAGGCTTACGTGTAACTGCAAGACCATTACCTTATTTAGAACTAGGTGCTTCCCGAACTTTACAATGGGGCGGTGAGGGACGTTCTGAAAGTTGGGATTCTTTATGGAATGCGATTAAAGGTAATGATAATGTTTATGATGCGTCTGAAGACAGGTCTAACCAAATTGCTGGATTTGATGCTCGTTTAAATCTGCAATCTCTTTTAAATGCTCCTGTTGGTATTTATGGACAATACGTGGGTGAAGATGAGGCTGGGTTACTTCCATCTAAAAAGATGTATTTAGCTGGGGTTGATTATTCGTCAAGCTACAATGATATGCCATATCAACTTTATGCAGAATGGGCTGATACACGCACCAATGGTGATGTAAAAGGTATCTCTTATAATCATTATATTTATAAAGATGGTTATTACCAACACGGTTTCCCTTTAGGACATGCGATGGGTGGTGATGGACAAATGTACTCAGTGGGTGGGGATATCCGCTTTGATGTTATGAACCGTTTAAGTGGTCGCGCTATGGTGGTCAAAGTTAACCAATCTAACTTGGCAATCAATAAAGCATTCTCTAAAGATGATGAAATTAAAGCGCTTGATTTAACGTGGACGCATTTCATCAAACCTGATCTTCCATTAAAAATTAATGGATGGGTAAGTGATTCGGATCTTGAGGGTAATGATGCAGGTGCATCTATTGGTATTGAAATTCCCCTAGAACGTAAAATGTTTGGTTTCTAAGATTAGTTCATGTTTTAGAAAGGAGAAGCGATTAATGCTTCTCTTTTTTTATGGCTTTTAAAGAAAACTAAAGGCTAGAACATGATTTGCTTAAGTTGACTACACAAGCTAGGATTACCAAGTTATGCAAGTGAATCAGCATATTACATGTATATGATTAAATCGAATATCAATATGAAAAAACAAGCAAAAGGAATCGGTTTTAAATCACTATAATGCATAACTAATGCTATAAGCCATATAAAGGCTTGTGGTTGGATTATCTATCACGAAAAATTGGAGTTGTTATGGCACTCGTTCCTCCACATGGTCTTCTAGGTGGTGGTTTAATACTACTTCTAGATTTTATGGGCAAAATGGATAGAGAAGGACGTGTTCATGACTGAATCAAGACTCACACATCTCAAGCAACTTGAAGCTGAAAGCATTCATATTATCCGTGAAGTTGCTGCAGAATTCGAAAACCCAGTCATGCTTTACTCAATTGGTAAAGACTCGGCTGTTATGCTTCATCTTGCGTTAAAAGCATTTTATCCAGCTAAGCTTCCATTCCCATTATTACATGTAGATACGGGTTGGAAGTTTAAAGACATGATCGCGTTTCGCGATAACATGGCAAAAACTCATGGTTTTGACTTAATTGTTCATCAAAACAAAGAAGGCCGTGAAGCTGGGATCAACCCATTTGATCATGGTAGTTCAAAATATACCGATATTATGAAAACCCAAGCTTTAAAACAGGCTTTGGATAAATATCAATTTGATGCTGCTTTTGGTGGTGCACGTCGTGATGAAGAAAAATCACGTGCGAAAGAGCGTGTATATTCATTCCGTGATAGTAAACACCGTTGGGACCCGAAAAACCAACGCCCTGAACTTTGGAATCTTTACAACGGTAAAGTGAACAAAGGTGAAAGTATTCGTGTATTCCCTTTATCTAACTGGACTGAGTTAGATATCTGGCAATATATCTATTTAGAAAATATTCAAATCGTTCCTCTTTATTTCTCTGCTGTTCGTCCAGTAGTAGAGCGTAGCGGTACGTTAATCATGGTTGATGATGAGCGTATGCGTCTAAAAGAGGGTGAAGTTCCACAGATGAAGTCTGTACGTTTCCGTACACTTGGCTGTTACCCGTTAACTGGTGCAGTTGAGTCTGAAGCAGATACGTTACCTGAAATTATCCAAGAGATGCTTTTAGCCACGAGTTCTGAGCGTCAAGGTCGTATGATTGACCATGATGAAGCGGGCTCAATGGAAAAGAAAAAGCAAGAAGGCTATTTCTAAGACAATTTCTAAATTTGTGGAGTTTGAGCAATGTCTCATCAATCAGAATTAATCAGCCAAGATATCTTGGCCTATTTAAAGCAACATGAACAAAAAGACCTTCTACGCTTTTTGACTTGCGGTAACGTAGATGATGGTAAAAGTACGCTTATTGGGCGTTTACTTTACGATTCAAAATTGATTTATGAAGATCAATTGCAAGCAGTAACACGTGACAGTAAAAAAGTAGGAACTACGGGTGATGCACCAGATTTGGCATTACTGGTAGATGGTTTGCAAGCGGAACGTGAACAAGGTATTACCATTGACGTAGCTTACCGTTATTTCTCAACAGAAAAGCGTAAATTTATTATTGCAGATACCCCAGGGCATGAGCAGTATACACGCAACATGGCAACAGGTGCGTCAACTGCGGACTTGGCAATCATCTTGATTGATGCGCGTTATGGTGTACAAACTCAAACTCGTCGCCATACGTTTATTGCAAGTTTGCTTGGTATTAAAAATATCGTTGTTGCAATCAATAAGATGGACTTGGTTGAATATTCACCTGAACGTTTCACTGAAATTCAGATTGAATATGATGCTTTCGTAAGCCAATTAGGTGATCGTCGTCCAGCCAATATTCAGTTTGTACCAATCTCTGCCTTAAATGGCGATAATGTTGTGAATCCGTCAGCTCATACGCCGTGGTACAAGGGTCAAACCTTAATGAGCATTCTTGAGTCGGTGGAAATTAGTCGTGAATCGAATAAACACGAATTCCGTTTCCCTGTTCAGTATGTAAATCGTCCAAACCTTGATTTTCGTGGTTTTGCGGGTACCGTTGCTTTAGGTGAAATCAATGTTGGTGATGAGATTGTTGCACTGCCATCAGGTAAGCGTTCAACAGTTAAAGAAATCGTTACTTTTGATGGAAACCTTGAGCAGGCTGTAGCAGGTCAAGCGGTTACATTGACCCTGAATGATGAAATTGATATTAGCCGTGGTAACGTTTTGGTACGTGCTGGCGAGCAGCCGTTAATTTCACGTAGTGTTCGTGCTTCAGTGGTGTGGATGAATGAACATCCGCTCGTGAAAGGTAAGTTATACAACGTTAAGATTGGTACCCAGACTGTTCCTGCTAAAGTCACTAATATCCATTACCGTGTGAATGTGAATACACTTGAACATACTCATGTGGAAGAGCTTGAGTTAAATGCAATTGCAGATGTTGTAGTTGAGTTCGACGCGCCAGTTGTGTTTGATCAATATCAAGATTCTCGTTATACAGGTTCATTCATCTTCATTGACCGCTTAAGCAACGTAACTGTTGGTGCAGGTATGGTTGAGGCTGCTGTTGAATGGACTGCACATAGCAATCCTGTAACAGCTGAAGATCGTGCTGCACGTTTGGGCCAAAAGCCAGCAGTGATTGGGATTTCTGCACAGTTAATCGAGAAAGCTCAAGTTTTAGAAAGCTTGCTGATTCAGCAAGGTGTAGTTGCGATTGCAAAAGCCAACTTAACTGCTGAGCAAATTACTTTATTGCGTGAGACAGGTGTTGTAGTTATTACTACGGCTGTGGATGGTACAGATACAGAAGTTACTGCTGAAACCGTTGAAGAGGCAGCTGAAAAAGTTGTGGAATTAGTTCGTCTTTAATAGACTGAATTGATTTTGAAAAAACCCGCGTAAGCGGGTTTTTTTATTGGGTTTAGAAAATACTTTGAGTTTTTAAAGTTAAATATTCTCTTAAATCTTTAGGATAGCTCTGAATCATTTTTAAAAATATATCTTGATCGCCTTGATATAAGGCACGTGTTGCTTCTTCGTAATTTGGCATATTGCCCAACATGGCAGACATAAAACGGTCGATGGCTTGTTTAGCGAGCATAATATTACCTTCAGAATTTGGGTTATTTAACTCTTTATCAATTAACTTACGAATTACTGCTGATGCACTCGCACTTTGTTGATCTAACCAATCCCAATGTTTTTTCTGTAAAGTGATTTCACGAGAAATTACTCCGAGTTTAGGTCGCCCAACTTTTTTAATTTCTTCCGGTTCAGCATAACGTTGTTGAATTTCCTGTTCCGAACCAGAAAGATCAAGATCAATTTGTTGACCTGTTTGATCATTAAAAATCAGAATATTTTCTGTTGTTTTAGGAAGAGTTTTTAGTTTTTTTGCAAGTTCAATCAGGGAGTCACTCGCAATAAGTGTGCTTCCAGTGAAAGCAGTATAGGTGATTTTAGTATCCATTTTAGCCGCATATTTTTATCAGGGTAAAATAATATTATCAGGGTAAAATTAATTTAGCAAATAGTAAAAATCATAACCAAGAATTAACTGATTTTATGAGGGTAGTCTCTGAAATTAGGACTATAAAAATAGTCAAGATAATAGGCTATTTAAAATTTTACTCTGCTTTAGTAGCGCTTTTATGAGAGAATACGCCTTTAGTTGTATGTATAGAGACTCCTATGTTTGAGCAATCTCCTGAATCTTTAAGCGATATCGAAATTTTAGACATTTTACAGTCGATGAAAAAAGATAAGCTAGATACGGAAGCAAATGAGATCATCCGTAACGGGGGGAAAGCTGGGCGTCAAGAAGCACATAAACAGGCTTTAGTTGCATTGAATACAAATTTTGAAGAGAAGTTTGTAGAGGCAGTTACTCTTGCACTAGGTTTAAATGCAGCTCAAGCTAAAAAAATTCGCTATAAAAAAGATCGAATTCGTATTTTAAAAGCGCGTGGTATTGATTATTTAGCTATTGATGGTGCAGAAACAGCGCAAGTTTTGGCACAAATTTCACAAGCAATTGTTCGAGAAGACGCAATAGTTACTCATGACTTACATGACATCTTTCCATTTTGGAAAGAAGGTTGGCCAATGGTGCAATTTGATAATGCCTATAAAATTTTAGAAGAAGATATTAGCTTGCACTTTCATGCGTTCTTAGATGCCATGATTGAGTATATAAATAAATAAAAATAAAAGCCCCGTTTGGGGCTTTTATTTTTATAGAAGAATAATTAAAGTGTGCTAAAGAGTGGGAAAACGCCAATCACTAATGCAGTACCCATCAAAACCATACATGTTATAAATGCCCACTTAAATGTGAACTTTTGATGGTCAGCAAAGTCAACTTTAGCAAGACCGCATAACAAGTAAGTTGATGGAACAAGAGGCGATAATAAGTGTACTGGTTGGCCTACAATTGATGCACGAGCAATAGCTTCTGGGCTAATACCGTAATGAGAAGCCGCTTCAGCAAGAATTGGTAGTACACCATAGAAGAATGCATCATTTGACATAAAGAATGTTAAAGGCATACTGACTAAAGCGGTAATCGGTGCAAGATATGGGCCCATGCTTGGAGGAATCATTGCGACGAATTCTTTAGACATCGCCTCAACCATACCTGTACCAGATAAAATCCCTGTGAAAATACCTGCTGCGAAAATTAAACCTACAACAGCTAAAATACTATCTGCATGCATTGCGATACGCTTTTTCTGCATATCAACATCTGGATAATTAATCAGCATTGCAATACAGAACGCTAGCATGAATAGCACTGACATTGGCAAAATGCCTTTGATTAATGCAATCATAAGAATAATAGTAAGTACCATATTTACTTTGCGTAAATGTGGACGTGTCGCTTCAGGGTCTTTTGACACGGTAATATTGTCACCATGATGACTCTCAAGCTCAATCACGCCTAAACGTTTTTGCTCATAACGACCATATAAATATGCCAAGAAGAATAACCAACCAATACTTATGATCATTGGAAGGATCATTGGTACGAAAATATGGCTTGGATCAACTTGTAAGGCACTTGCAGCACGAGCAGTAGGACCACCCCATGGCGTTAGGTTCATTACACCACTACATAAAAGCATAAGTGCAGTCATGATGAGTGTGTTCATTCCTAGGCGTTGATAAAGTGGCAACATTGCAGCCACACAAATCATATAGGTGGTTGAGCCATCACCATCTAAAGAAACGAGAGTGGTTAAAAAGACAGTTCCTAGTGTAATTTTTAAAGGATCGCCTTTAACTTTTTTCAAAATCCATTTAACCGGTGGGTCGAAAAGACCTGCATCGATCATTAAGGCAAAATACAAAATTGCGAATAAAAGCATTACGCCAGTTGGCGCTAATTTTTTGATGCCATCCAGCATCATCTCACTGAGACCTTTAAGTTCAATGTGACTTAAACTTTCAAAGTAATGACCTAGGCCCCAAGCAATGAGAGAAAAAATAAACGGGATGAGAATTAAAGCAATAATAGGGCTTAAACGTTTGGACATGATTAAGTACATGAAGCACAAAATCATGCCAACACCAAGTAATGTCAGCATACAATCAATCCTTTGCCTATAGTTTTACTGAACAAGTTTATTCAAAACTCTGACCTTGGTTATTCTTATTAATTTTTATTAAAAAGACAAATAATATATTTAGTTTATTTGGTTAATATATATTCGTTTGGATGGGTATATTTAGATGAAATACTGAACATATATATTAAGGTTATAATGGTTTTATAATAAATGAATACTATTATAAAATAATATAAAGGTTTTATAAAAATAAAAATTATATGGCATTTTTTTTAATTATATGTATTTTGATGAGTGAAATGAGAAGAAGAAGCATTTAGGGGGCTTACTTTGAGCTAAGTTACATAAGTTTGTTTACAATGTAAATGGGGCTTAATCACTTTATAGGCAGTTAAGAGATATAGATTATTTTATTAATTTTCAGTATTTAAGCTTTAATAGAGTTGTTAAATAAAATAATAATACTTTTAGATTAAAAGAGCAAATTGAATAAATGAATCTAAAATAATTATTACATATATTTAAAAAAGTTATTTAGTTTTAAAAAGTACCCCAGCTAAATTGTGGGGCATTTAAATTAATAACGATTAGTTTTCATCAATTGATGAGTGTGTTTCGGTTTGTTCTAAAATTCGAGTTACAAGAAGTTGGTCAATTTTAAAATGGTCGACATCGACAACTTCAAATTTATATCCACCAAATTCCACAAAATCTGCTGGACGTGGAATTTTGCGTAAACGGTACATCATGAAACCTGCAAGCGTCTCATAGTTTTCTTCATCAGGCATTTCATCAATTTCAAGAGCATGTCTTAGATCATCAATTGGTGTACTGCCATCAATTAACCATGAGTTATTATCACGTTTAATGATTTGCTGTTCTTCTTCAATAGGAGTAACCCAATCACCCATAACTGTAATCATGATATCGCTTAACGTAATCACTCCTACAACAAGTGCATATTCATTGATAACGACAGCAAATTTCTCTTTTGTAGAACGAAAACGGTCAAGTAGTTCAGAGAGTGTGAGAGTGTCGGGAATCATGAGTACAGTACGAATGGTAGACTCATTTAATTGAGTAGGTGATTGATTATTTAAAATGCGTACTAAGAAATCTTTAGCATCAACATAACCAATGACCTGATCAATATTTTCATTACACACTAAAAATTTTGAGTAAGGATATTCTG
Source organism: Acinetobacter sp. AOR43_HL (assembly GCF_027854635.1). Taxonomy (NCBI): domain Bacteria; kingdom Pseudomonadati; phylum Pseudomonadota; class Gammaproteobacteria; order Moraxellales; family Moraxellaceae; genus Acinetobacter; species Acinetobacter sp. AOR43_HL. Next base: position 134,132 of record NZ_JAKTHX010000008.1, read on the forward strand.
CTAATTTTTGACGAATACTATCTTCATGTTCGTTTAAGGTGAAATAAACGACGTTTTCGCGTGTCGTCATGCTTGAAGGTACAGTACGTTCTTCTAGTTCAAAAACATTCTCAATAAAGTGGTGTTCTTGTTTTTGAAGTACGCCGGCTTGAGCACCTGCATCCATGACCGCTGAGATATCATCAAAAGTAATATTGTCTTCGCGTGTTGTATTGACTTTAAACAAGCGAAATAACAAATTCGCAATAGCATTAATTCCCCAAGCTAAGGGTTTACATACCTTAATAAAAACTTGAATCGGGTTAATAACGCTAATTGCAATTTTTTCAGGTGCAATCATTGCCAAGCGTTTTGGCATGAGATCGGCAAATAAAATAAATAGAGAAGTTACTAAAGTGAAGGAGAGGGCAAAACCGATAGTTTGTGTCCAAGGGCCTTCATAAAAGCGGTCAACTAAAGTGACGAAAAAAGGACGAAAAGCAGCTTCACCCAAAATACCGCCTAAAATTGCAACTGCATTTAGGCCAATTTGAGAAGCTGCAAAAAAATCGGCAGATTGTTCTTGTAGATCAAGTACTTGTTGGGCACGTTCTTCGCCAGCTTCGGCTAAAATTTTTAACTTTACTTTTCTGGCGCCAGCCAATGCAATTTCAGTTAAAGATAAAAAGCCTGCTGCGATGATGAGCAGTACGATGATAATGATATTTTGAAAGAGACTCACAAATCACCCGAGGTTCATCATTATTATGACTATGTTTTAACACAAAAAAGCGCTGAGGTAATCAGATTGATTGCTCAGCGCTTGAAGATAATGTCTAAAATCGACAATTAAATTAAAATTTATTTAATAGTGAGAAAATTGTGAATTGTTGGTTAGAAATTCACGATTTTCTTCTTCAATCATTTGACGAGCAACAAATAAAATAAGTTGGCGCAACCAGCGATGAGCTGGATGATGATGTAATAACGGGCACCAAGCCATTTTAAGTTCAAATTCTGGAATATAAAAAGGAGGATCCTTTATAACCAGTTTTGGATTTTGAGTTTGTAGGCGTGCCATTCGAGTTGGAAGGGTGGCAATCAAGTCAACATTTTGAGCAAGTAATGCTGGCATTTGGTAGTGGCGGGTAAATACAGAAATTTTACGACGTTGACCAATACGTTCTAATGCCTGATCGATCCAGCCTAAACCGCCTTGTTTATCTGGATTTACACCAAAGCCTACACCCATACCTGTTTTAGAAACCCAGATATGCTGTGCATCTAGATAACTTTTGAGATTCAAATGGGTTACAGCAGGGTGTTTGTCATTAAGAATACAGCTGAAACTATCACGCCAAACTAACACTTGGTGGAAACTTTGCGGTATTTCATTAAATCTATTAATCGCAAGATCAACTTTACCTTGTTCCATGTCTCTATAAGACACATCACTTGGTGTAAGAAAGTCGAGTACAACATTTGGAGCTTCAGAGCGTAGAGCTTTGACAAGACGAGGGACTAAAGTTGCCTCGGCATAGTCAGATGTCATAATGCGGAAAACGCGATTACTTGTATAAGGGCGGAATTCGGTACGGGGTTCCAAAATCATGGAAAGATCAGAAAGGGCATCACGAATACGAGGTTGTAATTCAAGTGCACGTTCTGTTGGGGTCATCCCTTCGGAAGAACGGATAAGAAGCGGATCATTAAATAAATTACGTAAGCGACGTAAAATATTACTCATTGCAGGCTGAGTTACCCCAAGCTGTTCGGCTGCGCGCGTAACATTTTTTTCACGAAGAAGTACATCAAGATATATTAATAGATTAAGATCTACTCGCTCCAGATTCATAAAAAAAATACCGAAAATAAAACCCTGAAATTGTTTCAAATTATGCCATATTTAATGATCATTGTGTGAAAAAATGATGAGAAAAGCGACATTTTTTGTAGGAATTAAGTAGGGTGGAAAGACGTTTCAAAGGCACGTTTTTACTGTCTTTGCTCAGTTTTGAATGAAAGAAATCTAAATAGAATATATTTATGAATAACTTCTTAATTTCTAGCATACCAATTGACTTTTTGCATTGGCAAAAATAGCCCAATTTACAATTGACTTTTAGATTTAAAAATGAGTGGAAAATCTCCAAAAATTGTATAAAAATAAGACTTAGTGAGTTTTTAGAATAAAACTCTATACTCCTTTAGGATAATTTTATTTTTATAAACAAAGTGTTAAAGTTTTTGGTTTTATCTATAATATCGATTTATTGGTATATTTTTTAAATAAATACTGAAGATTAACAAAGGATATTGGATTAATTGATTGGCTAAGTCTAAGCTGTGTTCATGAGGAAGCAGCTGGTGTCATAAGAAATTTAAGTAACGTGACTCTAGGCTTCAATCGATGAAATCCTAAAATGAATACAGGACAATATCATGACTACATATCAAACAGCGATTGATGCAGTACGTCAATTAAAAGCAAAATTCGGCAATACTTGGGCAGACATTAGCCCAGAAGATGCTGCTCGTATGCAACTTCAAAACCGTTTCAAAACTGGTTTAGATATTGCTAAGTATACAGCTGCGATTATGCGTCGTGATATGGCTGAATACGATGCTGACTCAAGCAAATATACTCAATCATTAGGTTGCTGGCATGGTTTCATCGCACAACAAAAAATGATTGCGAACAAAAAATATTTCGGTACTACAAGCAAACGTTATATCTACCTTTCTGGTTGGATGGTTGCTGCTCTTCGTTCTGAATTTGGTCCACTTCCTGACCAGTCTATGCACGAAAAAACTTCTGTTCCTGCATTGATCGAAGAAATCTATACTTTCTTACGTCAAGCTGACGCAAAAGAATTAAACGATTTATTCCGTGCGCTTAAAAAAGCACAAGAAGCTGGTGATACTGCTAAAGCAGCTGAAATCACAGCTCAAATCGACAACTTTGAAACTCACGTTGTGCCAATTATTGCAGACATCGATGCTGGTTTCGGTAACGAAGAAGCAACTTACTTACTTGCTAAGAAAATGATCGAAGCTGGTGCTTGTGCGCTTCAAATCGAAAACCAAGTATCTGATGCTAAACAATGTGGTCACCAAGCTGGTAAAGTAACTGTTCCACACGAAGACTTCATCGCTAAGATCCATGCATTACGTTATGCATTCTTAGAAATGGGTCTTGAAGAAGGTATCATTGTTGCGCGTACTGATTCTGAAGGCGCTGACTTGACTCAAAAAATCCCAGTGGTTAAAGAGCCAGGTGACATCGCTTCTCAATACATCAGCTACTTAGATACTCAAGAAATTGATATTGCTGATGCTCAAGAAGATGAAATCTTAATCAAGCGTGATGGTAAATTACACCGTCCTAAGCGTTTACCTTCTGGCTTATACCAGTTCCGTGCTGACACTCAAATTGACCGTGTTGTACTTGACTGTGTGTCTAGCTTACAAAATGGTGCTGATCTTCTTTGGATCGAAACTGCGACTCCAAACGTAGAAGAAATCGCACACATGGTTAACCGTGTTAAAGAAGTTGTTCCAAACGCTAAGCTTGTTTATAACAACAGCCCATCATTCAACTGGACTTTAAACTTCCGTCAACAAGCTTACGACCGTTGGGTTGCTGAAGGTAAAGACGTTTCTGCATATGACCGCGCTAAATTAATGAGTGCTGAATATGACAACACTGAATTAGCTGCTGATGCTGATGACAAGATCCGTACTTTCCAAGCAGATGCTTCTCGTGAAGCGGGTGTGTTCCATCACTTGATCACACTTCCGACTTACCACACTGCTGCTCTTTCTACTCATGAGCTTGCACAAGGTTACTTCGGTTCTGAAGGTATGTTGGCTTATGTTGCTGGCGTACAACGTAAAGAAATCCGCGGTGGTATCGCTTGTGTTAAACACCAAGCAATGGCGGGTTCTGACATCGGTGATGATCACAAAGAAATCTTCTCTGGTGACAACGCTCTTAAAGCACATGACGATGCTAAAAACACAATGAACCAATTCGCAGCTCACTAAAAATTGATTCATAAAAAAACCCGCTCAAATGAGCGGGTTTTTTAATTATTAAAAATTATTTTTTCAAAACATAGTGTTCAGCTAAAGAGCCTTCAACTTTTTTACCTTCCATATCTAAAGCAGTTGCAGTATTTTCACCAATAAAGAATTTACGGTTTTGGCCTTTATCATCTAACGTAATAACTGAAGTATTATCTTTGTCGAAAGTAAAGGTACCATGGGTTTCAAATGGGTTGGTGTCACCTTTACCAAGATAAGTTTCGGTTAGCTCGTAGGTTTTATCATCTTTAAGTTCTAATTCAGTTTTAATACCTTCACAGTCTGCGCATGGGAGAGTGCCTTTATATGTGCCGTCCCAATCGAGTGAGTTTTCAGCTGTGTGTGCGCTATCTACAGCATTATTATTCGCTTCAGTAGTTTGCGCTGGAGCAGATGCTTGAGTTGTCGTGTCGGCTTTATTTTCATTTTTGCTACAAGCGGCAAGAAGGATACTTAAGAGTGCTACTGATAATAATGTTTTTTTCATGATGCTCTAAACCTCGGAAAATAAATAAAAAACAAGTAAACAGGCTATGAAATATAAGAGCCTAATAAAAGTTTAAGTATGTAATTTAATTTTAACAAAAGGTAAAGTGAGTAAAAATTAATCAAAAAAGAAAGATATAAAATTAAAAAAAAGGTATCCACTAAAAAATTAGCGAATACCTTTATATATTAAGGTTGAGAAGAAACCCCACCTAAAGAATCACAAGCTGATTTATAAAGTTGATATTGTTGCTTTAAAACTTCATCGAGCGGCATGTCAAATAACTCTTCACCATTTTTATAGCTCTCTACATATGAAGTCGCCTTTTCTTTGCTTACCGCTAAAGACTGCTGGTAGTAAGAATTGATTGAGCTTGTTGCAATCTGACTTGTCTCAACATTTTTACATTCAAAATTATGGAGAATTTTTTCTGCACGTTTGACCTCACTAGATTGGCCAAAAATACACCCAGTTAAAAAGACAAGTGGCGTTAACACGAAAAAAAGTTTCATGGAGAGCAAGTATGGAAGCAACGGTGGGCGCTATTGTATAAATAATTCCATGAGTTACTGTGGTTTTATGTTAGACATTGATTGTTTTTTAACTCATTAAAATCAAAAAATTGTATCTAATTTTATCATTTTGCTTATTTTTATATTTGGTGCGTATTTTGCTTATAACTTTAAGCACTTATTTTGAACATATGAACCAGAATGAATCAGGTACAAACGTTTTCAAAAAACTCTTTAGCACCATTTTGGTATGCGCGATTAGAGCTCAGATTTTGTTTTGAAAATTCGCGCACCATAATGAGTCATAGAAAGCACCATGGCCCTGTAAGGGTGCAAAAAATGCTCTGGCCTGAAAAAACAGGCGTATGTCATGCGATTATTGTACATCCTCCAGCAGGAATCGCAGGAGGAGATCATCTTACTTTTCAAATTGAAACCAAAGATCAAGCTCATGCGGTTGTAACGACTCCTGGTGCTGGAAAGTGGTACAAAACTAATGAGAAACAGGCCTTTCAGCATATTCATCTTCATGTGCGAGATCGGTCTATTTTGGAGTGGGTTCCACAAGAAACGATGCTGTTTGATGGAGCTCTAGCACACTCAGAAACTCATATTCATCTTGATCTTGCTGCCAGTTTTATTGGCTGGGATATGTTGGTACTCGGGCGGCAGGCACGCGCTGAACGTTTTGTGCAGGGAAGTTATCACAACCAGTTTAAGTTGTGGCGAGAACAAAAATTATTGGTTGCAGATACATTGTTTTTTGAGGGTGAAGACCGTTGGCTGAGTTCGTGTTTAGGTATGAATAATCAAGTAGTAATGGGAAGTTTTTGGGCCGTAGCACCTGAGAAATATCGGTCATCATTTTATTTAGAACAACAGCTCGAACTCATTCGCGAATTGATGATGCGTATGCAAGCACCTGTAACTTTAACATTATTAGATGATGTAGTTTGTGCGCGTTTCTTGGGAAATGATGTCCGACATTGCCATGATACTTTTGCGGCAATAAGAGCAAGATTAAGACGTTATTGGTTTGATTTGGATGAAGAATTCCCAAGAATCTGGAGAACCTAAGTTACGTTAAATTGCGTATTTAAAAAACGATTAAAACAAGTATGCTGCTTTTGAGCACGTATTTTGCTTAAAGAAATTAGATGCTATTTAGGAAAGAGATATGGAACTCAATCCAACAGAAAAAGATAAATTACTTATTTTTACCGCAGGGCTAGTCGCTGAGCGTCGTAAAGCTCGCGGTTTGAAACTAAATTATCCGGAAGCTATCGCTTTTATTTCTGCTGCTTTGCTTGAAGGAGCGCGTGACGGTATGACGGTGAGTGACTTGATGCATTACGGAACAACTTTATTAAAGCGCGAAGATGTGATGGATGGTGTGCCAGAAATGATTGCTGAGGTTCAGGTCGAAGCAACTTTTCCTGATGGCTCGAAGTTAGTCACTGTTCATCAGCCAATCGTATAAAAGGAGCGTTTATGATCCCTGGTGAAATCATTACTCCAGATGCAGACATTGAGCTGAATATTGGGCGACAAACTTTAAAAATTGTAGTTGCTAATATTGGCGATCGACCTATTCAGGTGGGTTCTCATTTTCATTTTTATGAAGCAAATGATGCATTACAGTTTGATCGCGAAATGGCGAAGGGTTTTCGACTGAATATTGCAGCTGGTACAGCAATTCGTTTTGAACCGGGACAAAGTCGGGAAGTGGAGCTTGTTGCTTTAGCGGGTAAGCGAGAAGTATATGGTTTTGCAGGCCGAGTCATGGGCAAGTTGGATTAAACATAACAACGATAATGAAAGAGATGAGTAATAAGTTATGAAAATGTCACGTCGTGCATATGCTGAGATGTTTGGTCCAACGGTTGGTGATCGTATTCGCTTGGCTGATACAGAGCTTTTTATTGAGGTTGAGCAAGACTTAACGACCTATGGTGAAGAAGTTAAGTTTGGCGGTGGCAAAGTCATTCGTGATGGAATGGGGCAATCTCAACTTTTAGCTGATGAAGTTGCTGACACAGTGATTACCAATGCTTTAATTGTGGATTGGTGGGGAATTGTAAAGGCGGATGTTGGTTTAAAAAATGGTCGAATCTGGAAAATAGGGAAAGCAGGAAATCCTGATATTCAACCTGACATTACCATTCCTTTAGGAGCTGCAACAGAAGTGATTGCGGGTGAAGGGCAAATTTTAACTGCAGGTGGTATTGATACCCACATTCACTGGATTTGTCCTCAACAAGTTGAAACCGCGCTTATGTCTGGTACAACAACAATGGTGGGTGGCGGTACAGGACCAGCAGCAGGAACTTCGGCAACCACAGTGACTCCGGGGCCTTGGCATATTGCTACCATGTTGCAGGCGATTGATGATTTACCTATGAACATTGGCCTATTGGGCAAAGGTAATTTGAGTTTACCAGATCCAATTCGAGAGCAAATTAAAGCTGGGGTAATTGGCTTAAAGCTGCATGAAGATTGGGGCTCAACACCGGCAGCCATTGATAACTGTTTGAGTGTGGCGGATGAGTTTGATGTGCAGGTTGCTATTCATACAGACACTTTAAATGAAGGTGGTTTTTTAGAAGAAACACTAGCAGCTTTTAAAGATCGTACGATTCATACGTACCATACCGAAGGTGCGGGTGGTGGGCATGCACCTGACATTTTAAAGGCAATTGGACAAAGTAATGTCTTGCCGTCCTCAACTAATCCAACACGTCCTTATACGATTAATACCATTGATGAGCATTTAGACATGCTCATGGTTTGCCACCATTTAGACCCAGCAATTGCTGAGGATATTGCATTTGCTGAAAGTCGTATTCGCCGTGAAACCATTGCCGCTGAAGATATTTTGCAAGACTTAGGTGCAATTGCCATGATGTCATCGGATTCTCAGGCGATGGGTCGTGTGGGTGAAGTAATTATACGTACTTGGCAAACTGCCCATAAAATGAAAATTCAACGTGGCCCTTTAGAGGGTGACAATGAGTTTCATGATAACAATCGCGTTAAACGCTACATTGCTAAATATACAATTAACCCAGCAATTACCCATGGTCTAAGCCATGAAATTGGTTCGGTTGAAGTTGGAAAACTTGCTGATTTAGTGTTATGGAAGCCTGCTTTTTTCGGTGTGAAACCTTCCATGATTATTAAAGGTGGCATGATTGCAGCGGCACCGATGGGTGACATTAATGCTTCAATTCCGACACCTCAACCCGTGCATTATCGCCCAATGTTTGGGGCTTATCCGCGAGGGGTGCATAACACTTGTATTACCTTTTTATCTCAAGCAGCAATTGAAGAAAAAGTTGCTGAGAAGCTAAATCTTAAAAAGTTAATTAGTCCATGTAAAAACACTCGTTCAATTACCAAGGCCGATATGAAGCACAACACATATTGTCCAGTCATGCATGTTCATCCTGAAACTTATGAGGTGCGGGCTGATGGTGAATTATTAACGTGTGAACCTGCAGACGTATTACCCATGGCACAGCGTTATTTCTTATTTTGATGAATTTTATAGAGATGATATGTCTCATTACTCTAGATATGAAAGAAATAAATAAGGAGAGAAAAGCTAAATGAAAATCTATACCCAACGACTTGAAGATATTTCTCCTGATCAGGCATTTGAAACGGTTGAACTGACTTTTGATACCCGCCAAAAATCCCGCTTTCGAGCAGCTTTAGCGAGTGGCATCGATATTGGTGCTGATTTACCGCGTACTGGTATTTTGCGTAGTGGTTCATATATTGCAACTCAAGAGGGTGATGTATTACGTGTTGACGCGAAACCTGAGCGATTAATGCAAGTCACTGCTCAAACTGATTTTGATTTGCTTAAAGCTGCCTATCACTTAGGTAATAGACATGTACCGTTAATGTTGACCCCTACAGCTTTGTATTTTGAGCCTGATCATGTGCTTGCAGAAATGGTAGAAGGTTTAGGACTTACGGTGACTGAAACCGATCATCCGTTTGAACCTGAAAGCGGTGCCTATGCACAGCATAGCCATGACCATCGTTTAAGCCCAATCAAAGCTTTACATCATGTCCATTCATAGTGCCGCGCAATTACTGCAATTACTGACACTGTCTTCTACGGCATTGCCAGTTGGGGCGTATTGTTATTCGCAAGGTGTGGAAACGGCAATTGATATTGGCCTAATACATGACGAAACCTCGGCAATTGCTTATTTTGAAGAAGTGCTTGAGATGTTGTTGGTGAGGTTTGAGTTACCCGTATTAAAGCGTCTCATGCAATATCATGATGACTCAGAACAGTTTCTGGTATGGGCAAATTTGTATAAGGCAAGCCGAGAAAGTAAAGAGCTACTTGCTGAATCTCAACAACTCGCATTTTCTTTAAATGCATGGATTAAAGATGTTTTAAAAAAAACGGTTGAGGTTAAAAAGCAGTTTGGTTTTGTGCCTGTCTATGCGCAGCTCTGTGGTCGTTTAGAACTTAAAGAAGAGGATGTGCTTACGGCATATACCTTTACCGTTTTGGAAAATCAGGTTTTAGCAGCCGTAAAAACCGTTCCATTGGGCCAAATGGCAGGACAAAGAATTTTATGGCACTTACATGGTTTAGTACCACAAGCGGTAGAGAAAGCTTTGAAGCTTAATGACGAGCAATTGAGCAGCGCTTTACCTCGTTATGCCATGCTGAGCATGAAACACGAAACACAATATTCACGGTTATTCAGATCTTAAGTTTAGGAAAAAGGATAAAAATCATGACAGAGCGTAGTCCATTACGAGTTGGAATTGGCGGACCAGTGGGTTCGGGTAAAACAGCACTTACACTTAATTTATGTTTAGCCTTGCGTAATAAATACAATATGGCTGTGGTGACAAATGATATTTACACCAAAGAAGATTCAAACTTCTTAACCCGTAATGAGGCGATGTCACCAGATCGTATTGTGGGGGTAGAAACTGGTGGTTGCCCTCATACCGCAATTCGTGAAGATGCTTCAATTAACTTGGCTGCAATTGATGATTTGTGTGAAAAATTCGAAGGCTTAGAACTCATTATTATCGAAAGTGGTGGTGATAATTTAGCTGCAACATTTAGCCCTGAACTTTCTGATTTAACTCTATATGTGATTGATGTGGCAGGCGGTGAAAAGATTCCTCGTAAAGGTGGACCAGGCATTACTAAGTCAGATTTACTCATTATTAATAAAACTGATCTTGCGCCAATGGTAGGTGCAAATCTTGATGTCATGGACCAAGATGCGAAACGCATGCGCGGAGAAAAGCCATTCTTATTTTCAAACATGAAAACACAAGATGGGCTTGAAGAAATTATCCAATTTATTGAGAAACAAGGGCTGTTTAAAGCTTAAGGAGAGATTATGGACTTCATGAAAAAATGGAATGTAGCGCTCCTTTCATTATTGCCAGCACTTGCAATGGCCCATCCGGGACATGACCATGCACATTCTGGTTTTATGGCAGGCTTTATTCATCCGTTTACCGGTCTAGATCATTTAGTCATGGCTTTGGGTTTTGGTGTCTTGTTGTGGTCAGCTGCTAAACAGTGGAAAATTGCTGGAGTCATTGCCTTAAGTACTACCTTAATTGTAGGCTTTTTAATAGGTGCTCAAGGTTTGGTACCAGTTAATATAGCTGAATACGGCATTGTTGCTTCTTTAGTTATTACAGCAATTGCTCTATGGACAAAGTCAAATAAAGTTTTACCAATTGCCGCGGCATTACTTGCAAGCTTCCATGGCATGGCTCATGGTGTTGAGTTAGCACATGCGGGGCATATTGTTGCATTAGTAACTGGTATGGTTGCTGGTATGGCGCTCATCTATTTGGGTGGATTGGTGTTGGGTGCTGTGCTTACCCGATATGTGCCATATGGCAAAAAAATTGTTGGCGCCTGTGCAGCAGTTGTTGCAGTGATTGGCTTAAGCTAACTAAAACTTTGCAAAGAAAAAGGTAGCTTTAAGCTACCTTTTTTATTCGTTTACTTTCTGGTAAAGCCCCGCGTGGACTGTACCCGCTTTAGTGGTTTTAACTTTTTGCCATGTTGCTGGAAGGTGAAGCTGAGATAAATCTCGGTCAGCTTCAACATAAATGTATCCATTTTTTTTAATATGAGGCTCGGCCAAGTTCGATAGTTCATGCCATAAATCAAGGCTATAAGGTGGATCTAAAAAAACCACATCGAACTGTTCTTTTAAGCGGGGTAGAGCTTGTTGAGCAGTGGCATTAATTAGGTGACAATTTTGGGCTTTTAATAGTTCAATATTATCTTTTAAAAATCGTGCCTGAGTTTTGTCAGGCTCAATCATATAAACAGATGCAGCACCACGTGACAGAGCCTCAAAACCTAATGCACCAGAGCCTGTACAGATGTCGAGAACTTGAGCATTTTGAATATCCCACATGAGCCAGTTAAATAGAGTTTCGCGTACTCTATCTGGGGTTGGGCGTAAGCCATCAATGCTAGCGAAAGTCAGTACTCGTCTTTTCCATTCGCCGCCAATTATACGTAATTGATTTTTCATTATTCATCGGCCTCATTGGTAGCAGGACGAGCAGGAGCAGCTTGCGGTGTTGAGGCTGCTGGTTTGTTGGTGGTAGCTGTAGCCGATGCTGGACCAGAACTTTCACCGCCGCTTGGAAGTTCACCTGGTTTAATACCTGCTGTCATTAACCCGCCATTGACTTGGTGATTTGCTGGACGAATCGGGTTTTTCTTACGAGTTAATAGCCAGTAATCAAAGACAGGTCTTGCAAGTTGAGCAGCTGAACCACCATGACGACCATTTTCCCAAATGACTGCAATCGCAATTTCAGGTTTTTCAGCAGGGGCAAATCCAACGAATAAACCATGGTCAAGTTGACGTTCACTCAAGGCTGCTTCGTTATAGCGTTTACCCTGTGCAATACTCTTAACCTGTGCTGTACCTGTTTTCCCTGCAATTTGGTAGAGGGGAGTGCGAATACCGCGGCCAGTACCTGATTGAATTACATCAATCATGGCATCACGCATTTGAATCCAGTCTTCATCCGTGCCGTTGAATTTGATTTTGCCATCAGGCGCATTACGTACTGTAAATGGTTTTGCACCATGCGTTGCGCGTAAAACATGAGGCGTTACATGAGAACCATGATTTGCCGTAATTGCTGTTGCCATCGCAAGCTGTAATGGAGTGGCTGTAAACGCGCCTTGACCAATACTGACAGAAATAGTTTCACCCTTCATCCATTTCGCTTTACGCGTACGCATTTTCCATTCAGGACTTGGATAAAGGCCTTCACTTTCACTTGGTAAATCGACACCTGTTTTTTGACCAAATCCAAATTGGCGCATCCATTGGTTCATTTGATCAATACCCATTTGATGGGCAAGAATATAAAAATAGGTATCACATGACATAATGATGGCTTTATGCATGTTCACGATGCCATGACCAGATTTTTTCCAGTCACGGAACTTATGTGAATCACCTGGTAGATGGAAATAACCAGGGTCAGAAATTGCCGTTGACCAGTCTACAATACCGTAGTGTAGGCCACCCATTGCTTCCATTGGTTTAATGGTAGAACCAGGGGGATATACACCCTGCACAGCACGGTTATAAAGAGGTTGGTCTAAATTGTCACGTAGTGAACTGTAGTCAGTATGACTAATGCCTGTCACAAACAAATTAGGGTTAAAACTTGGGCTAGACACTAAAGCTAGAATTTCACCTGTACGAGGATCAATAGCGACAATAGCTCCACGACGACCTGCGAGCTGCTGAGAAGCGACAACTTGTAAACCGTAATCTAAAGATAAATAGAGGTCATTACCGCGAGTAGGGTCTTTACGACCTAAATGACGCAATACATTACTATGTGCATCTGCTTCAACAGATTCGTAACCGGGTGTCCCATGTAGTAGGTCTTCATAGCTTTTCTCAACACCAATTTTTCCAATTAGGTTGGTCCCAGCATATAAGTCTTTATCAATACTTTTTAATTCTTTATCGTTGATACGCCCGACATAGCCAATCACATGAGCAAATAACTCACCGTGTGGATAATAGCGAGTCATTTGTGTCTCGATTCTTACACCTGGAAACTTATATTTGGCTTCACTAAATTTAGCAATATTAGCTTCAGTTAGATTAAGTTTAATCGCGACGCGTTCAGTTTTACGGGCAGTTTTTATACGGCTTTTAAAACGGTCAATATCTTCTTGTGTTAAATCTAAAATAGGTTGTAATTGCTCAATGACACTATCAACATCTTCTACATCTGTTTTACTTAAAGTTGCTGTAAAAACAGGATAGTTATCTGCTAGTAATACACCGTTTCTGTCATAGATATAGCCACGAGCAGGCGGAAGCGGCTGCAAGCGAATTCGGTTTTTGTCAGATGCAGTCGAGAATTCGTCGTAGTGAAAAATTTGTAGATAAGCGTATCGGCTAATTAAGACTAATAAGCAGATGATCACGATCCCTACGGCAAAAAAGATACGACCTCGATAAATGCGCTTTTCTTGCTGGATATCTTTTAAAGGAAAGTGCTGTTTCATAAGGATCGACTTAATGACATAGGGTAGAAAAATAGCTGCTTATTCTAACGCAAGAGCACTTAAAATATTGCATAATTTTCAAAGTTTCATTGCATTTTAATAAGATACTTTTTGACTTTGTAGACAACAAAATTGTAGATACTTGTATATAAGAAGCAAAATAATTCTGTTAAAGTCTCTCATTCAATAGAATAGGGTTGTTCTCACCATACGATTAGGGAAAATGGAGAAAATAATGAGAAAAATTTATCCCTTACTTGCAGTTTTGACAGTAAGTAGTTGGGCCCATGCTCAAGACTACTCGTTTCTTCCAGAAGCAAAATTAGCAGGACATAATGCATCTACTTGGAATGTGGGTGCCGGAGTTACTCAAAAATTATTACATCTTAACGGTGAGTGGGTAAATCCATATGGTATTGCCTATGCCAAAGCCGGCGCATTTTTGAATGGTGACAAAACCGCTGGTGGTCAAGTTGGCTTCCGATACCCTTATTATCTTACTGGCACAGACAAAAATGGTTACTATATCGGTTTCTATGCTGGTCATCTTGATAGTAAAGAGGTCGATGGTGATTTTAAATCCCGTTTAGGTGCGGGTGTTGATTTGGCCTATGTGTGGTTAAATTCAGAAAGAATTAGCACTTTTAGTGTGGGTATCGGTGCAGCTGAAAAATTAACTGACCAGAACGGAAATGTTGCTGCAGATACTAAACCACAAATTCAATTTTCTTATTCTCTAAGTTTTGGTTTATAAAACAAAGCAGTTTATCGTTAACTCGCCATAAGCAGAGCACAAATAAATACGAGAGTCTTACATGTTAGAGTACGTCAGTGGATTGTGGCAGACCTTTTTACACAGACCTGATTTTTGGGCCGTTTTGAGTATTATTCCCGTAACGGCTTTTGTCACATGGGCACATGTGTGGATGGCTTTAAAAATGGTATTTTACCCAATTAAATTTTGGGGATTCCATTTAGGTCCATTGCCAGTAGGTTGGCAAGGTATCGTGCCACGTAAAGCAGGACGTATCTCTGGAATTATTACCGATAACACTTTATCTAAATTAGGCTCATTGCGTGAATTTTTAGAAGCAATGGATCCTGAAGATATGGCCCGTATTATTGGTGAACAAGTCGGTTTTGAACTTGAACATCTTATTGATGAAGTAATGATCGATCGTAATGCTGTGCTTTGGGAAAATCTACCTTATTCAATTAAACGCCGTATTTATGCTCAAGCACATAAGCAATTGCCGGGTGTGCTAAAAGAATTAGTGACTGAGCTGACCATGAATGTAGAGTCACTGGTTAACATGCGTGAAATGGTCGTGAGCCAGATGGAAGGTGATCGCCGTTTAATGGTACGTATGTTCTTAAAGGTGGGTCAAAAAGAAATTAACTTTATTTGGCATATTAGTGCACTGATTGGGATGTTCTTTGGTATTTTCCAAATGGTGGTTTGGTTTGTAGTACCATGGCACTGGACAGTACCATTTTGGGCTGCAATTTGGGGCTTTTTAACTAACTGGATCGCAATCTGGATGGTATTTAACCCAATTGAGCCGCATTATATTCGTTATCCACAGATTTTTAGATTAACAAAAGATCGTAAGTTTCCATGGATTGTACCAGTTCTTCGAATTGGGACCTATAATGTCCAAGGCGCTTTTATGAAGCGTCAAGAGGAAGTCTCTGATGTGTTTTCGAGCGTAGTCACAGAAGATTTGATCACGTTAAAATCGATTATGACCGAAATGATGTACGGGCCGCGTAAAGATAAAACGCGCCGCATTGTTAAGCGTCATATTAACGAAATCATGGAAACCCCGTTAGTTCGCACCTCTTTACAGCTTTCTTTAGGGCCAAGAGAGTACGCAAGATTAAAGACGGACTTGATTGATCGTTCAATTGAAATTACGATGGGACCCGTATGTGACCCAGCACTGAACGCAAGCCGGGCACAGAAGATTTTTCAAATGTTTAAAGAGCGTATTCGTGAACTAACACCAAAAGAATTTCAGAATTTATTACGTCCTGCATTTCAGGAGGATGAGTGGATTCTTATTGTACTAGGTGGGGTAACCGGATTTATTGCTGGTACAATACATTTGTTTGTGGCTTTCTTATAATTCGATGTCAGGCAGAATCTATTGAAGATTAACGAGACTTTTTCTGCCGGACTTCATATTCATTGTTTTAAATGAGGATGTTTTTTATGCGCATTATTTTACTCGGACCACCTGGAGCAGGCAAAGGGACTCAGGCTCAGTTGATCTGTAAGCGCTACAATGTCCCACAAATTTCAACCGGTGATATGCTCCGTGCTGCGATTCGTGAAGGTACTGAATTAGGTCTAAAAGCTAAAAGTGTAATGGAATCTGGTGGTTTGGTTTCAGATGAACTTATTATCGGTTTAGTAAAAGAACGTATTGCTCAACCTGACTGTGCAAATGGCTGCATTTTCGATGGTTTCCCACGTACTATTCCACAAGCTGAAGCTTTGGAAAAAGAAGGGATTAGCATCGATCACGTGATTGAAATTGATGTTCCTGATGAAGAAATCGTAAAACGTCTTTCTGGTCGTCGTCAGCATCCAGCTTCTGGCCGTGTTTATCACACTGTATACAATCCACCTAAAGTGGAAGGTAAAGATGATGAAACTGGTGAAGATCTTGTTCAACGTCCAGATGACCAAGAAGAAACAATCCGTAAGCGTTTAGCGTCTTATCACACTGAAACAGAGCAATTGGTTGGTTTCTACCAAGGCCGTGCTGCTTCTGGTGAAAATGCTCCAACTTATGACAAGCTTGATGGCTTGCGTACAATTGAAGATGTACAAAAAGATTTGTTCAACATCTTAGACAAATAATTTAATATTGTTTGTGATAATGAGCCCTCTTTGTGAGGGCTCATTTCTTTCATTAGGTGCAGGAGAACAATATGAAAATCATATTGATTTTGGTGGTATTGCTGAGTCTGGCACTAGTAATATTTTTGGCTTTTCAAAGCTACAAAATGCTAAGACAGGTTCAAAAACAAGCAAAAGAAGAGCGTAATGAAAAAAAACGTCTAAAGTAAGTTTGATTGGGTATGATCCCTATACCCAACCATATTTTTAAGCTTCAATATTTTTAATGGCAATTTGCTTTTGTGCGCCAAATTCAAAGCGATCAGGCCAGTTACAGACATCTGCAACAACACATTCTGCACATTTAGGTTTACGGGCGATACAACAATAACGACCGTGTAATATGAGCCAGTGATGTGAATCTAAAATAAATTCTTTAGGAATGACTTTAATTAAGCGGTGCTCAACTTCAAGTACATTTTTACCTACGGCTAAGCCAGTTCGATTTCCTACTCGGAAAATATGGGTATCGACAGCCATAGTTGGTTGTCCGAAAGCCGTATTTAAAACCACGTTAGCTGTTTTACGCCCGACACCCGGTAAAGCTTCTAAATCTTTTCTGTTGCTTGGAACTTCGCCGTTAAATTGTTCCATTAAAATCTTACAGGTCTTAATGACATTTTCGGCTTTTGCGTTATAGAGACCAATTGTCTTGATATATTCCTTTAACCCATCTACGCCCAAGTTATAGATTTTCTCGGCTGTATTCGCCATAGGGTAGAGTTTATCAGTTGCTTTATTAACACTTACATCGGTCGCTTGAGCTGACAACATAACTGCAATAAGTAGCTCAAATGGAGATGAATATTTTAACTCGGTTTGAGGTGAAGGTCGTTGTTCGCGAAGGCGTTCAAAGAAAATTTGAATCTGCTTTTTCGTCATATTCTTGACGGCCATTCAGACCTCCTGTAATTGCATGAGTTGCTGTTGAAGTTCTTCAAGTTGAAGACGTTTTTTAGTATCTTCACGTACACTGAGCTGTTTTTCCAACTTTTTAATTTGCGTACGAATTTTCGCTAACTCAATTGTAGTTTTTGCATCAGTTGACACAACTTCTTTGGGTTTCTCGATGAGCTGAATTGAAGGTACTTCATCAAGTGCCTGAGAGAACTGGGCAAACAGTTGGGTATCAATTTCAGCGCGTACTACAGGTCCTTTACGGTGAGTACGACGTTTTTCTTCGCGCTGAATGTGAGCGTAATAACGTTGTCTTAAATCATTTTGTTCAGCGATACGCTGTTGCTCATTTGGTAATACTTGCGTATCTTCGACCAAATCAATGCAATCTACCGGACAAGGTGGAATACATAACTCACAACCTGTACATAAGTCAGTCAAGATGGTATGCATGAGCTTACCACTTCCAATAATAGCATCTACAGGGCAAGCACTAATACATTTGGTGCAACCAATACATTCATCTTCTCGAATAATCGCTTTCATTCGCTGAGGGCGCCCATCGGCCTGTACAGGCCATACGCTAGTTTCAGCGGTTAACACAGAACGATTTAATAGATTTGCGAGTGCATCGGCTACAGGCTGACCACCTGGAACGCATTTATTCGCTTCTTCACCTTCAGCAATCGACTTTGCGTAGGGTAGACATCCATCACGATGTCCACATAAACCACACTGAGTCTGTGGTAATAACGCATCGATCTCGCGTATGAGAGAAATAGATGAATTCATAGTGGGCAAATAGCTTGGTTAAAACGATGCGATAATGAAGAAAAACCTAAGTAAGGTCAATGGATTTTAACGAATTTATTGGCTTTTTGATTGACCTAAAATGTAGCTAATATTGCACAATAATAGATCAATAAAAATGAAAAGATTAATGAATATTTCTTATTTTTAAGTAGTTTTTCTAAAAATAAGTTTTTGATAATTAAGATAAATAAAATAATTTAAAATAAGTATTGTTAAAATTGATGGAAAGGGATTTAATATTTTGCTGCTAAATGATGCATTTAAAAATGTATTGCACCAATTTAATTCATTACTATGCTGAGGACCGTGCATTGAAATACAACAACCTGAATGAATTCCTGAATTACGTGCAAGCGCGTGATCCGCATCAACCTGAGTTCTTACAAGCTGTCGAAGAAGTTATGACGAGTTTGTGGCCATTTATTGAAAAAAATCCGGAATATGCAGAGCAGGGATTGCTAGAACGTTTGGTTGAACCAGAGCGTGTGATTCAATTCCGTGTTTCATGGATGGATGATCAAGGTCAGACCCAAGTTAACCGTGCTTTCCGCGTTCAATACAATTCAGCAATTGGTCCATTCAAAGGTGGAATGCGTTTCCATCCATCGGTCAATCTATCAATTTTAAAATTTTTAGGTTTTGAGCAAACTTTTAAAAACTCACTTACTACTTTACCAATGGGTGGTGGGAAAGGTGGTTCAGATTTTGATCCTAAAGGTAAATCTGATGCTGAAATTATGCGATTCTGTCAGGCATTAATGATTGAGCTTTATCGCCATTTAGGACCAAATACGGATATTCCTGCGGGTGACATTGGTGTGGGTGCGCGTGAAGTCGGTTATATGGCAGGCATGATGAAAAAGCTGAGTAACGACACCGCTTGTGTCTTTACCGGTAAGGGAATTTCATTTGGTGGTAGCTTGATGCGTCCTGAAGCCACTGGTTATGGTACGGTTTATTTTGCAGAAGAAATGCTTAAAGCCCGTGGACAATCTTTTGCTGGTAAAACTGTTTCTGTTTCAGGTTCTGGTAACGTCGCACAATATGCAGCAGAAAAGGCGATGTTCTTAGGAGCAAAAGTTGTTACCTTGTCGGACTCAAACGGCACAGTTTATTTAAAAAATGGTTTTACAGATGAGTTACTTGCTGAAGTAATGGAACTGAAAAACGTTAAACGTGGTCGTATTTCCGAGTTTGCTTCTAAACATGGTTTTGAATACTTTGAAGGAAAAACACCTTGGCATATTCCTGTTGATATTGCTTTGCCATGTGCTACACAAAATGAATTAACAGGTGAAGACGCTAAAAAACTTATTTCTAACGGTGTCATTTGTGTAGCTGAAGGCGCTAATATGCCATCTACACTTGAAGCAGTTGAACATTTTATTGAAGCTAAAATTTTGTATGCGCCAGGTAAAGCATCTAATGCGGGTGGTGTGGCAACTTCTGGTTTAGAAATGTCTCAAAATGCAATTCGTTTAGGCTGGACCCATGCTGAGGTCGATGAACGCTTACATGCAATCATGAAAGACATTCATGCCAACTGTGTAAGATATGGTACTAAAGAAGACGGTACTGTGAACTATGTAGACGGTGCCAATATTGCAGGTTTTGTAAAAGTTGCTGATGCAATGCTTGCTCAAGGTATTTTCTAAGATAGAAATAAAAAATCCGATGCATAAACATCGGATTTTTTTAGTCTAAAAACTTATTTTTTAGGTTTTTTAACTAACTCTTGTTCTACAACCATATCTAATACATCTGCTTGACTAGATTGGTCTGCAGCCGGGTTTTTCACTTCAAAACGTTTTACACGCAAAATTACGGGTTGGTCTGGTTTGTGTTCAAAACCTTCGATTTGACCGTAATATAATGACCAGTTTTTGTCAGCGTAAGTTTTAACGCCTTTCTCGTCATATTTAATTTCACGAACTTGCATACAAGTTTGTGGCGCAACACCAGTACAAGATTTAGTTTCCGGAGCTACTTCAAGGAAAACAGTTTTTCCTTCAGATTGATATTTTGCTTCAGGTGTCATTTTACCAGTGAAAGTATATTTCTGGCCTTGAGCATCAGATACTGTCAATGTTGGTTGATCAACATTTGTAGTATTGAGTTCAAATGGAATTGCACGTTTTTGGAAGAGGCTGCTAGAGAACTGTTCCTGTTTCATTAAAGCAGGTTCACACGCCATCATCGTCGACATTACGTCAGCTGTTACGATGGTGTTGTTTTCAACTTTCCAAGTTGTGCCTTGGCGGTTACAACCTGTTGCGATAGATAAACGATCATTTGTAAAGTTAAGAACGATTGGTTTTTTAGTATTTTCAGGCTGATATGACCAAGAGTAGTCTGTTAAAGCTTGAGTATTAACTGCTTTTTGACCTTGGAAAATGTGTTTTTGACCAGTTTTATCTGTCACCGTTAAAATCGCCTGACCATTAGTGTTGCTAATTTCAATTGGTAATTTTGCTTCATTAAAGATGCTAGTAGAAAGTTGTTCTTGTTTCATTAAATCATCTTGGCAAGCCATCATCGTTGAAACAAGATTAGAAGTAACAAGTTGGTTGCCTTCAACTTTCCAAGTACCGCCTTGGCCATTACAGCCCGTATTAATGGCTAATTTACCATCTGCATTAAAGTTAAGAATAAGTGGTTTAGAAGCTTTTACATTTTGATAAGTCCATGCATATTCACCTAAAGTGGTTGCAAGGTTTTGTTGTTGCTCAGAAACAATTGGAGCAGGAGTATTAGTAACTGTTTGACACGCCATCAAAGAAAAAGGTAATAACGCAAGAATTAAATATTTAATTTTCATTTAAAAACTTCAAGTAAAAAAACAACAGTAATAAGCTTAAAACATTCTTAAAAAAAGAAAATGTAAACATTTGATTGTTTCGGTTTTTAAAATGTATAAGTTTGTAAATTATTCTAATTTTCAACAAAAATAATGGTATACCCCGCAAAACGGGGTATTTCTTAATAATTAATCAAAACGATAGATGTCCATTCCTAATGAACCCATTGTGAAGCTACTATGAACAATCGTAAAGCGATTGCCTGTACCCATAGCAAAAAACAAAGGTGCAAAATGTTCAAGCGTAGGGTGGTTACGTTTCACAAACGGCAGTGATTGCCAGTCTAAAACTCCATCATAATCTTGATGGGAAAGCTTATTAACGACAGTATTTCTAAAAGTTGAAGCCCATTCAGGAACTTTAGAGTTGTCTCCTTGCCAAGATAACTCTGCAAGATTATGAGTAATACTTCCTGAACCAATGAGTAAGATTTGTTTATCACGTAAAGGGGCGAGTGTTTGTCCTATACGATAAATTTCTTGTGCACTTAAATTTGATGGCAAAGAAATTTCGACTACAGGAATGTCTGCATCTGGGTACATATGCAATAAAGGCATCCATACGCCATGATCACGAGGACGGGTACTATTGGCATGTGCAACAAAGTGAGCATCTGCCAATAATTTTAAGATTTCTTCTGCTAATGCTGGTTCGCCAGGCGCACTGTAGCGAATTTCATATAACTCTTTAGGAAATCCACGGAAGTCATGCCACGTTTCAGGACGAGTCGAAATACTTACTTCAAGTGCTTTACTTTCCCAGTGCGCAGACATCACAATGATTGCCTTAGGTATAGGAAGATTTGTACCTAAGCGATGTAGAGCAGGTCCCACTTGTTCCGGATCAAGTGCAAGCATGGGCGAGCCATGAGAAATAAACAGTCCAGGAAGCGTTTGTAGTTCCATTTCATTACACCTGATTTGAAAAGCAGAATAATAGGTATTATGCCAAAATCAGAACATGATAAAAGTATCCAGATTTCAACGGATTGTTCTTAAAATGAAACGTTTGTTCCTTTTATGCACGGTGATAGGGATGATTGTGATTAATACTCATGGCCCGATATAGTTGCTCGATTAATAAAACACGTACCAACGGATGGGGCATCGTAAGTTTTGAAAGTGACCAATGCCAAGCGGCAGCTTTACGTACCTGATCTGACAAACCATCTGGACCACCAATCGCAAGTGCTACATCATTACCCTCAAGCATCCATTGTTTCATTGTATCAGCTAATTTTTCTGTACTTAGTTCCCGACCACCAACTTCAAGAGCAATTAAGGTTTCATTGGGTTTTAAAGCATTTAAAATACTTTCGCCTTCAATTTGGCAATACTTTACAATATCCGCTTCTGAATCATTTTTACCACGTTTGGCCATAGGTAGTTCAATAACTTGGGTTTGAACAAAAGGTTGGATGCGTTTGAAATAATCTTCAAAACCAGTAAGAACCCAAGCAGGCATTTTTTGACCAATGGTCAGAATACGAATTTTCATGTTATCTATTCATTCAAATACAGCTGGCGCATTATACCTGATGAATGAAAGTATCTGACGATCTAAAAAGCTGGCATAAAAAACGCAGTCCAAAAAACAGTGTTGGACTGCGATCAAATGATCATCTGTCTGGAGTTCAGATGATCATAGAGAATAAAAACAAGGCTATCTAAGAATTAGATAGTTAAGAGTACTCATTTATTTAAATACTCTTATTACCTATTATGAGGATGGTTGGATATTTTTCAATCAAATTGTGTAACAAAAAAAAGAGAGCCGAAGCTCTCTTTTTTATATTTTTAATTAATGACGTGCTGCTTTTGAGCCTTCCACCGGTTTTACAATCGGTGTTTTAGGTAAAGGCTTTGGCATCGAAACTAATGCTAAAGGTAAGATGTCATCAATACTTTTCACAGCTTTGATTTCCAAACCTTCTTTAACATTCGCAGGAATTTCTGCTAAGTCACGAACGTTATCTTGAGGAATAAAGACAAGCTTGATTCCACCACGGTGTGCTGCAAGAAGTTTTTCTTTTAAGCCACCAATACGCATTGCACGACCACCTAAGCTTGTTTCACCGGTCATTGCAATATCAGGACGAATTGCAATACCTGTAAATGCTGATACAAGCGCAGTTGTTAATGCTAAACCAGCAGATGGACCATCTTTTGGTGTTGCACCTTCAGGTAAATGAACGTGTACATCAGTTTCTTCAAAACGAGAAGCTTCAATACCTAATTCATCGGCACGTGTACGCACTAAAGTCATTGCTGTAGTAATAGATTCTTTCATTACGTCACCGAGTGAACCAGTCGTAATGAATTTACCTTTACCTTTGACAGCTGCAACTTCAATGGTAAGTAACTCACCACCTACAGATGTCCAAGCTAGACCATTTACGCGTCCTACTTGTGCTTCATCTTCTGCGATACCAAAGTCAAACTTGTGTGGACCTAAGTATTCTGGAAGATTGGCAGAAGTCACATCAAGTTGTAAGTTTTTAGACTTTTTACTTACTGCTTCTTTTACCACTTTACGCGCAATTTTAGACACTTCACGTTCTAAACTACGTACACCGGCTTCACGCGTATAACGTTGAACAATGTCACGAATCGCTTCTTCATGAATTGTTAACTCTTTTGGACGTAGACCATTGTTCTTAATTGCTTTTGGAACAAGGTAACGTTCAGCAATGTTAACTTTCTCATCTTCGGTATAACCCGGTAGACGAATAACTTCCATACGGTCAAGCAAGGCTTCTGGAATATTCATACTGTTTGCAGTACAGATGAACATCACTTCAGATAGGTCAAGATCAAGATCTAAATAGTGATCGTTGAACTTACTGTTTTGTGATGGATCTAATACTTCAAGCAATGCAGAAGCAGGATCGCCACGGTAGTCTTGCGCCATCTTGTCAATTTCGTCGAGTAAGAACAATGGGTTCTTCACGCCAACTTTTGTTAAAGATTGCACAATTTTACCTGGCATCGCACCAATATAAGTACGACGGTGACCACGAATTTCAGCTTCGTCACGTACACCACCAAGTGCCATACGAACAAATTCACGACCTGTTGCTTTCGCGACAGACTCACCAAGTGAAGTTTTACCTACACCAGGAGGGCCTACTAAACATAGAATCGGACCTTTAAGCTTTTTAACACGCGACTGAACAGCTAAGTATTCAACAATACGGTCTTTTACGTCATCTAAACCGTAGTGATCTGTATCGAGAATTTCCTGTGCTTTCGCAAGGTTGATACTCACTTTGCTAGCTTTATTCCACGGCGTATCTAAAATTACTTCTAGATAGTTACGTACAACAGCAGCTTCGCTAGAGGCTGGTTGCATTGCTTTAAGCTTACGGAACTCAGCTTCAGCTTTTTTACGTACGTGTTCAGGTAAATCAGCTTCAGCAAGACGTTTCTCTATTTCAGCAACGTCATCTTCAGCACCGCCATTCATGTCAGAAAGTTCACGTTGAATGACTTTCATTTTTTCATTTAGAAAGTATTCACGTTGGTTTTTTTCCATTTGGCGTTTTACGCTGTCATGCAAAGTTTGTTCAATTTGCTGTTCAGCAGATTGATTTACCAAGTAGCTCATAAGCTCTTGCAAATGTGCTTCAAACTCATCGTGCTCTAAAAACTTCTGTTTAATTTCAATATTTAGAGGCACACGTGTTGCTACGAAGAACATGAGTTGTAGCAAGTCTTCAATTTTATTAGCCGCAGCAACGAGTTCGCGTGCATTACGTAATTTTGCTTCAGCATATTGAGCAAATAAAGTACGCAACTCTTGCAAACGAGTTTCTTGAGTAGCTTTATCTACGTTAATTGTCATTGGACTTAAGCTGTGTTCAGCAGTCAAATGGCTATCTTCATCGATAATCTTTTCAAGTTTAGAGCGATGTAAACCTTCAATAAGTACTTTAATACAGTTTTCATCATTCTCATGATTTACGACTTGAACAATCTTAGCGACAGTTCCGTACTGATAAAGGTTATCGTGATCAATTTCTTCTGTAAGCGAATCTTTTTGCGCAACTACAAATACTAAATTGTCACTGTTACGAGCCACATCAACTGCATTGATCGATTTTTCACGACCCACGAATAACGCAATTTGCATGTGTGGGTAAACCACAACATCACGCAACGCTAAAAGTGGTAATACACTTGGAACCTGAGGCTCTAAGTCAGTTTTTTCATTCATAATAAGTTCAGACATGGGCACTCCTAATGAGTGACAACGAGGTTGCCATGTTTTTTATAGTGATGTGTATTTTAAAAATTACAAGGGCTTCACTAGAGAAAATGTGGAAAAAAGGACTAATTTAGTCAACTTTTTTTTAAAAATGTTATGAATCAAGAGATTAATTCTTAAGAAGAATAAAATTTTGTATTAATGCTAAGTAATTTAGCTTAATAATTATAAATATCCATATCACAAAAAATGTTTATGAATAGAAAGTAATCATTTTGCGGGCGATTTATAGACATTATATGGTTAACAATAATTCACAACTTATTCAATGTTTGGTGCCTAATAGAGGTGCTAATTTAAGTTGGTGAAACGGTCTGTCACGTAAAAGTAACCATCCTTAGGGTGGTTACTTTTATGATTTTGAAAGACATAAAAGTAAAAAACTGGTTTTATATGACTAAATTTTATTAGTTTTTATATAAATATTATCTTTTAAAATAATAAACACGTTGAGGTGTGAGTAAAGCATCTAATGGCTGATCCCAACTCTGACGTTTTAAAGTATGTTCGATAAATTGAAATGGGTGAGCTAACCCTAAACGGTAAGGTTTGTGTTTTGCATTAGCCAAGGTACGGTCATAATAGCCGCCTCCCATACCAATACGCGTACCGTATTGATCACAAGCTAAAAGTGGCATTAATAGTAAATCAAGTTTTGAAACATGTTTTCCTCTTGTTGCCATGGGTTCTTTCATACCCAATGGATGATGTGAAAAACGTCGGTTTATATATTGGTTTTTAGATATTTTTACCCAGACCAAACGCTGGTTCATAGAACAAATCATAGGTAAATAAACTTGTTTATTTTTTTGAAAACATAATTCTATGAGAAGCTCTGTGTGAACTTCTCCAAAGGCATGCAAATATAAACCAATTTTTTGGGAAGAATGAAAAATAGGCAGGGTATTTAAATGATGAAGAACATTAAGCTGAGCTTGTTTTTGCTCAAATGAACTTAAAGAACGTCTTTTAGATCTTAAATTTTTTCTAATAAAGCTGAGTTCATTCATGTATAAATCTAACTAAGATTAAAGATCAGTCGTGCAAAATTATACCTATTTTTCGACAGTTTTATGGAAATAGAAGGGTAATTCGAAAATAACTTAAATTCGTTAGACCAAAAGTCATAAATTGATCTGATCTATTGTGTTTAACTATTAAAAATTCTATTTCTTTACGTATTGTCAGTATTTCTTTACATTTAATAAGGTTAAGTATATTTAAAAGATTAATGCAGAATTGTTAAGCGTATGAAGTTGAAAATTTTAACCATTACAATAAGTGCTGGTCTGCTACTTGGTGGATGTACGAAACAAGCCGAACCTGAAGCGGCGGAAGTTGATTATAAAGCTCAATTTGAAGAATCAGATCGTAAAATAGGAGAGTTTTTAGATCAACTAGATAACCCGAATACACCGCAAGAAATTAAAGTCAAAATCTTATGTCATGACTATCCAGAAGTTTATAAGACCCAATATATGCCTGCCTTAATAAAAATTTCGCCTAAACCTTATACCGAAGAGAAATTATTATCAGATTTGAAAAGTGCAACGGACTACTATAAGGATGCTTTTGCGATTAGATGCACTCAATAAGTTTGTTTTGATTTCAATCTCAAAAAATCCGATAAATGTGAATTGATTGGCATTATTGGGTTGTGATAAATTTTCTTCTATCTTTATAAGTGAAAGTTTAGGGGATTTAGATATGGAAATCTTAAAGTTCTTACAGAGTTTTAATACAGTTGGTACATACTTAACGATCGCTTCAACCGTTTTAGTAGGTCTAATTATTTATTTTTATGTGATTAATCCAGCATAAAAACCTTTAAAAGAAATAGGGATCAATTTCCTATTTCTTTATTAATAATAAAATTCTGTAATTAATTCAAAGCTATAAAAATAAGGTAGGTATATGAAATTTAAATTATTTTTTCTTAGTTTTTTAGCTTTTGGCTGTTATGCCGATGAAAGTGTAAATGACCCCGAAATTTGTAATGTGGTAAAGAAAGTTTCTTATACTGTCATGGAAGCGCGTCAACAAAAAGTCCCATCTGAAGACTTGCAGCATATAGCGAATAGTCTTGAAGATCCAAAGGCAAAAAAACTTTATCAAGATTTAATTACTTCTGCTTACTCAACCAAAGTATTCAAGACCAGCTTCTTTAAAAGAAAAGCGATAGAAGATTTTCAAATAGCTTGGTATCAAGAATGCCTGAGTAGAAAAGAAAAGTAATTTTGAATGCAGAGACTTATTCATCTCTAAAATAATAATGTTATGCATTATTGAATGCTTGAGAAAAAGATCGTACCGACAGGTCTGTATTGAAAGGCTAATTGAAATAAATTTCTGGAATTTTATTATTTAATTAAAAATAAATGCTCCGAAGATGCCGCTGCATGTGTCGTTACCCTGAACCCGATGAGTTCAAGGTGGACGCGACGTATACTTGCTGGGTTTCCTACTCGAAGGTAGGCATACACTCTAAATATACAGAACGCAATCCATAAGTTTAAGTATCGGCAGGGGAATAGACCCGCTGGCGAACATCCCAGAGATAGCTTAAGTATAACCGATCTGACTATGTTGGCAATCACTTGAGCCTAGGGAACTGTAAACTTAGTTTGCGTTTGATGAAGCTTTGTACATTGAAAGTAGATAAAACGATATTCAACTGTAGTTGATAGTCAAAAATAAAAAAGCCTTGCATCTATGATTTATAGAGCAAGGCATTTTGTGGTAATCAAAGCTGTTAAATAACCTGTTCCACATCTTCTAAAATCGTTTGAAGTAGACGTTCACAGTGAGTGTATTCCTGCAAAGATTTATTAAGACTCAGCACTTCTTGAGTTAACTGTAGAGCGACCATAATGACTAGTTTGTTGTGCTCAACACGTGGGGCACTACGGCGCATGTCATTAAATTTCTCATTGAGAAGTTGTGCAGCGCGTTCAAGTTCATCTTTTTTATCTGAGGTAGTCGCGAGTCTAAAAGTCTGCTCAATCAGCCTAAGCTCTACCATGACTTGTTCACTCATGATTGGATCTCCTCACCAGTTTCAGCATTAGGATGTGCAAGTTGCTGGATTTCTTGAGCATGTTGATCTTGAGCAGTGCCTAAAATTCCTAAACGCTGAATAATGGCTTCAACTTTTGATTTGGCAAGCTCATTTTTTTGTAACAAACGGTCACGATCTTGTTGTAAATCATGCAGCTCTTGTTGGGTTTGACGCTGGTGGGCTTGTAACTTCTCTTTTGCAACACGTAATTCATTTCGTTCTGCAAGAATTTCTTGAAAACGATTTTTTAAATCAGTCGTACTTTTTTCTAATCGGCTATAACGTTCGGCAAGTGTGTTAGCATCTTGATTCAATTGTTGAAATTGACCTTTTAACTGAGAAAGTTGCTCAGTTACCGACTCAATTTCCTCTTGTTTTTTAGTGATAATACTATTTTTTTGCACAACTTGTGCGTGATGCTCTGTTTCAGCCAGTTCTTTAGCTTCTGAGAGTGCCGCATGTTCACTCTCTAAATGATGTAAGCGTGTTTTTAAAACGCTAATATGCGCTTGTAGCCGCTGTAATTGTTCTAACATAACGAGGTCGCACAGAATTGCAATCAAAGGTAATATATACAAAGTATAGAGATTGGATAAACGAATGCAAGACGATATTTCAGGCTGGACAGATTGGAACGCTCATTTTGAAGGAATTGAAGAAATTTCAAGCCCTAGTGAGTTACATGGTCTGTTAACAGGTATTGTTTGTGTGACAGAAGCGCCTACGCGCGAAGAATGGTCACAAATTTTAACAACCCTTAATGTGCCAGAGTTAAGTGAAGATGCTTTAGCGCTTTTGACTGACGAAGCAGAAGATGTGGTTCATGCTTTATCTGAAGATGAATTAGATTATTTACCAATGCTTCCAGATGATGAACATTTACTTCAAGAGCGTGTGCAAGCATTATCTGATTGGTGTGCTGGTGTTGTGTTAGGCTTTGGTTTGGCATCGGGTCATGTTCGTGGTGATGAGCGCGAATTGATTGAACACCTTCAAGATGTTGCTGCAGTAGAATTTGAAGATTCTGACAATGATGAGGAAGGCGAAAGCAGTTACGAAGAATTGTATGAATTTGTACGCTTAATCCCTGTGAGCTTGTCTATTGGCAGAAAAAAAATCACTGTAGCTGAAAGTTCATTATTGAAAAACTTTCATGCAAAAAGTAAAACTGCGGCTCTAGGTACAGATCAGAATATTGTAGAAATGTTCACACCACATCGTCCAAGCTAATTGAGGCGATGTGTTATTGGTTGTATTTTATTTTTTGACTTTAAAATTCTAAATCAAGTAGATCATTATGAAATTGCCTCAAGCTGATTTTCAACATCGTAGAGACCGTTTAGCAGAAAAAATGGGTCCTAACAGTATTGCAATTATTGCAACGCGTGAGGAGATGTACCGTAATCGTGATGCGGATTATAAATTCCGTGCCGATAGTAGTTTTTTCTATTTGACGGGCTTTGCTGAGCCTGAAGCAGTTGCAGTTATTGAAACTTTTGAGGATGTAAGTGACTATAGCTATAGTCTTTTTTGCCGTGAACGTAACCGCGAGATGGAAATCTGGAATGGTTACCGTGCCGGAATTGACGGTGCAATCGAAGACTATGATGCAGATGAAGCCTATGCAATTGATCTGCTTGATGAAGAAATTATTGAAAAGTTATTAAATAAAGAACGCCTTTATTATCGGATTGGGCAAAATGCTGCGTTTGATGCACGAGTGAGCCAGTGGATTAAAAAAGCAGATGCTGAGCATCGACATCAAGGTGCTCCAGCTCAACTGGTACAGCTCGACCGTATTGTCGATGAAATGCGTTTAATCAAGTCACCACAAGAACTTGAGCTGATGCAAACTGCTTCAAAAATTAGTGCTCAGGCACATACTCGTGCGATGCAGATGGTGCGGCCAGGTATGATGGAATATGCGCTTGAAGCCGAGCTCAATTATATATTTGGGCAAAACGGCTGTGTCCCATCTTATAACAGTATTGTTGGTGGTGGGGCTAATGCCTGTATTTTGCACTATGTTGAAAATAACCAACCTCTTAAAGACGGTGATTTAGTCTTAATTGATGCGGCATGCGAATATGAGTTCTATGCCTCAGATATTACCCGTACTTTTCCGGTCAATGGTAAGTTTAGTGCTGAACAAAAAGCATTATATGAAGTTGTATTGGCTTCTCAATATGCAGCGATTGATGCAGTACGCATTGGCAATTCGTACCGTGAGCCTCACGAAGTAGCCGTTAAAATTTTAACTGAAGGCTTGGTTGCTTTAGGCTTACTCAAAGGTGATGTTAACGAACTTATCGAAACCGAAGCATACCGTCAATTTTATAT
The DNA here is from genome assembly GCF_027854635.1 of Acinetobacter sp. AOR43_HL. Taxonomy (NCBI): domain Bacteria; kingdom Pseudomonadati; phylum Pseudomonadota; class Gammaproteobacteria; order Moraxellales; family Moraxellaceae; genus Acinetobacter; species Acinetobacter sp. AOR43_HL. The sequence continues at coordinate 164,908 of NZ_JAKTHX010000008.1, forward strand.
GCATGGTACAGGCCATTGGTTAGGAATGGATGTACATGATGTCGGGTCTTACAAAAAAGGTGAAGACTGGCGTCAATATGAAGAAGGTATGGTCGTTACCGTTGAACCCGGCCTATACATTGCACCAGACGATGAAACTGTAGATAAAAAATGGCGTGGTATTGGTATTCGTATTGAAGATGATGTGGTCGCAACATCAAAAGGTCCACGAGTTTTAACTGCTGATGTAGTTAAAAATATTGTAGATATTGAACATTTAATGGCGCAAGCTAAATCATAATTAAACGTATTCGCCAAAGGAGCGCAACTCGATGCAACAACAAGTGATTATTGTAGGTGGGGGAATGGTTGGACTTAGCCTTTCACTCATGCTGGCGAAGGCTAATATTGCAGTAAAGCTGTTAGAAGCTGTGAAATACCCAAACTATGATGATCAAAATGTTGCCCCTTATCATTCCAGTTTCGATGCGCGTAATACGGCTTTATCGCGTCGTAGCGTCCAGATTTATCAGAAGCTGGGGTTATGGGATGCATTACAGCAGCACGCGACTCCAATTCTACAAGTTCACATTACTGAACAAGGTAGTTTTGGTAAGGCACGATTAATTGCAGAACAAGAAAAAGTCGAAAGCTTTGGGCAGGTGATTGAAAATGCTTGGTTGGGTCGTGTTTTATTGAATCAAGTACGTCAGCAGCCTTTGATTGAGCTGATTGATGGCGTTCAAGTGACTGCTTTAACTCAAGATGCTGAGCAAGTACATATTGAGGCCAAGCGTGGTGATGAAGTTTTAAAACTTGAGTCAAAGCTATTAATTGCCGCAGATGGACGTGATTCTTTTTGTCGTCAGGCAATTGGGGTAGATGTTGATGTTCACGACTATGATCAGGTTGCAATTGTGACTACGGTTCAGACATCCAAGCCACATGAGCATGTAGGTTTTGAGCGTTTCAGTGCATTGGGTCCTTTAGCTTTATTACCTTTACCCGGTGAGTACCGCCGCTCAGTGGTATGGCCTGTTAAAAAGGGCACCGAAAATGAATGGATAGGCGATGAAAATGACCAGCATTTCTTAAGTGCTTTACAACAAACCTATGGTGACCGAGCGGGTAAATTTGAAAAAACGGGTAAACGTTTTAGCTATCCACTTTCACAAGTACTTGCGCATAAACAAGCGGTTGGACGCGTTATTTTAATGGGTAATGCGGCGCATACAATCCATCCTGTTGCAGGACAGGGTTTTAACCTATGTCTACGTGATGCGGATGTTTTAGTGCGTTATTTAGTGAATCAGCTAACTGCTTCTGACGATATCGGTAACCCAGATAATTTACTGGCCTATGAACAAGCCCGTTTGTCAGATCAACAGCGAGTAATTAAGTTCTGTGACACCGTGGTTCGTGGTTTTAGTAACCAAAATCCATTATTAAAATTAATTCGTAATACGGGATTAATTGCATTTGATGTCATTCCGGGTGTTAAACCACTGGTAGCGAACTATGCAATGGGGTTAAAAGCATGAGTGAAGTACTAGATGTTGTCATTGTTGGTGGTGGGTTGGTTGGTGGTTTAACAGCTTTATTACTTGCACAAGGTGGTGTACAGCCTACTGTGCTTGACGCTGCTCCTGTACTGGATGTTGAAAAAACACTAAGTGTGATGAACCCACGTGTTTTAGCACTGAGCCAAGCGACCATTCATTTACTTAAAACTGTGAATGTTTGGGATGATCTAGCACGTCAAATGTCTTATACAGGCATGCAGGTGTGGAACCTGAATGGCTATGGTGAAATTAATTTTGGTCACGAGTCCGTACAAAGACCAATGCCAGAACAGACCTTGGGTTCTATGGTTGAGCCAAGTGTGTTGAATATTGCTATTCAACAAAAAATGCTTGAGCAGTTAACAGACTATCGTACTCAAGTTCGTGTGACTCGCATTGAGCAGGGTGTTGGTTGTTGGCATATTCAATTGGCAGATGGTACGACACTTAAAACAAAACTGCTGATTGGTGCAGATGGTGCCAATTCATTTGTACGAGAACAGGCCTTTATTGACCTAGATGTCTTAGATTACAAGCAAGCAGCGATTAGTTGTGCTATTAAAACATCTAAACCCCACAATCATGTTGCTCGGCAAATTTTCTTACCTACAGGGCCTTTAGCCTATTTACCGATGGCTTGTCTTGAAGAAAGTGAAAATGGCTACTGGCAGTCAATTGTCTGGACACTACCTGATGATTATGCCGATGAATATTCTGCTTTAACCGATCATGAATTTATGCAGCTTTTAACTCGTGAAAGCCAACATATGATGGGTGAAGTGTTAGATGTACGTTCAAGAGCCCAATTCCCGCTCAAAGCGCGCGCCGCAAAACAGTATGTGAAAGCTGGTTTAGCTTTAATTGGGGATGCTGCACATGTGATTCATCCACTTGCTGGACAAGGGGTAAATATTGGTTGTTTAGATGCGGCTGTACTCTGTGATGCATTACTACATGATTTAGCGCGTGGCGTATGGGCAAATGAACAGACATTGTTGCGTTATGAGCATCGCCGTAAAGGCCAAAATGATGCAATGATGCATAGCATGTCGGCAATTGGTTGGTTGGAAAGTAGTGAGCTATTTCCATTTATCTGGGCTCGGAATGTGGGACTCAAGCAAGTTGAACAAATTTCCTTCTTAAAAGAGCGTTTTATGCAACAAGCAAACGGTTTAGGGTCTTTACAAAACACCCAGTATAGTCGTTAAAATAATTACGAAGTTTATGCTCTACTGGTCTAAATAAATATCAGTAGATATTTTTTAAGCAATCATTTATATATCATTACCAATTGGGTTGAAAAAGATACACATTTGACCAATTTGGCTCTTTGCTAAATGCAAAGAGATTGCTAAATTTCTGAGGTCTTGGGACCATAGCGATGATGCAATAGAAATCATTCTGGGGAGTGAAAAATGTCAGATATCAATGATTATGAAGATGCAGAAGATTCTGCTGTAGATGAAGATGAAGCGAAAGCAGCTGAAAGCGGTGCAGCTGATGAAGAAGCAAGCAGTATTAATGATACTGATATTGCTGAGGCAGAAACACTGACTGTGACTGCTAAGCAAAAACAGCGCCAAGCGCTGGAAGATGAAGTTGCCGCATTTTTAGCTCGAGGGGGGAGAATTACTGAAGTTCCTCCAGATGAACATAGCGACCATTAATCCTAAAAAGCATCACATGAGTGATGCTTTTTTTATTTTTAAGGTGCGTTCTGAAGTTCTTTCAAGATCCCGCATTCATCTACTGTTCGATTGGTAGAGCAGTGCTGTTTTAAATCAATCAAAGATTCTTTTAAAAGTAATAATCGTTCGATTTTTTCAGATACTTCTTTTAAGTATTTATCGACTAAATTATCAATTTCTGTGCAGGCCTGTTTAGGCTGAGTTTTCATTTCCTTTAACGTTTTAATATCACTCAGTGAAATATCTAATTCACGGCAATGCTTAATAAATAAAAGGTCTGCAAGTGTTTGTTCGGTGTAAACACGATAATTATTTTCTGAACGTTGGATGCGATCAAGTACACCTACTTTTTCGTAATAACGGATCGTATCAATTGGAATATCCGCTTTTTTTGATAATTGACCAATAGAAAGACTCATAAGACTTGACTCTGGAGCTACTCGAGGGTTTTTAATCACTATAAAAGAGTTTTTGAGGAAATAAAATGGCTGGATGTGGTTGTGCTTCAACATGTTCTCCTTCAAAGAAAGTGAGTCCGCGTTTTAGAAAAGCTTTATGGATTGCACTTGTAATCAATGCTTTAATGTTTGTTGTAGAAATATTGGGAGGTTATAAGGCCCAATCTGTTTCACTTTGGGCAGATGCATTGGACTTCGCCGGAGATGCAGCAAACTATGCATTATCTTTAGTCGTTCTTTCGATGAGTTTATATTGGCGTGCGACAGCGGCACTACTTAAAGGAATAACGATGGCGGCTTTCGGTGTTTTTGTCATTGCGAAAGTGATCTGGTCGTATTTTTATGGTGTTTCACCCGAACCAATGGTGATGGGGGCAATTGGTGTAATGGCTCTAATTGCTAACGTTTCTGTGGCGCTTATGCTTTATGCATTTCGTGATGGGGATGCCAACATGCGCTCTGTTTGGTTGTGCAGTAGAAATGACTCAATTGCCAATATTGCTGTAATTTTAGCGGCGGTTGGGGTATTTGGAACAGGAAGTGTATTTCCCGATTTATTTGTTGCCTTTGTCATTGCATACTTGGGTGTATCTTCTGGCTATGTTGTTATAAAACAGTCACAACAAGAAAGAAAACAGGCAAGAGTTATAGTTGCCAGTGAAGCGTAATACTCAAGAGTAATAAAAAAGGATCTTTTATATGATCCTTTTTTATTTTAAGCCGTTAAAACAAGAGGGTTATAGCGATACTCCACATAACGCAACCAATAATGAAATCTAAAATTTTCCAAGCTTTGGGATTGGTAAATAGTGGCTTTAATAATCTTGCACCATAGCCTAGACTAAAAAAGAAAACCCAAGAGGCAAGAATGCTCCCCAAAGCAAAACTCACTTTGTCTTCAAGCTGAGTTGCAACTGAACCAATCAGAACAATAGTGTCTAAATAGACATGAGGATTAAGCCAAGTAAAGGCAAGACAGGTCACTAATGCTTGAGTTAATGTTTGTTTTTGACTGCTATCAAGGTCCATACTTTGGGTAGTCTTAAATGCAGCATAAAATGCTTTAGCACCGTAAACTAATAAAAACGTTGCCCCTAAATATTTAGCTACGGTAATTAAGATAGGTGATGCCGTCATGATTTCGGCAAAGCCTAATACACCACAGGCAATTAAAATTGAGTCGGATAGAGCGCAGATTAGACACAACCAAAATACATATTGTTGTTTAAGTCCTTGTTTTAGGACAAAAGCATTTTGAGCTCCAATTGCTACGATAAGCCCACTGCCAATACCGAAACCTTTAAAAAATATACTAAGAGAGAACATAACAATAAGGTGGAAAAATCAGATATGGGAATTATCTGACTTTTTATTAAGAAATAAGTAAAATTAAGAATATTTAGGTTTGGCTAAAAATAATTTAGGTTTGATATGTTGGATAGCAAACAATGTGAAGCCTTTCTTGCAGTTGCAGAATTGGGAAGTTTTGATGCAGCAGGAGAGTATTTATATATTACGCCTTCTGCAGTTTCGTTACGCGTACAGGCTTTAGAAAAGTATTTAGGACAAGTACTCATTATACGTGGGCGCCCGTGTGTGCTCACTCAAGCAGGGCAAACTTTATTGCAGCATTTACGTCATACGAGATTAATGGAGCAAAATTTATTACAAGGTTTGATGGGAAAATCATCAGAATCTGAATTTTATAAAATTGCTCTAGCTTCAAATGCAGATTCATTAGCTACTTGGCTTTTACCAAATATTCAGCAAACGCTTTTTAAAGAAAAAATAGTATTAGAACTAAAAATTGATGATCAATCTCACACGCACACTTTATTGGAGACAGGACAAGTCAATGCCTGTATTTCGGCAGAAGAGCAGGTCATGTCAGGTTGTTTAGCTCAACCACTAGGAAAAATGCGTTATAAAATGTTGGCCTCTGCTGAATTTGTAAATAAATGGTTCAGTGCTGGAGTGAATAGAGACGCATTAAGAAAAGCACCAGCAGTTATTTTTAATCATAAAGATTTAATGCATTCAGAGGTTCTATTAAAAGGATACGGTTTACCGATGCAAAGTTATCCTTATAGTTTTATTCCAGCAACAGATGCTTTCGTCAAAGCAATTCAATTAGGTTTAGGCTATGGCATGGTGCCCGAGTTGCAGGTTCAGCCACTACTCGAAAATGGAACACTTGTTGATATTATGCCTGAAGCCGAACTTGATGTTCCCTTATATTGGCACCACTGGAAAAGACAGTCACAGCAACTTGATGTATTAACTGAAACAATTGTTCAGTCAGCAAAAAAGATATTGAGATAAATTTAAGTCCGTGAGCGGGCATAAAAATTTGAAACATGCTGAATATAAAACTCTATATCTTGTGTTGAGTAACCTAAAAGTTGTCCGATTCTACGGTCAAGTTCTAAGCGATCTTCGAGTTGAGTCTCCTTTAGTGATTTTTCAATACATAACACAAGTTCATTTAAATGTGCTAAAGGAGCATTTTTATAGATCAGCATAATTGAAAATGGTAAAGATAAAGAGGTTTCAATATCTTTACTCAGCATAGATAAAGTACCTTGCTCGAGATGCTCTAAAAACTCGGTAGGTAATAGATCATAAAACAAAGCGATAGATTTCTCGCCTGAAAGTAGTAATTCTAGTTCACACTCTTCATGCGGCCCAAGTTTTCCAAACTGTACATTCATGTAAATACTCTTATTTTTATCTTTAATATTATTATGCAAAATTCATGCACAGTGATGATGAAGAATATTTATTATTCATCACTGTGCTTAATTAAAAGATTAAGATTGTGTTAACTCAAGCGCACGTTGATAAGCGACTTTTTTCTTAACTCCTGTTAAATCAGCAGCCAGTTGAGATGCCGCTTTAACAGATAAATCTTGAAGTAAGCGCTTTAAAAGTTCATCTAGTTTTTCTTGTTCCAGATCTGTTTTTTCTGGCGCACCGCCAACTACAAGAACAATTTCGCCTTTTTCTTGGTTGTGATCATTTTCTATAAAACTGACCAAATCTTTTAAAGTCATTTTTTTGATGGTTTCAAAGGTTTTGGTAATTTCACGTGCGAAACCTACAGGACGGTTTTCACCAAATACCTCAGCCATATTTTTTACACATTCTAAAATACGGTGTGGTGCTTCATAGAAAATTAAGGTCTGAGTTTCATTTTTGAGTTTTTCTAATTGAGAAATACGTTGAGAAGCTTTTGATGGCAAAAATCCTTCAAAACTAAAACGATCGCTCGGTAGACCTACTGCACTTAGAGCGGCAATTGCAGCACATGCGCCAGGCACAGGAACAACTTTAATGCCATGTTCTTGAGCAGCTCGAACTAACTTAAAACCGGGGTCACTAATAAGCGGCGTACCTGCATCACTAATTAAAGCAACATTGTCGCCCGCAAGTAATCTTTGAACTAACTGCTCAATTTTATTGCTTTCATTGTGATCATGACATGCAGTAAGTTGAGTCGATATATTATAGTGCTTAAATAATTGTGCTGATTGACGTGTATCTTCGGCAGCTACAATAGAAACGGATTTTAAAATATCAATTGCACGGAAAGTCATATCATCTAAGTGCCCGATTGGGGTGGCTACAACGAATAACTGAGCACTCATTTGGTTTTACTCCGTACAGATAAACAATTTTAATGGGGTAGTTTACCCGAAATTATGATTTGGGCGTGAACAATGTCTGCCAAGCTTTGTTTTTCCAAAATGATCTGACTTTCATTTGTTCAATTTAGATCGGAAAGTACGGATGGATTTAACGAAATAATTTAAGCATCAAAATATGTGGTGCTACTTTTAATTTGGGGAAGATAAAAATGTTATTAGCACAGCAGTTGGGGAAATGGGCAGAGCAAACAGCTTTAAACCTGTTGCAAAAGCAAAACTATGTATGGGTAACCAGTAATTACCATTCACGCCGTGGTGAAGTGGATTTGATTGTTAAAAGAGGGCAAGAGCTGGTTTTTGTTGAGGTAAAGGCACGTACTATAGGAAATTATGGACAGGCTTGCGAAATGGTGACAAGAACAAAGCAGAAGAAAATTATTAAAACCGCGATGCGTTTTTTACAGCGCTACCCATCTTATCAGGATTTTTATTGTCGTTTTGATGTGATTTGTTTTGATTTTCCACAGAAAATTGCAAAAACAGTACAGCAAGACTTTTCAAATTTCCATTATGATCTGCAATGGATCGAAAATGCATTTACTTTGGATTAAGAGTTCATTACTCTTTTGAGCAAATTAAAACCGATGTTTTATGATCAAGCCAAGAAGAGATTGATAGGAGTCTGGTGGAGTGTTGAAACGTATTGCTGTAACAGCGCTTTGTGTCGCAAGTTTGTCAGGTTGCGCAAGTTTTATTTCTGGTGGAACAGGTACAGCTCCAGTCGGAACAGATAGTGGTGTACGTAGCTTAGGTCAGGTATTCATTGATTCTTCAATTAAACGTACAGCGAATATTAACCTCTATAAGCTTGATCAGCGTTTTAAACAATCACGTATTAATATCGAAAGTTTCCATAGTACTGTTTTATTAACAGGACAAGTGCCAGACCCATACTTGAAACAATTGGCAGAAGACAATCTTAAAGCCATGAGTGATGTAAAAGCTGTACATAACTATATTACCGTGGGTAATAAGGTCAGCTATAACACGATCATGCAAGATGCTGGTGTAACTGCAAATACACGTGCTCTATTAATGAAAGCGCCAGTTGTATCGGACAGTAAAGTACTTGTCCATACCGAAGACGGCGTACTTTATGTGATGGGCCGTTTAAATACAGCTGAAATTAATGATTTAAATAATGTGCTTCAAAATGTGGGTAACGTGACCAAAATTGTGACACTCATTGATAACGTTGATTTAGCACCTGCGCCAGCGGCGAGTACTGCTAGTGCAACGACTACACCAATTATTAATAACGTCATTGCTCAACCAACAGTTCAAACTCCTGTTGCAATTGATCCTGACCAAACAGATCCAGCTTCGAATGCACAGTAATATATGAATCTGATTGAACAACTACAAAGTAAAATTGAACAGGCGCGAACTCTCTATAAAGAGTTCCGCCTTTATGATTTGGGGAGTTTTGCTTTAAACCGTTTTACGCCAAAAGATGGTTTTGAACAGGTCGCAAATGTACGTTATGGTCTAAAGCCGCGTCACCGTTTGGATATTTACCGATCTGTTAAAAAACTAGCACATCAGCCTCTTATTGTTTTTGTACATGGTGGTGCTTGGCAACATGGTAATAAGCGAGATTATCTTTTTATTGGTGAGACGTTTGCTAAAGAAGGCTATGACGTTGCAGTTATCAACTATCAATTAGCTCCTAAAAATATTTTTCCGAGTTTTGTTGATGACCTGACTCAGGCATTGAATTATTTACATCAAAACCAAGACAAACTAGAAATTTCTACAGAAAATGTTGTGCTTATGGGGCATTCAGCAGGGGCATTTAATGTAATGTCTGCTGTTTATCACCCAACGCCAAATTCTATTCAATGTTTAGGAAATATTAAGGCGATTTTCGGTTTAGCTGGACCTTATCATTTTGATTATAAGGGTGACCCACTAGCTGAAGATGCTTTTGATCAAAGTATTTCTTATCAAGAAGTGATGCCATACTATTTCGTCAATCAAAATAGTATTAAACATTACTTACTCATGGCTGAAAATGATCAGCTTGTCGGCAAAGAAAATACGTTGGATTTGGATCGGGCTTTAAGACAGAGTGGAAATCACAGTCATATCGCTGTGATTCCCAAAACTGGACATATTACAATTTTGGCCAGTCTTTCTAGCTTTATTAGCCACTATTTCAGAACGAAAAGAACGATCTTACATTTTCTCGAAGAAGTGTTTTAAACGAGAGTCTCGTTTACAACACGGCAGATTACCCAGCTTGGGTAATCTGCATAATCATTGAATGAGCAATACTTCCTTTAAACGGAATCTCAGGTAATTGATCAATTTTGAAGAATTGTGCATCTGCAATTTCTTCTTCTTGAAGCTTAATTTCACCGGACTCATATTCTGCCCGAAATGCCACCATAAGGTTACTTGGGAATGGCCAAGGCTGGCTGGACATATACTGAATATTTTTAAGTTTTAAACCTACTTCTTCAAAGGCTTCACGTTGTACTGCCTCTTCAAGTGTTTCGCCTACCTCAACAAAACCTGCAATCAAACCATACATATTGGTTTTGTTATGAACTGACTTAGCCAGCAAGATTTCATCATCACCACGAGTAATGACGGTAATAATGCAAGGGTTTACACGAGGATATTGGTGGTAGCGACAAGAAGGGCATACCATTGCATATTCGGTTGGATGAACTTCTGTCGGATGTCCACAGTGGCTACAAAACTTATGGTTACGTCGCCATTCAAGTAATTGAACAGCACGGCTCGCTTGCAAAAACTGTTCTTTCGACCAGCTGGTAATAAGCTGGCGAATTGGGACAAGTTGTAAGCCTTCGGGGATAGGTTCCTCAGCAAGCAAGTCACGTGCAATGACTTGCTCATCATGAGTGAAAAGTAAATCACTTGCTAACTTTTCGACTTTGGGTAGTTGGAGATTCTGGTCAACCAGTAATTGTTGATGATGGAAAATATAAGCAAGTGATAATTCAGACATTAAGCTGCCTTTTTTTGAAGTTGTTGACTACTCGACAATGCTACATTAAACATGGATTGTAGAACAGGTTGTTTATTTTTTAAATTGTCAACTAACATGTCAATGCCTGCTAATACGTTAAAAATACAGTGAATTTGGTCTGTATTAAAAGGCTGGTTTTGTTCAAGTTGCTCTTGAACAAATTGGGCAGTTTGGAGTAAAGCATGTTGTTGCGTCGTACTTCCTAAAAATTCAGCTGCACCCGCTAACTCTTTTAATGAACCTGCAATGGCTTCAATATTTTGTGTCTGATCATTGGCATACAAAGTAAGACTCTGACAGATAAAATCAATTAAATTTTTTGTCTCGGTAAGCAAAGCTTGATGAGCTTCATCAAGACGGTCTAAAGAAATCGCCGTATTATTTACGCTAAGTTGTAGACGATTTGACGTGTAATTGCGTACCAAAATACCAATTGAGTTCATAGCAGATAAAATGCTGTTCATCAGCTGCTGAGCATAGTTTTCATCACTTAAAATGTTAAGTTGACTTAAACTGCTGGCTTGTTGAGAAAGAGCAGATGCGGCTTCATCAAGGTTTAGAAGTTTAAAGGTATGAGCCAATTGTAAAAGGCTCACTTGTAGTTGCTGTGCTTTTTCAGGCGACATATTTTGATAGTTGTATTCAATATCGTTCCGCACCTTATTCATTTCATCTAAGATTAATTGGCTGACTGTGTGCATCGTGTCAAAGTCCGGACCAAAGAGATGGCGACTTAAAATGAGTAATTGAGTATCAGTTGGTGTTTCATCACCAATATGAAGCTGGTTACGAATATGGTGAGCAATCTCATCTTCTTGAGCAATAACAATACTTAAAATATCTGCGAAGGCAGCTAAATTGGGCTCAAAACTTTCGGGCGCTGCTAAAAATAGAGCAATATGACTTTCAATATTAATCAGTACACGTAGACGTGAATCATTTAAAAGTAGGTTATCAATATGGTTAAAAGCATAATTGACGAGCTGCCAATACTTTTGGCTTGGCTGAGTGTTCGCCATGCTGACCAAATAGGTTGCAATAAGTTTAAAGGCTTGAAAATTCTGAGCTGAAGCTGTCTTTTTTAAAAATTGGTGTAGAGATAGTTTGTATAGTTGATGGATGAACTGAGTTTTTTCACTAATTAATATTTCAGGCAAGGGCAGTTCAAGCGAAGTATTTGCAAGTAAAGGAACAATAGCTTGTCCGGAGGTAGTCAGTGGCTTATTTAAAGCCAATTCTAAATTATTTAAGGTCGTAAGAAGAAATTGTGGAACTTGTATTTCACGCAAACAGATAAATTCAATATAGCGCTTTACCATGGTCGTGCCTTCACTTAGGGCAACCACATCATCCGTATTAATTTGGGTTGGATTCGCAATAATTTTTTGCATCAACTCAGTCGAATATTGAGTGATTTTTGCAAGATAAGGAACATCAATTAAGCGTAGAACTTGAGTGCATTGTTTAAATTGTTCTAATGCATCATCAATACCAAAAGGGAGAGCCTGTTCTTCAATTAAGGTACTTACTGCACCTTCAACCAGTTTTATTGAACGATCAATTTCATGTTTAATGATGAGTAAAGCTGTTGGATCGAAATGAATCGACGTATGCTCAGACATAAACGTTCCCCTTTGCAAAAAAATCAATTGTTATATTCGTAGTGCTCAATAATTTGAGCTAAAAATCTATGCGACTAATATAACTTAACTTACAAAGGGGAAAAGCTAAAAACACTAAAGAATCAAAAATTTATTTTGCAAAAAGGCAAGGTTCTCCGTGTTTTTCCTCATATTCTTTGACCCAAGTCTCATGTGTATTTAACTCTTCATCTGAAGGGTAAATTACAGGGAGGTCAATTTGAACTCTGCTTCTATTGGTTGTTTGCTGGCTATTTTCACTCTGAGATAAGGCATCTATATCAAAAGAAACCTGACCACCAGTCATTGCCAAGTAGACATCAGCAAGAATTTCAGCATCGAGTAATGCGCCGTGGAAAGTACGGTCACGTGCTGGAATTTCATAACGTCTTACAAGCGCATCAAGGGAGTTTTTTTGTCCCGGATGTTTGTTTTTCGCTAAAGCTAAAGTATCCGTTACCTCACATACTTCAGAAAGTGCAGGAAGCCCTACGCGTTTAAACTCCATATCAAGGAAGTTCATATCGAAGGTCGCGTTGTGGGCAATAATCTCTGCACCTTTGAGATAATCAAATAAGGTGTCAGCAATGTCTGCATAGAGCGGTTTATCTTTTAAGAAATCATCACTGATACCGTGGATGTTTTCTGAGTCTCCCACTGGTTTTTGTGGGTTAATATAAATATGAATCGAGCTACCCGTAAGCTTACGGTTAATCATCTCAATCGCGCCCACCTCAATAATGCGGTCGCCATCTTGGAAATAAAAACCAGTAGTTTCCGTATCGAGAATCAGTTGTCGAGGACCTTGTAATTTTAACTTGGCTTCGGTCACAACGATTTGAGGATGAATGTTATTGGTTGGCTGCTTACTTTCTTGTTCGACAGTTTCAACTTCAATAATTTCTTCTTCCACAATAATCATCTCAACTTCTTCAGATGCTTCAAGATGGATATTTTCCTCTTCTGTTGCGCCAGCCAGATCAAACCCGAAAGGGTCATCTAGCAGCCAGTCCTCTTCAGGCTTTTTTATATCTTGCGATACAGTGGCAGACTGTGGTTGCTTGAGTTCTTTCGCAGTTTTGTCTGCACCTAAATTAGCAAGCTGGTCTGCCATTTCATTGCCCGGGTGTCCTGCGTGGCCTTTAATCCAGTTCCACTCAATATTTCTACCTGCACAGACAGCATCTAATTTCTGCCAAAGGTCAGGATTTTTTACATCTTTCCAGTTTTTCTTTTTCCAACCATGAATCCACTCAGTAATACCTTGCTTCACATAATTTGAATCTGTCCAGATAATCAAATGTGCATCGGCTGGGCAAAATGAAACACCTTCAATGGCAGCAGTGAGTTCCATACGGTTATTGGTCGTATCAGGCTCACCGCCAAATAATTTATGTTCACCCTGCTCAGTAATGACATATGCGCCCCAACCACCTAAACCCGGATTGCCACGACATGCACCATCAACATACAGTGTGATTGTTTGAGACATAAATCGAAACCTAAACTAAAAGAAAAAGAACTGAATATGGTGTATTGTATACGCAAAAAGTTCGGTTCCATCGTATCAAAGCAAGGTTTTTTTAATTTCTTGTAACATTTCCATGCAAATGACATTAAATTATTGCCTTGTCTATCTTGCATGCTTTACTACAATGGCATCGAAGACCTAGGGTTTGTGGGCAGACCCCAAAAAAATATTACGCGAGTTGTTTGGAAGTTTTTATGTATAAACCAACCACATTTGTGTGGCAGCCATCTGCAGCATCATTGTTTAAAATTACCGTACTTAGCTCTGCGTTAGCTGCGTTGGGTATTACAACAGGCTGTTCATCGACTCCGCAATCTGCAAAAACCTCAAAATCGAAACAGGTCAGTGGTGCAGGTTATTTAGATGCGAGTAGTCTTGATTCATTGGAAGACTTACTTTCAGCAACTGATATGCGTGCTGTAGAAGGTGACCGTCTGCTTATTTTAAAGCATGGTGATGTCTGGAAACGTATGTCTGTTGGTTTCAAAATGGATTTGAACCATTGGGATTCGCGTATTGAAGCTCAGCGTAGTTGGTTTATTTCTCGTCAGCCTTATCTTGATCGTTTAAGTGCCCGCGCAAGTCGTTATTTGTACCATACAGTTAAAGAAGCTGAACGCCGTGGTTTGCCGACAGAACTTGCACTCTTACCTGTAATTGAAAGTTCATATGACCCAGCTGCAACAAGTAGTGCTGCAGCAGCAGGTTTATGGCAGTTTATTCCGAGTACTGGCCGTATTTATGGCTTAAAGCAAACAGGCATGTATGATGGCCGTCGAGATGTTGTTGAGTCGACTCGTGCTGCCTATGAGTTTTTAGGAAGCTTATATAACCAATTCGGTTCTTGGGAGCTTGCTTTAGCAGCCTATAACGCTGGACCGGGACGTATTCAACAAGCAATTAACCGAAATCAGGCAGCAGGTTTACCAACTGATTATTGGTCTTTAAAATTACCTCAAGAAACCATGAACTATGTTCCTCGTTTCTTGGCTGTTGCCCAAATTATTAAAAATCCAAAAGCTTACGGTATTTCTTTACCACCAATTGCAAATAGACCCCATTTCCGTGAAGTGACTTTATCTGCACCTTTATCTTTAAATGAAATTGCTTCTGTAGCTGGATTAAGTCGTTCGGAACTCTATGCATTAAACCCGGGATATCGTGGTGAAATGGTAGACCCTGCAAGTCCAATGCGTATCTTGATTCCGGCGGATTTAAGTCCTTCAATTGATAATAAATTAAAAGGTATGACGTCTGGCGGTGGTTCAGGTTGGTGGGCAAATGTGACCTCACCATCTAAGCCAGATGTAAGTGCGTCAACATCTGTGACAATTAAAACCATGCCTGCAAATCAGGTTCAACCGGTTAAACCGTCTACACCTACTAAAACAACGAGTAGCTCTACCACGGTAAAAACTTCAACTCCACGTGGGTCTGATGCTTTAGCCGCGTTTGCAGCTTCGGCTGATGTACCAAGTGCTCCACGTATTCCTGTTGCTGTGACACCTGCGGCAAATATTAAGCAAGTGAAGACAGAGCCACCAATCTCGGCTGCAGAACGTGAAAAGATTTTAGCGGCAGTTCGAGCTGAAGGTGAGAAAGAAACAGTTCAACAAGCTTTAGAGCCACAACCAACGCAGGCTGAAAAAGATCAAGTAGTTGCCGAGTTAAAAGCTATTGCACCACAAGGAACAGAAATTGTTGATCCTTATGATGGCAAAATTAAATTAACTGCGATTCAAACAAGTCAGTCAGTTGCAGAGCAACAAGGTAAAGAAGTAAGTAAAGGTTTTGCATATCCAAAAACTTTAGCTGAAGATGTGACTGTGGCTAACTCTGAAGATGGGCAGCGTAATAAAGACAAGCCTTACATTAAAACTGACACAGATGTAGTGGTTGTGCAGCCTAAAGGCAAACGTAGTACCTATACAGTTTTACCGGGTGATACTTTAGCCGTTATTGCGATGAAAAACGGCGTAAACTGGCGCGATGTTGCTAAGTGGAACCAGATTGATCCTGAGAAGACGTTATATGTTGGTTCAACGCTTTACCTTTATGATGCTAAGCCACAAGAAACTCAAACGACTTCAAAAAGCACAGCTAAACCAGATGTATATGTCGTTCAGGCTAACGATAGCTTAAGCGGTGTGGCAAACCAGTTTAATTTGTCAGTAAGACAATTGGCTGAATATAACGATTTATCAGTGACTGATGGCTTATTTGTTGGGCAAAAACTACAGTTAAAAGAACCAAAGAATAGTCGCGCAAGTACTAAAGCCGAGCCAAAAGCAGTTCAGGCAAGTGCAAAACGTATAGCAACTAAAAGCTATACTGTGAAGCGCGGTGAATACCTTAAATTGATTGCAGATCGTTATGCGCTCTCTAATCAGGAACTTGCTGAATTAACTCCGGGATTAACTGCGGGCAGTAACTTAATGGTAGGCCAAAAAATTAATGTGCCTACACAAGATATTTCTGTAGATGAAGTTGCTGAAACTAAGGCTTCTAGTAAATCTGAGAAAGCATCAGCAAGTGTTTCTTATAAAACAGAAGGCTATAAAGTACAACGTGGTGATACTTTATCGAGTATTGCAACTAAATCAAAAATTAGCCTAGCTGAGTTAGCCGAATTAAATAACTTAAAAGCAAATAGCCATGTACAGCTTGGTCAAACTTTAAAAGTACCGGCAGGCTTAAGTGTTCCAGAACAATACGTTGTACAGTCTGGCGATAGTTTAAATGCGATTGCGAGTAAATATAATTTGCAAACAAGCTATTTGGCTGACCTAAACGGTTTGTCTCGTACTGCTGGTTTGCGTGCTGGTCAACGCTTAAAACTAACAGGTACGGTTGAAGAAGTGCCAACTAAATCTTCTAAAAACGCCAAAGAAGAAACACCAGAAACTTATACAGTTAAATCTGGCGATAGCTTAGGTAATATCGCTAATCGCTACCATTTACAGCTGGACTACCTTGCTTCATTAAATGGTCTTTCACGCAACAGTAGCGTTCGTGTGGGGCAGCGTTTAAAGCTAACGGGTGATGTGCCTACAGTTGAAACAGCTAAAGTAGATACTAAGTCTTCAACTAAAACAGTTGCTGCTGGTAAAAACACTGAAAGATATACGGTTAAATCTGGTGAGTCTTTAAATAGTATTGCGAGCCGTGCTGGTATTTCAGTGCGTGAACTGGCTGAAATGAATGCATTAAAAGCAAATGCTAACTTACAGCGCGGTCAGAATATTGTGATTCCAAAAACTGTCGTGGAATACAAAGTGAAGCGTGGTGATACCTTAATCGGTCTTGCGAGTAAATATGGTTTAGAAACCAATTTATTGGCTGAGCTGAATAATTTAACGCCTTCTACTCAGCTTCGCATTGGTGATGTGATTAAAGTGCCTAATTTGTAAAATAATTAGTCATTTATGCATAAATTAAATTTTCAACTGAGCCTGCTAGTCGGGCTCAGTGTCATTTCCCATAGTGTTTTTTCTGCACAACAAACCAATTCATATATAGCGATTCATTCTAAGCCTAAATATTTAGAAATGATGGCTATGCCATATGCAAACCCTAATGCACCTAAAGGTGGCCTATTAAGTCAGGCAGCTCAAGGAACTTTTGATAACCTCAATAGTATGAATGGGAAAGGGAATGCTACAGAAGGCGTTAATTATCTTTTTGATACCTTAATGACTCAATCACTTGATGAGGTTGGAGTTTTATATCCGCTTTTGGCTCAGAAAGTGAGTTATGACCCAGAAAAAACGCAATCAGTGACTTTCTATTTAAACCCTAAAGCGCGTTTTAGTAATGGGCAGCCAGTCACTGCGGCAGATGTTAAATTTAGTTTTGATGCCTATCAGACTAAATCTAATTTAGGTTTGCAAATGTACCTTGCTGATTTAGCAAAAACAGAAGTAATAAATGCTCATCAAGTAAAGTTTAGTTTTAAGTCTACACATAACCCTAAAATGCCATTCATTTTGGCAACCTTACCCATTTATTCAAAAGCAGATTGGCAAAAAAGAGATTTTAGCCGAATTACCTTACAACCGATTATTGGTTCGGGGCCATATGTAGTTGAACGAGTTGATCCGGGTAGAAGCATCAGTTATAAAAGAAATCCAAATTATTGGGCAACAGATTTACCTATTAATAAGGGGCGTTATAACTTTGACCGCTTGAGATATGTTTATTATCGAAATTGGGATATTGCTTTTGAAGGATTTAAATCTGGGCAATACACTTTGCATGAAGAAACTAATCCTAAAAAATGGGTAACTGATTACCGGTTTCCAGCCGTAAAAGCAGGGTTGGTTTCTCAATATAAGTTTCGTCACCATAATCCGATTGCCACTGAAAGCTATGTTTTTAATACGCGACGAAAACCTTTAAATGATATTCGTTTTAGACAAGCCTTAACCTATGCCTATGACTTTGAATGGCAGAATAAAGCTTTGTTTTATGGGCAATATCAGCGCCTACAAAGTTATTTTGAAAATAGTGAATTAGCAGCAACAGGTCGACCTTCAAAAACTGAATTAGAGTTGTTAAAACCGTTATTACCTAAGTTATCTCCACTCATGCAGCAAGGTGTGTTAGCAGATTGGAAATATCCAGTGTCGGATGCGAGTGGTTTCAATCGTCAGAATTTATTAACGGCACGGCAATTACTGATACAAGCTGGCTATAAAGTTAAAGAAGGACAGCTATTTACACCTGAAGGAAAAAAAGTTCAGCTTGAGTTTTTAATTCAGCAAGATGGTAAACAACGAACACTTTTACCTTTTATTCGTAACTTAAAAAAGTTAGGTATTGCAGTTAATTTGCGTCAGGTTGATGCTCCGCAATATTTAGAACGGACTCGTCGTTACGATTTTGATATGACCACAATGAATTTGCCTCAATCTCTCAATCCGGGAAATGAACAGACTCAATTTTGGGGGAGTATCGCCGCAGCTCAGGATGGAAATTACAATTATGCGGGAATCCGCAACCCAGTAATTGATCAAGTGATTTCAAAACTCGTTGCGAGTAAAAATCGTGAACAGCAGGTTATTTATACTCGCATTCTCGATCGAATGCTTAGAGCTGGTTATTATCAAATCCCGACCTATGGTAAAGGTGAAAACTGGTATGCTTATTGGAATATGTATCAACAACCTAAAGTTAAACCAGCACTTTCTTCTGGGATAGAATATTGGTGGAGTGATGCAAACAAAGCCAAAAAAGTTGCCAAATATTTACATCAACAATAAAAAGCACCTGCCATAAAGGAAATCCTGTTATATGGGTTCATATATTCTCAAGCGACTTCTTTTAATGATTCCCACATTATTCGTCATTTTATTGATTAATTTTGTGGTTGTGCAAATTGCACCGGGTGGGCCAGTTGAGCAAGCAATACATCAGGCACAAAGTGATTTGGGAATTGGTCGTGCATTGAGTGCAGAAACTTATTATCAAGGTGCTCAAGGTTTAAGCCCTGAAATGGTTGAGCAAATTAAGGCTCAGTACGGCTTTGATCGTTCTGCGCCTGAACGGTTTTTCTTAATGTTAAAAGGCTATTTAACTTTAGATTTTGGACAAAGTTTATTTAAAGATAAACCTGTTGTGCAATTGTTGTGGGAAAAAATGCCTGTTTCCATTTCACTTGGGCTGGTGAGTACTTTACTCATTTATCTCATTTCTATTCCGCTGGGAATTAAAAAGGCAAAACAGCAGGGCTCTTGGTTTGATCGCTCCACTTCTTTAATCCTCGTAGTGGGGTATGCTGTACCAAGTTTTGTATTTGCGATCTTGTTAGTTGTTTTTTTTGCAGGTGGGTCTTACTTCCAATGGTTTCCATTACAAAATTTAGTCTCAGATAACTTCCATCAACTTAGTCTCTGGGGCAAAGTTACCGATTATTTATGGCATATGACTCTGCCACTCATTACGATGGTATTAGGCGGTTTTGCCAGTTTAACCTATTTAACTAAATACTCATTTTTAGAAGAACTCAATAAGCCCTACGTTTTGGCAGCCTATGCAAAAGGGTTGGACAGCCAACAGGTCTTATATAAGCATGTCTTTCGTAATGCTATTTTAGTTGTGCTCGCAGGGTTGCCAGAAGCGTTAGCGGGCATTTTTTTTGTGGGTAACCTGTTTGTAGAAATTATTTTTCATTTAGATGGGGTGGGGTTGTTGGGCTTTGAAGCAATTGTTCAGCGTGATTATCCTGTTATTTTTGGGGTTTTATTTTTCTTTACTTTATTTAGCCTAATTTTACGTCTCATATGTGATGTATTGTACCAATGGATTGATCCAAGAATTCACTTTGATGCACAAGGAGGCAAATAATGTCTCTGATTGTGCGTACACGATTACAGCGTTTTAGGCAGCATAAATTGGGCTGGGCCAGCTTTATTTTATTTAGTCTGATTTTGGTTTTATCCTTAGCTGCGGAGTTAATTGCTAACGATAAACCGCTGTTAGTGAAGTATGAAGATTCTTACTATTTACCCGTGTTAAAAACTTATCCTGAAACTGCGTTTGGTGGGGTGTTTGAAACAGAAGCTGATTATAAAGACCCTGCTGTACAAGCGCTTATTAATACTAAGGGATGGGCAGTTTGGCCCCTCATTCAATTTTCATATCAAACACCCAATTTAGACTTAGCCGTTCCTGTGCCATCACCACCTTCCAAGCAAAACTGGTTGGGAACAGATGATCAAGGAAGGGATGTTTTCGCCCGTATTCTTTATGGATTAAGAGTATCGTTGCTTTTCGGTTTAGCCTTAACCTTTTGTTCCGCTTTATTTGGAATTACCGTAGGTGCCATTCAAGGTTACTATGGCGGTTGGGTCGATTTGTTGGGGCAACGTTTAGTTGAAGTCTGGAATGGCTTACCCATGCTCTTTATGGTCATGATTTTAGTCAGTATGTTTGTTCCAAATGTATATTGGCTATTTTTCATTATGTTGTTTTTCGGCTGGACCGTTTTGGTAGGTATTGTTAGGGCAGAGTTTTTAAAAGCTCGTCAGCTTGATTACGTTCGTGCAGCCCAAGTTTTGGGAGTGACCGATCACGCGATTATTTTTAGGCATATTTTGCCAAATGCGATCAGCTCGAGTTTGTCTCAGTTACCTTTTATTTTAACAACTAACATTAGCGCTTTAACCGCTCTTGATTTTTTAGGTTATGGTCTGCCGCCAGATGCTGCCTCTTTAGGTGAATTATTGCTACAAGGTAAAAATAATTTAGATGCGCCATGGCTAGCAATTTCAGGCTTTTTTAGTCTGGCGATTGTTCTTTCACTTTTAATCTATATTGGGGAGGCGGCTCGTGATGCTTTTGACCCAAGAAAATAATTTAAATCCCGCTTTAGCATTATTAAAAGTAGAGCAACTTTCGGTTCAAACTAAAGAAAAAAAGGTTTTATTGGAAGATCTGAATTTTTACTTAAATGAAGGGGAAACATTGGCTATTGTGGGCGAAAGTGGTTCAGGTAAATCGATGAGCTGCTTAGCAATAATGGGCTTGCTACAAGAAAAATTAGAAATAACGGGTCAGGTCTGGATTGATTCACAAAACATGCTTGAGCTAGATGAAAGAGCTCAATCAAATTTACGTGGTCGACAAATCGCTATGATTTTTCAAGAGCCTGCTACTGCGTTAAATCCGCTCCATCGGGTTGAAAAAATTATAGGTGAAAATCTTCTTTTATCTGGTTTTTCAAAACTTGAAGTCCGGCAGCAAATATTTGAACTGTTAAAAGATGTGGGAATTGTTGAACCAGAACAAATTTTAAAAAGTTATCCTCATGAGCTTTCTGGAGGGCAAAGACAACGTGTCATGATCGCGATGACATTGGCACTTCGGCCTAAAATTTTGATTGCTGATGAACCTACTACTGCGTTGGATGTGGTTTTACAGATACAGATTTTAGAGCTATTAAAATCTTTGCAAAGCAAATATGGGATGGCACTTATTTTAATTAGCCATGACCTCAATTTAGTGCATCGCTATGCTGAGAAAGTTATTGTATTGCAAAATGGGCGTGTAGTAGAGCAAGGTGAACTGAGCCAAATCTTTGCAAATCCTAAAACAAGTTATACAGCACAGTTGTTAGATCATGATTTTGGCAGTGTAGAGTCTAGACCTGCTCAACAGAATGTTTTATCAGTTCGACAGCTCAGCGTGAAGTTTCCTATAAGAAAAGGAATTTTAAATCGTATTCCAGGGTATTTCACCGCAATAGAAGATTTGAGTTTTGATGTTGCTCAAGGTGAATCGCTTGGGGTGGTTGGTGAAAGTGGTGCTGGTAAATCATCCCTGGCGATGGCTTTGGTCCGACTTATTAAAAGTGAAGGGCAGATTATTTTTTTAGGTCAAGATTTAAATCAGCTACAGCCTAAAGCCCTACGCTTGATGAGATCAAATTTTCAACTTGTATTCCAAGACCCATTTGGAAGTTTAAACCCGCGTATGACAGTAGGGCAGATTATTGCTGAAGGATTGAAAGTGAAAGCAGTAGCTGATAACGAGATCAAACAGCAAGTTGAATCTGTATTGGTAAAAGTTGAATTGGCTGAAGATTTTCAACACCGTTATCCTCATGAACTTTCAGGTGGACAGCGTCAACGTGTCGCCTTAGCCAGAGCTTTGGTAGTGCAACCGAAACTTTTAATTTTGGATGAACCTACCTCTGCCTTAGATCGGACCACGCAAAAAGCCATGATCAAGTTGTTGAGACAATTACAGCAAACTGAGCAGTTAAGTTATATTTTCATTAGTCATGATCTCAATATAGTAAAAGCACTTTGCCACAAAGTGATGGTATTACGTCATGCAAAAGTTGTTGAATATCAGGAAACTGAACTCTTATTTTCTAAGCCTAACAGTGAATATACGAAACAGTTAATTAAAGCATCCTTTTAAAGATATTTTTTAATTTATTGTTTTATATAAATAAATTTTGGTTAAACTTCTAATGCAAAAAGTTGCATATTTTTATATTTTTTAAAATTGACATGTGCTATTGTCAGTTATCGATTATGACTTGACATGCCCAATAACTCATTTAAATTAGAGTAATTGCTCTAAAATTCAAAGAACAGAGGTTAACCATGAACCAGATTGCTCAACCCATCACAATTCGCAATACCACCTTTAAAAACCGAATTATTAAAGGTGCAATGAGTGAAGCACTAGCAAATTATGAAGGCCAACCAAATGACTTACATTTGGGTCTATATGGTGCATGGGCAAAAGGTGAGCTTGGCTGTGCAATTACTGGTAATGTCATGGTAAATGCCAGCGCAAAAAATGAACCGGGTGTTGTTGTTATTGAAACTGAACGTGACCTAGAGCGCTTAAAAGAGTGGGCGGAATTAGGTAAAAAATATGGCATGGTTCAGTTGATTCAATTATCGCATCCAGGTCGTCAGTGTCCAAAAGGCTTAAATAAAGAGACTGTAGCGCCATCAGCGGTACCTTTTAGCCCAGCTTTAGCAACCATGTTTGGAACGCCACGTGAACTTACTCATGACGAAATTCTAGATATTATTAAACGTTTTGCGACAGCAGCTCACATTTGTGAAAAAGCAGGTTTTGAAGGGGTGCAATTACATGGTGCACATGGTTATTTAATTAGTCAGTTTTTATCGCCATTAACCAATAAGCGTATAGATCAGTGGGGCGGTTCAGTTGAAAATCGTACTCGTTTTTTACTAGAGGTTTATAAAGCGGTACGTGAAGCGACTTCAGATAATTTTATCATTTCAGTGAAACTTAACTCAGCTGACTTCCAGCGTGGTGGTATTAGCGAAGAAGATGTAATTTCAGTATTTAAAGCAGTGGATGAAGCTGGTATCGATTTAATTGAAATTTCAGGCGGTACTTACGAGGCACCAGCAATGGCTGGAGCTAAGGCCGACAAACGTAAAGCAAGTACGATTGCACGCGAAGCATACTTTTTAGATTTTGCAGAGAAAATCCGCCAGCATGTTAAGTGTAAACTCATGGTGACAGGCGGTTTCCGTACTGTAGAAGGTATGAATGCCGCACTTGAAAGTGGTGCATGTGACTTTATTGGTATTGCTCGTCCATTTGCAGTAGAAACTGATTTAACTGAGCGTTTAATTGCAGGGCAAGATGTTCGCTATGCAGTAAAACCAATTAAAACAGGCTTACCATTTGTCGATAAGATGGCAATTATGGAAATTATTTGGTATGCAGCTCAATTTAAAACGATTGGCAAAGGTAAAAAGCCAAATCCAAAACTTTCACCACTGGTAGTGTTTTTAAATTACGCCAAAGGCAATATTAAAGCTGTTGTACAAGGCCGCGTGAACTCACGTAAATCTGCGTAGATAAATTACCATGCAGTCGTCCAGTAAGCGTTAAATGTAGAAGCAGACCATCGGCCTTTAATTAAAGCATTGTTAAAGGCGGGTCTGTTTTCTATTTGGGCAAGATAACGGTGTATATGTTTAAATTGTCTGTAATTTGGTGAGCAAGCCAGTAATGGAAACCACATCAAAATATCAGCAGTAGTAAACTGATCTCCGGCAAACCATAATTGGTGCTCTAAATATTTATCAATCATACTCATCTGTCTTTGTAATGATTGATTGAGATAGCCTTGATCAAATCCATATTTTAAAAACTTTGGAATGAAACGGACCGGAAAAGGCGTACGCTTTACAATTTGGTGAAAGATTTGTTTGAGTACCAAATCGGGAATGAATGTCGCCTCAGAATAATTTTTCCAATAATAAAAATTTTGCAGTTGTTGGCTTAATAGGCTGTTCGGACCTAATTGTGGGTGTAAATGAGATAGGTAATCTAGGATTGCTGAGGTTTCAGCTAAGATAGAAGTCTTTCCTTGTTCAATAATTTCGATAGTTGGAAATTTTGATAATTGATGAGGTGAGTTTTTATCTTTGTCTATGCCTGAATGATCTTTAATAGTGAGCTCATAGTTGAGTCCTAATTCTTCTAAAAACCAAATAATGCGTTGAGAGCGTGAATTTTGTAAGTGAAATAATCGAATTTGCATGTCATCTTCAAATTATAGTTTTGACCTATTTTTAGTATAAGACATCATTTAATTTTTAAAAATATTAATAAATCAATAAATTATGTTTTTATACAAGAGCAGCTGAATAAAAAACCACTACCTTAAAAAAGCAGTGGCTTTTTAGTATTTGATATCCCTAGTGAGATTTTAAGCTAGGTTATCGCTGTGAAACGGCTGTCTATTAAATGTCTTTAAAGTTTAGAACGTATAGCTCATACCCAATTGAACAGTACGTGATTCACCCGGATATGCATATAGATTGAAAGCGCTTTCATCATAAACTTTATCAAAAAGATTTTTCAGATCTAAGTTAATACGAAGTTTTGGTGTCGCCTGATAATAAGAAACCAAATCTGTAACAGCATAACCTTTCATGGTGTAAGTACTATTGGCTGTTTGACCTGCACGCTTATCAATATATTTTTGATTAATGCCTAGACCTAAGCCTTGTAAAAGACCATCTTGAAATTCATAGATATTTAACAGATTAAAACTATTCTTTGGAATATTGGCTAAAGCGGTTCCTTTTTTCAAAGCATTGTCTTTAGTCACTTCTGCATCTGTATAGGCATATCCACCAATAATTTTCCAAGTTGGAGTGATTTGCCCTGCAATATTTAGCTCAATACCTTGGCTACGAACTTCACCAGCAGCAACTTTATAGGCTGAATCTACAGGATCGGGGGTTAAGACATTTTCTTTTTCTGCATAGAAAATCGCAGAGTCAACCGACAACATATTGTCGAGTGCTTGCCATTTAAAGCCTAACTCGTAAGCCATGCCTTCTTCTGGGTCAAAACCTTCTCCATTACGGCTAGCACCAGTGTTAGGTTTAAAAGATTTCGCAGCATTGCTATAGATTGAAAGGTCATCACGGGCTTTAAAAACTAAACCTAAACGCGGAATAAATGCGTCATGACTGGTATTCCAGTTTGCAGTATTCGGTAAAAGATTTTTGTAATCATGTTCGTAGTGCTCAAAACGCAAGCCCAGCAGTGCACTTAAACGCTCATTTAAATCGATTTGATCTTGTACAAAAAGAGCAGTTGTTTTTAAATTTTCACGGTCATGGGTCGTAATGTTTTTAAGCTCAGGTAGAGGTTGATCTAAAACTGGAACATAGATATTGATCGGGTAGTTATTTGACTTAGCATCTGAACGAATAATATATGACTTATAATCATAGTTTTCGTATTCAAGCCCAGTCACTAAAGTATGAGCTAGACCTAAAAGTTGGAAATTACCTGTTAGATTAATTTGGGCATCGGTATCTTGCCATTTTAATTCGCGATAGTTGTAATTTCGGTTTAAAGTTTCGCCGTCATCTTGAATGCCATTTGCCTCTACCGCATAGCCATGCAATTTACCATTTAAATATTGCACACCAGCATTTAGCTTCCAGTCATTCCCAAGGTCGTGCTCGACTCGTAATTGAGTCATATTGTTATCATTGTAGAGTCGGTTGTTGTATTTACCTGTTTCCCACAAATAGGTTTCGGGTGAACTATTAAAAGACTTCTGGCCTGCATAACGTGTTTGGCCACGATCAAGTGGATGCTGATTTCTTAAAATATCCGCTTCAAAAGTAACTTTGGTTGCGTCAGAAGCTTGCCATTGGATGACTGGTGCAATTCCATATCGTTTGGACTCGACATGATCACGATAACTATCACCACCTTCTGCAATTACATTTAGGCGATAACCTATATTTTCTGCATTTGGAATAGTACCTGTGGTATCTACCGTAGTGCGATATAAACCTTCACTGTTAAGCTGTGCGCCCAAAGTGGTTTGTTGCTCAGACGTTGGTGTTTTAGAAATTAAGTTAAACGTACCACCCGGGTCACCACGACCATATAAGCTAGAAGAGGGTCCACGTAAAACGTCTACACGTTCAATAGTGTTGCTATCTGGAGCATTTGGATAACCACGGTTAATTGGGAATCCATTACGATAAAATTCACCGCTAGTGAAACCACGAAGGTTAAAGCCTGTTAACCCTTGACCACCAAAGTTATTAGCACGAGTAACACCGCCAGCTAAATCAAGCGCTTCAATCAAACGTGTTGCGCCAATATCTTCAATTACTTTTTGAGTCACTACACTGACAGATTGTGGTGTATCTTTTAATGCGATTTCACTACGTGTTGCACTATTTGAACTATCGACTTTATAAGCTTGGTCGGCAGCTTCTTGGGCTTTAATCTTAATGGTAGCGAGCGTTGTTGAGGAATTATTGGTTTCTGCGAAAGCACTTGAGATACAGCAGAGTTGAGCGATGCTCAGGGAGAGGAGGCGAAGTTTAAGATCCATTTAAAACCTTGTTGATAATAAATATCAGTATAAAAATAAGAATTATTATATTGTAAATCTATGTAAAGGAAATACTAGATCGGTGATATATATGCACAAGTGTATTTTATTAGGAAATACAAATGGCAAAAAATTAAACAACAAGAATTGATTAGTTTAAATAATTATAAATTACAGACTAAAATAGAGTATCAAATACATAGAACAATAGCTTTTAAAATCAAATAAATAATTTATAGCTAGCTGTTTCTAATTGTATTTTTGAAAATCAAAATAGTTTTTATATTTATTTAGGGGAAATTCGATGTTTGCGATTGTTGGTATATTTTTAATAGCCATGATGATATTGGTAATTTTAAATGTTTTAAAGAAAGGGGAAAGCAAAAATAGAAATGCAAAACGTAACCCAATCAAGGGAAAGCGTATCATTACTATGAATGAACAACCTACTTTTATGAAACTAAAGGAAGCTTTGCCCGAACATATTATTTTGGCGCAAGTTGCTTTCAGTGCTTTTATGACAGCACAAGGATACGCGACGCGTAATTTATTTAATCGCAAAGTTGCTGATTTTGTTGTGTTGGATAAAGCGTTTAATATAGTTGCTATTGTTGAACTGGATGATTCTAGCCATAAGGGGAAAGAAAACCTTGATGCAGAGCGAGATGCTTTAATTCAAGAAGCTGGTTTTAAAGTTATACGCTATAAACGAACACCAGAATTGGCACAAATACATAGTGATTTTAATAGTGCATCGAGTTCATTAGCTCAAGTTTCAATAGAGCCAGATTTAACAAATACAAAGTTAGTTACTGATGCAATAATTATTGAGAGAGATGATCCACGTGTACAACCCACTCAATATATTGATGAAGTAAAGTTGAATTCTTGATTTTGAAAATAAGAAATTTATCTCATGGATGATATTTGAAGTGAGATAAAATAATTTGGATATAGGATTCTTTATAGATAGAAAGAATATGGCGTCCCTACGGGGATTCGAACCCCGGTTACCGCCGTGAAAGGGCGATGTCCTAGGCCTCTAGACGATAGGGACGTTGAGGATGGCGGTATCTTAAGAAGCCGCCACCAAACTGTCAAGGAGGTAAGGTGACAGTTTGTTCAAAATATAGCAAAACAGTTCAGCAGTCTTCTGAGTATCGTACAAAGCAGAGTGTGCTTCTTTGCCATCGAACTCAATTCCAGCTTGAATACACGCTTTCGCAAGCACGGTTTGTCCAAACATAACAGCACTTAAAGTAACCGTATCCATCACAGAAAAGCTATGAAATGGGTTTTGGTTTTTTGTACTTGTACGCGCAATTGCTGCTTGTACAAAACCAAGGTCAAAATGCGCATTGTGGCCCACTAAGACTGCATGTGTACAGTGTTGCTGTTTACGGACTTCATTCACCGATTTAAAAATACGGCGTAATGCAGTGCGCTCATCTTCAGCCATTGCAATACGCATTGGATTGAATGGATCAATACCAATAAAGTCCAGCGAACGACGATCGAGATTAGCCCCTTCAAACGGGTTAATATGTGCATGAAATGCTGGACCAGGGACAAATTGTCCCTGAGCATCATACACAATTGGAATGCACGCAATTTCTAGCAATGCATCTGTCTGGGCATTAAAACCTGCCGTTTCAACGTCAACAACAACAGGTAAGAAGCCACGAAAACGTTGGCCAATGACCGGGACAGAGGTTTCTTGTGTCACACTTTTCTCCATTGCAGCGTTTTCCCGGCATGCAGCGGGATAATTTTTTGATCATCTAAATAATCAAAAGATTCTGGAACGAGGTTATCTTCTTTTACCAAAGTAATCGTAGAAGTATTACGTGGTAGGCCGTAGAAGTCTGCGCCAAAGTGGCTAGCAAAACCTTCTAAACGTTCTAGTTTACCTACTTGATCAAATGCTTGAGCATAAAGTTCAATTGCATTAGGCGCACTATAACAGCCCGCACAGCCACACGCATTTTCTTTTGCATTTTGCGAGTGAGGAGCACTATCTGTACCCAAGAAAAATTTAGGGTTACCGCTCGTTGCAACTTCAAGCAAAGTGGTCTGGTGAGTTTGACGCTTTAAAATTGGTAAGCAATAGAAATGCGGTTTAATACCACCAACCAACATATCATTACGATTAAATAATAAATGCTGAGGTGTAATCGTTGCAGCCACATTGCGGTCTTGTTCTAAAACAAAGTGTGCAGCATCGCTTGTTGTGATGTGCTCAAGTACCACTTTAAGTTTTGGAAACTGTTTTAATAACGGTGATAAAACTTCATCTAAGAAGCGTTTTTCACGGTCAAAAATATCAACGTGGTTATGAGTCACTTCACCATGAAGTAATAACGGAACTTGATGCTCTTCTAGTTGCTCAATGACTGCATAAACTTTACGGATGTCACTTACACCGTTATCAGAATTGGTGGTCGCACCTGCTGGGTAAAGTTTAATGGCATTTACATGTCCAGATTCTTTAATTTTACGAACTTCATCTGGTGAGGTGAAATCAGTAAAATAAAGCACCATACGTGGGTCAAAATTAAGACCCTCTGGAACATGAGCAAGAATACGTTCACGGTAAGCCAATGCTTCTTCCACAGTTTTTACAGGTGGAACAAGGTTTGGCATACAGATCGCACGAGCAAATTGTTTGGCCAAATCGGGTACAGTACGTTTTAATGCTAAACCATCACGTAAATGTGCATGCCAGTCATCTGGCTGGAGCAGGGTAATAGAGTCCAAGGCAGTTCAAACTTCGAAATAAAACAAATGATAATCGATAAAGTGTGAAAATGGTAACGAGAATTACGGACAAATGGCAAAATAAAGCGCCAGAGGCCTTAAAAAATAATGTTATATTTTGTTAATGTGTGAGAGGCAGGAATCAAGTAGTGGCAAATAGGGGAAATGTACATGAATTACTCAAAGCAAAAGAAGAAATAGAATATTTAGTAACTCTACATACCCATCGTTATGCCAATATACCTTTGCCACATCAATTAGAAAAAAAATTCTGGTGTCTAAATCTTGAGCGAACTAAACAAAATATCTCAAAGTTCTTAGCAAGTGGCGTTTTAACCTATCTCATTTTTATATTGCTAGCTCTACCTACAGACTATTTGGTCATAGGGGTGCCTTATATTACTTGGGACTTTATTTACTGTTTACTTAGTGCAATTAATATTGCTTGTGCGCTACTGTTATTTTGGGTTTTTGCAAAGTTTAAAAAACTCACTGAATATTTTTATATCGCTGCGTGTGGCATTGTATTTTTGACCATTATTATCAATGCAATGTTGCTCCTTAGCGTAGAAAATGTCGCTCTTAAAAACCAGTCGATGTTATTACTTTCCTTCTTATATATGCTGGGTTTTATTTTAAGCGGAATAAAGCCTCTACATATGCTTTATGTGGGTTTAACAGCAGCCTTTTGTGTTTTTTCCCTACTGATTTTATGGCAAGCGAATTGTGATTTTATTGCTTTGGGAAGAGCGCTGTTTGGAAGTTGTATTTTAGGTTTTTCAATTAGTACGATGCTTACCTCAAGAGAAAGAAGCCTTTTTTTAAATAATCAGCTTGCTGAGCTGAACGAACAGATTTTACGTATTGAGGCATCTGAATTGCTTCATTTAAGCCAGCAGGATGCACTGACGAATATCTCAAATCGACGTACTTTTGATGAGATGTT
Organism: Acinetobacter sp. AOR43_HL; assembly: GCF_027854635.1. Classification (NCBI taxonomy): domain Bacteria; kingdom Pseudomonadati; phylum Pseudomonadota; class Gammaproteobacteria; order Moraxellales; family Moraxellaceae; genus Acinetobacter; species Acinetobacter sp. AOR43_HL. The sequence continues at coordinate 195,555 of NZ_JAKTHX010000008.1, forward strand.
CGACTTTTTTTACTATCGTGCAAAGCAAGAAAAGCGCCCATTGGCTGTTTTATTTATTGATATCGATTTTTTTAAAAATTATAACGATTTTTATGGGCACCAAATGGGGGATAAAGTCATCTCATCTATTGCCGCTGCAATTAAAAATTCGATTCGGCATGTTGATTTTGTTGCCCGTTATGGTGGAGAAGAGTTTGTGGTACTGTTGCCGAAAACACCTGCTCAAGGTGCCTATGCCGTTGCTGCAAATATTTATAAAGCGATTGAGCGACAAGCGATTCCTCATGCAGCATCTTTAGTCTCTAAGCATGTCACGATTAGTTTAGGTTTTACTGTTTATACAGAAGGTTTTAAAGTAAATCAGGACAAGTTAATTCATGCTGCGGATCAAGCTTTGTACCGAGCTAAGCAGCTTGGACGTAACCAGATTTATTATCAACCTTTGGAAGTGACAGAACTTGTTTAAACTCTAGCGCTTGGAATAAAAAAGCCACCTTTGTCGGTGGCTTTTTTATTAAGTAAGAAAATTATTTTTTCTTGCTATCGAGTTGTGGCACAGCAGAACCTTGACCGATTGAAAGCAAACCAGCATCTGTATAGATACCAAGTTTTGCACGTGTATCGGTAATGTCGAGGTTACGCATAGTCAACTGACCAATACGGTCCATTGGCGTAAACATTGAATCGCCTTTTTCCATTGTTAAACGTTCAGCTTCGTACGTTAAGTTTGGAGATTCAGTGTTCATGATGGTGTAGTCATTACCACGACGAAGTTCAAGAGTTACTTCACCAGTAATCGCTTTAGCAACCCAACGCTGTGCAGTTTCACGCAACATAAGTGCTTGAGAGTCGAACCAGCGGCCTTGGTAAAGTAAACGACCTAAACGTAAACCATTAATGCGGTATTGTTCGATCGTATCTTCGTTATGAATACCAGTAACCAAACGCTCATAAGCAATATGAAGAAGAGCCATACCCGGTGCTTCATAAATACCACGAGATTTTGCTTCGATAATACGGTTTTCGATTTGGTCAGACATACCTAAACCATGACGGCCACCAATACGGTTTGCTTCAAGAATAAGCTCAACCGGATTGTCAAAAGTTTGACCGTTTAATGCAACAGGTACACCTTCTTCAAAACGTACAGTCACTTCTTCTGGAGTAATTTCAACTTCATCTTTCCAGAAAGCAACGCCCATAATTGGGTCAACGATTTTGATACCAGCATTTAGGTATTCAAGATCTTTTGCTTCGTGAGTCGCACCCAACATATTTGAGTCAGTTGAGTACGCTTTTTCTTTTGACATTTTGTAGTCAAAACCGTTGTCGATCAGGAACTGTGACATTTCTGCACGGCCACCAAGCTCATCGATGAAGTTTTGATCTAACCAAGGCTTATAAATTTTAAGATTCGGGTTAGTCAACAAACCATAACGATAGAAACGTTCAATATCGTTACCTTTATAAGTTGAACCGTCACCCCAGATGTTTACGTCATCTTCTTTCATTGCGGTAACTAGCATTGTGCCTGTTACTGCGCGACCGAGTGGAGTCGTATTGAAATAAGGAACACCACCTGTACTGATATGGAATGCACCACACTGAATCGCAGCAATACCTTCAAGCGCAAGTTGTAAGCGGCAGTCAATTAAGCGAGCTTTTACAGCGCCGTATTGTTCTGCTTTCTTTGGAATTGCATCGTAGTCATCTTCATCAGGCTGACCTAAGTTTGCAGTATATGCATAAGGTTCTGCGCCTTTTTGTTTCATCCACAATAAGGCAGCTGAAGTGTCTAGGCCTCCGGAGAAGGCAATCCCAACTTTTTTGCCTACTGGTACATGCTGCAAGATAGTTGCATTATCAGTCATTGCTAATCCTAACATTTATGAAAAAGACCCCATATAGGCGGTCTTGAGAATTCTGAATGGCGGCTATTGTAGCACTATTCATGGTGCTTTTTTTCGCAAAAAAAGCATTAATTCACTTGTTCTGATTTGAAGTTTTAATTTGATAAAAAATATAAGGCTATTTATAGAATAAGAAGAAGTGAATGAAGTATTGTTCTTAAATAAATGGATTGACCATAAGCTCCGATAAATTTCTTTGCATGGTCATCCAAAATTATCAAAAAAGTATTAAAGTACTATGCAACAAGTTGCAAAAAATTATTGGGACGCAGCATGACAAGTTACGCCAATTTATTAAAACCATTACATCTAGGCTTTACCACTATTAAAAACCGTGTGGTGATGGGTTCCATGCATACGGGGCTTGAAGACCGTTTTTATAATTACCCAAAGCTGGCAGCTTATTTTGAAGAGCGTGCAAAAGGTGGGGTGGGCCTGATTGTGACTGGGGGGATTTCTCCAAACCGTCAAGGTTGGCTACTACCCATGGGTGGAACCATGAATGGTTTAACCGATATTCCACAGCACCGTCTGGTTACACATGCTGTGCATAAGCATGGTTCAAAAATTTTAATGCAAATTTTGCATGCTGGCCGTTATGGTTATCAACCTTTTGCAGTGTCTTCTAGTCCGATCAAATCGCCAATTTCACCATTTAAACCGCGTCAGCTTTCTGAAAAAAATATTTTAAGTACGATTGATGACTATGCACATTGTGCTGACATTGCCAAAAAAGCGGGCTATGACGGCGTTGAAATTATGGGCTCGGAAGGTTATCTCATTAACCAGTTTTTAAGCAGCCATGTGAACCAGCGTACTGACCGTTGGGGCGGTGAAATTGAAAACCGTATGCGCTTTCCGGTCGAAGTCGTAAAGGCGATTCGTGCAAAAGTTGGTGAAAAATTTATTATCTGTTTCCGCTTGTCGTTGCTCGATTTAGTTCATGACGGTAACACCATGCAAGAAGTTGTGACTGTTGCAAAAGCTTTAGAAAAAGCAGGTGTGACTTTATTAAATACTGGCATTGGTTGGCATGAAGCTCGTGTGCCGACCATTGTCACGTCTGTGCCTCGTGCCGCTTTTGTCGACTACACTGCTCATGTAAAACAGCATATTTCTATCCCGATTATTGCATCAAACCGCATTAACATACCTGAAACTGCCGAAGAAATTTTGGCAACTGGCAAAGCAGATATGGTTCAAATGGCGCGTCCTTTATTGGCCGATGCATTTTGGGTAAATAAAACTGCGACTAACCGCGTTGATGAAATTAATACCTGTATTGCATGTAACCAAGCCTGTTTAGACCATGCTTTTAAAAATAAGCGCGTATCTTGTTTGGTTAACCCTCGTGCAGGCCATGAAACTGAACTGGTCTATTTAAAGACTAAACAGCCTAAGCGAATTGCAGTTGTTGGCGGTGGAGTAGCGGGTATGTCGGCGGCAACTGTTGCGGCAAGCCGTGGCCATGCAGTGACGCTGTTTGAGGCAACTTCTGATGTGGGTGGTCAATTTAACTTTGCCAAAGTTGTACCGGGTAAAGAAGAATTCCACGAAACGATTCGTTATTTTAAAGTCCAGCTCGAAAAAACAGGGGTGGATGTACGTTTAAATACTCGAGTGAATCGCGAGCAGCTTGAACGCGAAGGTTTTGATGAAGTAATTGTTGCAACTGGTGTAATCCCTCGCGCATTAAAAATTGAAGGAAGTGACGCACCACAAGTCCTTTCTTATGCTCAAGTTTTGAAAGGGGCAGAAGTCGGGCAAAAGGTTGCAGTGATTGGTGCGGGTGGTATTGGTTTTGACGTGTCAGAATTTTTACTTAAACCGCCACATCAACCACAGCCTCAACCTTTGGCAGATTGGCAACGTGAATGGGGTGTAGACCCAGATCCGAACTATGTTTCTGAAGGTGGTATGCAGCCGCCAGAAGTTGAACCAGCAATCCGTGAAATTTATTTACTACAACGTAAAACCACACCACTCGGTATTGGCCTTGGCAAGACTTCGGGTTGGGTACACCGTGCACAGCTTAAAAAGCATGGTGTACGTATGCTGCGTGGTGTGCAATATAAAGCAGTCACTGATGAAGGACTTTGGATTGAGCACAATGGTCAAGACCAGCTTTTACGTGTAGATACTGTGGTGGTGTGTGCAGGTCAAGAGTCGGTAAAAGACTTGATGCCAAAAGAAGGTGAGTCGACTATAGCGAACTACCATATTATTGGTGGTGCAAAGCTCGCAGCAGAGCTAGATGCCAAGCGTGCGATCAAAGAAGGAGCAGAATTGGCTGCGCAACTGTAAAATTGATGAAACAATATGCACTTGAACACAAAGCGATGATATTTTTCTTGAATAAAATGAATAAGCTTTGTATTCTTACGCACATGGAAGCGTGGCAGAGCGGTTTAATGCACCGGTCTTGAAAACCGACGAGGGTGTGAGTCCTCCGTGAGTTCGAATCTCACCGCTTCCGCCAAATTCGAAAAGCCCCTGTTAAAAGCAGGGGCTTTTTTTATATCTATTATTTTACCCCTCATTCTACCCCACATAAAAATTTGGATTGAGTTAGACAGATTTTGATTTCAGTTTAATTTTATATTGTGTAGTTAATCGCACCCTCATAATGGTCAATATCTTGTAATTGTTTGAAGAATTCTTTCGGGGCAACTATTGCTGCTATATGTATAATTATGAGTAGAATAGCTCCTTATAATACCAATCCCTTTGCATCACTAACTTGTAAAGTAAAATCGCCTGATATGTACCAAATTTAAATTAAGAGATATGGATAGTTCATGAATCTAATAAATCACTGTAGTAAGTTATTTCTTGCAATTCTTCTTATGATGAGTCTTTCAAATACATATGCAGCAAAGATACAAGCTGTAGATGCTGAAGTACAGGAGAGTGCTGGAGACGCAATGGAAGCTGCTGGAGCAGAAGCTGTAGAGGGTGGTGGAGGGGAGACTGCATGCCGTGCTGACGAGGCGTGTGATGTTGCATCTGCTGTTTCTGAGGATGAAATGTACGGTGGCATTCAACAACAATATGTTGTAAAAGGCTGTAAGGTAACAATCTACAACGATGGGCCTGTGAAAATGGTCAATGTAAAGACGGATCAACCATGTGATGCTCCACTTCCTAAAGACCATAAATTTTCTAGATAGACTTTGTGTACCTATAAATTATTTTGTGCGCCTTTCTGTTTTTTCTCAAAATCATGAACCATTCGAATACGCTCTTCAGTTGCTGGATGAGAGGATAAAGTATCAAGCACAACTGAAGATAGTTTATTAGCTGAAGATTCTTCCTGAGAAGTTGGTGGGTTGGCCTGATTCTTTTTATCGATACCTTCTTCTGTTGTATCGCTTAAACGTTGTAAGAAATTTGCAAAGTGTGAGACTTCGATATGCTTCCTATCCATCAGCTGTAAAGCATATAGATCGGCTTCGGATTCAAATTTACGTGAGTAATTTGCACCAATCATAGCGGCAGGTAAGGACGTAAATAAGTCTGAACTATCTCCTGTCATTGCAATGTATAATATACTTAGGCCTAAACTGGTTAACCCTTGTTGCAAACTATGGCGATAAACCAAATGGCCTTGTTCATGGGCTAATACGCCTAAGATTTCCTGATTCGTATGTGCCAATTTGATCAGTTCATCTGTGATAATAATCGTATTATTGGGTAGCGCTACAGCATTTGCCCCTAACTGATCACCTTTACGGAAGACTAATTTGGCTGGTTTGTTTTCAGCAACAGTATTCAAATATTGTTTAGTAATTTGATCTTTTTGAGTTTGTGCTAATTGGCTGGGTGCAGTCCAATTATTTAATACATAATTCTCGGCTTCATCACCTAGTTTGTTTAAAGTATTCTCAGGCAATTGAAAAGCAAGATAATGGGATGTGGCTGGAACACCCCATTTGACTAGACTGATCGCAAAAGTAATCACAAAAATTACACTAAAAAGAATAAGACCCGGAGAGCGTTCAAATTTCCAGATCGAATGTTGAACCTTTTTAGTTGTGTAATTAAACCATTCAGGTAATGCACTATGAAATTCAATCCGTGCATCATCAGATAATTCAATTACTGGGTGTAACTGTCCCAGCGCACCAATCAATTTCATATCACTATATTGATAATGACGCTGAAGTTCTAATTGCTCACCATACCGAATTAGAACTTCAGATTCAGATTGAGCTGAAATCTGAGCAGGGTATGGTTTAGACACTAGGCCATCATAGAAAGTGATATCTACTGCGTGGGACATAAATTATTAAACTCAGATTGTTATAAAGAGATGTCGATATCAAAAATATCACTGATTTCTTCAGCTAAAGCACTTTGCTCTTGTTGAGCGAGATTCATCATTTGATCTGGATCATCTAATAAAATTAAACTCATCGATTCAATTTTGTATTTGTGAATACGAACTGCAGCCCAAGCAGACATTAAACCTAGGGATAAGATTTTTACAATCCAGTTCGAGGCTACAATCCATGCGAAACGCCATTGGTTACAGTCTGTTTTAAATTGACTGTTCCCAATTGTAGTATTGTTCCATGTCGTAATAAAAATACGAGCAGCAATTAATGGATAAATAAATAATCCAATAAATGCATATACCGTAAATATTCCGAAGAATATAGCGTTTGGTGAGACTCCAGCAATTGTTCCTGCCATAGCAAAGTAAATGATTGAAAAAATAGCAATTACACCAATTGCAATAAAAACTGGTATATAAACTGCAGCCATATATGCAGACCATTTCGCGTTTAATTTAAAATTTAATTGTCCAGCATATAAGTTGTTAAGATAATATTTTTTATATAGCCAAATAGCGACAGGTGTAAAGATTCCTAAAGTGAAAATATATACCAATATACTCAAAAGAAAGACTTTATAAGATTCTTTTATCGTTCCACCAAAATAAAAACGTGCGTTGCCGAACTTACTATTTCTTGCAGTAAAACGCAAAGTAGCGCGAATTAGCCAAGGTACTGCTGCATATAATGCAACCAGTCCAACCACAGTCGCAATCATTGAATACTGTGATGAAATTGCAAATACGACGTAAATTCCTAATGCAATTAAACGTCCAATCAAAATCTTGGTTGGAATCCCTGTAAAATCAAAGCGGCGTTCAAAAAATTCTGTATTACCATAGAAATAGCGTAAGCGACGAACTTTAGCCCAAGGCGCATATAAGCTTAAGGTAATAATAGTCAAAAGAATATTAACGATCCAGATTCCAAAATATTCTGAGGCATTCCCATGAAACTTAAAATGATGAATTCCTGAGTGTGAAATTGGTGGAGTTGTAATATTTTGATCCTCATTTACATCTTGAGGAAGAGAGGTTAAAGCTTGGTCTTGCATTTTATTCTCTTTATTGAAAATATATGATCTTGATTGAATGTAATAGATAATTAGAAAACTATTGAGAATATTATATGTTTTTTATAAATTGAAATAAATAGAATGAAAAGCAAACAACTATTTTTACCATTATATTCTTATTGAGTTGTTTCGAGCAGAAAGCTTATCGCGAGAAGTATAAATAATAGGTTTAAAGGCATCGGTGACTTATTGTGATTGTAAATTTAGTAGTAATTCTAAGAAAAACTTTCTACATCATTAATTTCATCATTTACCATTTTTATATTCTCATCTTACCTGTTAAAACTAATATATCTATATAAATTTCAATCCCGTTATAAACCCCACTTTAACAATAACTCATTCATTATTTATCCTTACTTTTTAATGATCTAATTTAAAACAAATGTCATTTTGTGTGCTTGACTGTAAGAGCGTTGAATACTATTCTTCGCATGCTGGCCACATTGCCAGCCGGTTGTCGCAGACCGGGAAAACAAAGTCGATATGCAAAATTCTTATTTTGTGTGTCGGGAACTCGTTCGCCCCCTTTCGTTCTGCCACCATAATTTTAATGATTTGGCAGAACTCCCAGTAAAAAAGGAGTTGGCTTTGCACATTCATTATTTCTTGGCAGCCTTTGCCAAAGTCTATATCGACACAACTTAAAAATTTAAAGCAGCTTGAACGCCATAAGGTTTTCAGGCTTTAAGTCATTTTTACTTAAAACTTAGCAAAACAAAACTTGAGATGTGCCAAGCACCGTCTTACGGCTTTGCTGTGCCTTTTTTTCTCCCAAAAAGGCACAGGCTTTTTATCTCATTTAGAAACAACAAGAATTTATAACGGTAAAACTATGCCAACTTTAGAAATATCTTCCAAAAAATTACAGGTTGTTCAAACCGCAATCCAACTTTTTACGATGCATGGGTTCCATAATGCAGGCGTAGACCTGATTATTAAAAAATCCAAAATTCAAAAAGCCACGTTTTATAACTACTTCCACTCGAAAGAACGACTTGTTGAAATGTGCCTAATCTTTCAAAAAAGCCGACTCAAAGAAGAAGTTCTGGCAATTGTCTATTCACATCGCTACCCAACCGCAGCCTATAAACTTAAAGAAATTGTCCGTTTACATGTCGATTTAAACAGTTTTTACTTTTTGCTATTTAAGGCCATTTTTGAATTAAAACTGCTTTATCCTCGAGCTTACCGCATGGCGATTGAATATCGAAAATGGTTACTTAAAGAACTTTTTGATTTGATATTTAGTCTAGAAAGTCGTGGCTTAAAAGCTGATGCAAACATGATTTTATTTATGATTGATGGCGCAATCATCCAACTTTTAGATCCAAATAAAGCTAGTGAAAAGGAGCAGTTCTTGGATTACTTTTTAAATTTTCTATCTAAAATGAATGATTATCTTAGATGACACGATGAATAGATCATTGGATTCAGGATATTACCTATAAATCTTAAGTATAATATTAAAACCTGAAGTTAAGTTTTATTCAGATTATTTAAGTAATTTTCTTAGAGTGTAAGAGGTTAAATGTAGTTTAATAAACTTTGTTTTCTCATGGCGTTATAGTGCTATTTCTTAAATAAGTTGGCACTTACTAGAAGTTTATCCAATCTTACGCTTAAATAAAATATACAATCTTAATGATTTATTTTATGAAATTTAATAACTATAATTTAAAAAATTTGTTTAATAGCAATGATATCATTATGTCAAAATTAGAAGTAAAGGCTGAAAACCATAAAATATTTGTTTTTAAGAAAATATTTGAATTTGATTCAGCAAAGCAACAAGCTGAAAAGAAGAAGGTTAATGCTTTTGGAATGTTAGCAAAATTTAACTTTTTAAAACGTCCTACGGAAGAAACAGTACATTTAAAAAATCATATATTACGTTATGAACCATTTTGGTTTGTCTCAAGCGAGCGTAACCTTAATTACGATTGTGTTGTGACTTATTCTATTCCTGTACATAATTCACATGCGAAGCAAATTCAGGTTTATGAAGATCCTGAACAAAAAAATTATCCTATTACACGTCAACAGGATAAAGGCAAAATAGAATTGCAAATGAAAGAAGTTTGTAGCAGAAAAATAGAATTTTCAAATTACTTTGATGGCTTGCAACGTGAGCTTAAATCATCTCATTTAGCGGAATATATTAGAAAGTTTGAACTTTCTGAGGTAGATAAAGTCGAAGTTGATAATGTACTTCAACCATTACTATCTCTTGACTCTATTACTAGCATTGTCAGATCGGAACTACAAAATCAAAAAGTTCATGCAACTAATATTATTGAAGATTCAGAGGAAATAACTCAACTGTACCTATATTTTCGTCCAGTTTATGCATTTGAATATATTTGGTCTAATGCAGATAAAGTTGGCGTTATTGAGGTTGATGGACTTACAGGAGAAGTTATTGAACAAGGAAGTTGGTTCCGAAATACTTTTGATCAAGCTTTTACTAAAGAGAATTTAGTAGAACTTTCGGCAGAGTTAGCTAGTACGGTTGTTCCGGGTGGAGGAACTTTGGTAAAAGTCGCATCAAAGGCGATTCCTCTTTAATATAGCTTATAGCTGTTCGATTCTTCTAGCCAAACTTACTAGTTTGGCTTTTTATTTTTAGAATTTAACTTCGATTTATTGGGATTCATCTAAATCGCGTTCGCGGCATGATAATTCATAGTAATTACCTTTGGGTAAAGAACGGATTTTAAATCCATAGTAATCACTGTCCTGTTCTATAGGAGAGATTTTGCATTGATTAGTTTTTGCAAAATGTTCAATTAATTTCAAATTAGAGATTTGTTTAAATACCGCGCCCCAACCTTCACTAACGCAACAGCCCACATATTCAGACATATATTCATCTGAGATTAATACAACATTTTGTCCCATAAATTGATAAGGCTTTTTCAGTTTGTATATATCATTATAATCTGCCCTTGAAATAGTTGCTTTCTTTGCTATAAAGCCTTGTTTTTTGAGTATTTCAAACTTTAAAAAATCTTTAGTACCAGTGCCTAGTCCGCGGTAAATTGAACTATTGTCTTCAGCAAAAGTATATGAGCTAAGGACACTTACTAAACTTAAAAATAATATTTTTTTCATTTTAACTTTCAGATGTTATATGAGGTAATAATTTTTTCATATCCTCTTAATAATGTAAAGTAAGTCACTGATTTTATTGTTTCTCTCCACTAAGATTGGTTGTAAATATTTTGTTTTAAAATTTAAGTTCAGTTTAGATTTCAATAAAGGAAGTGAGAAGATGATAGGGAAAAGATACTAATATAAACAAAACATGAAATACCCTAAATTGAGACAGACTTATCATTCTGTTAGACTTGTTTAATTAATAATAAGGTTTGCATCATAATGTTGAATAATATCTTTGGTATTTTGGAAAAAATAGGATTTGGCGCTCAAAAACGTGCGATTAGTATCCAGTTTTCAAATACTGAGCTTAATTCACAGATTATGTTGCAACGTATTGATGGCTATCATGGTATTAATGATGGACTATCGGCAGAGCTTATTTGTTTATCTACAAACCCATATATTGAATTAAAACAATTTATTGGATGTCAGGTTGCAGTTGATCAAGTAACAGATGCAGGTCAGCTTTTTAGAACTACGGGTATTGTTACTGGTGCTAGCCAAGGTCAAAGCGATGGTGCTTTTAGTTTATATCGCTTGACTATGCAGGACGCTACTAGCTTATGGCATAAACGACGTAATAGTCGTGTGTTTATGAATAAAAGCGTTGTGGACATTATCGAAGTCATCTTTAAGGAATGGCAGAGTAAAAGTCCGTTATTTGCGTCAAGTTTACAGTTAGATACGACCGGTTTAACCAAAACATATGATGTACGCCCTTTTTCCATGCAGTCGAATGAAAGTGACTATGCATATTTAACTCGAATAATGCGTGAAGAATCGATTAACTGGCTTGTGGATGAGGCGAGTTATCTTGTAGCAAGTAATAGCCAAAGTATTGAGGCACAAAAACTACGTTTAATTGATGATAATGCTCAGTTTCAATCGCTCGAACGCAGAACCATCCGTTATCACCGTTCAAATGCGACTGAACAATATGACAGTATCACTAGTTTTATTGCTCAGCGACAGTTACAACCAACCGCTATCCATGTACAACGTTGGCAAGCTGATAGTCTAAGTCAAGAAGATGCCAGTGGATCAGTGGTCAGCTCACATCAACACAGCACTCAGCGAGACAATGAAAGCTTAAGTCTGGAACAGGCGTGGAATATATCTCCTGCTTGGATAAGCGATCTTAAAGGAAAGGATCAAGCCACCGCTTCAAGTAATTCTCAGTTAGAAAAACTGAATATGCACTTAAACCAATATCAGGCATTACAAGCCAAGTATTTTACTGCACATAGTAGTGTACGTGACACTCAAGTCGGTTATTGGTTCCAATTACATGATTATCCAGAGTTAGAGAAAAATCATAGTCAGCAAGATAAAGAGTTTTTAATCCTTAATAAGCACTTTTATAATCAAAATAACCTACCCAAAGATATTCAAGACCAAGTAGAAAAACTATTGACCTTAAGTCACTGGCAAAACAGTAAAGACAGTGAACAAGAGCGCCAGGCCAATGAATTTGTAGTTGTTCGCAGAAATATTAACGTTGTCCCTGAATATGATTCATTGAAGCATCGCCCCGTTGCCCATGTCCAACGTGCCAAAGTGGTTAGTGATGGTGAAGAAATTCATGTGGATGAATGGGGGCGAATAAAAGTCAGATTCTTATTCACACGTACCGATGACCATGCGCATGATGGTGGTGCGGGGGCCAATAATAGTGATACAGATTCGGCTTGGGTAGATGTCCTCACTCCTTGGGCTGGTGAAGGTTACGGAGCACGTTTTTTACCACGTAAAGATGAAATCGTAGTGATTGATTTCTTTGATGGCAACATTGATCGCCCATTCGTGACGGGACGCATCCATGAAGCTCAGCGTTCGCCAACGAAGTTTGATATTAAAGGGCAACTTCCTGACACAAAAAAACTGAGTGGTATTCGATCCAAAGAGGTTGGCGGTAGTGGATATAACCAGCTGCGTTTTGATGATACGACAGGGCAAATTAGCGCTCAGTTACATAGCAGTCACGGTGCAACACAGCTTAATTTGGGGAATTTAAGTCACCCTAAAGAAAGTGCGACGAGTGAAGGGCGTGGTGAGGGATTTGAATTAAGAACGGATCGTTCAGGTGCAATCCGAAGTAAGGGATTATATATCTCAACATTTGTTCAGAATAATGCCGCGGGTATACATTTAGAGGCAAATGAAGCAGTTCAAAACTTCACAGAAAGTTTAGAAAGTATGAAAGCTTTATCTGAATATGCTGTGAAACAGAAAGCAGAAGCTGCTGATATGCTTGGAAATATTAATCAGTATATTAAAACGATCGAATCTCAGTGGTCTGACTTAAAAGCGACTAAAGAAGCTTTAATGTTATTAGCTTCTCCAGATAGTATTTCTTTAGTTTCTGGAAAAGATATACATATTAATGCTTTAGATAGCGTAACTGTTGGAAGTGGGCAATCCATTAATGTCAGTACGGATGAACATCTAATTTTAAATGCTAAGAAAAAAGTAAGTCTGTTTGCAGGTGAGGAAGATTTAAAAATTTATGTAGCAAAAGGGAAATTTGATCTGCAATCGCAAGATAATGTATTAGATGTTTCTGCAAGACTCGATGTAAAAATAACATCCTCTGAAGGTAAAGTAGAAATCCATAGTCCAACTGAAATTGTATTTAAAGCAAAAGATAGTGCTCTAAAAATTAATGGTGAAGGCGTTACGGTCATTACTCCAAATAAGTTTACTGCTAAAGCAGGTCAACATCTCTTTACAACAGGTGTAAGTGAAAGCCCAACGCTTCCGATATTTCCAAATAATATTTGTTGGGAATGTCTTGCTCGACGCGCAGCACAACGTGGAGCTTTCATCAATAAAGGAGATGGAATGTAAATGATAGATAATCAAAGTCTCCAATTTTTGTTTAAAACTTTTGAAAAGTATCCGCTTGATCAAATTGGATTAAATATTTATGCAATCGCTGATGCCGCCCAAGATAAAAAATTTTTAAAGGTTTTAGAGCATTTACGTCAAAAATGCTTATTAAAAGAAGCTAGTGGTGAAAAAGCTAAAGAGATTTCTCCACATTTAATTCAGCTACCTAAAAATTTTACTTCACTTGAATGGGAGTGGATTGAAAGTAATATCGTTGGCACACCTAAAATGACAATTATTATTACGCCTTTAACTTTTGATTATCTTTATAAACATTTAAGAAATTTTTTAGATGTTGAATTTGATGGTGGTCTAGAAATGATGCTGGCATTTTGGGATCCTGCTATCTTGGCGACATTAGTTGGGCACAAAGCTGATAAAACTTTATATGTACAAGGCCCTGTATTTAACCCCCAGCAAATTGAAGCTTTACTAAAACCTATTCAAAGCTGGTGGTATTGGGATCGATTAAGTAATCTGCAAAGTATATTTGGACTAAATGAGCGTGTTGAAGTACTGCCATCAATCGAAAAGCCTTTACATTTCACGGTGGAACAAGAAGAAATGATGGTCGAGGCTACTTTTCCTGACAATCTAATTTATTACCTCAAACTCAATAACTCATTTTTGGTTGATAAAATTGATGATGAGTCATTATATGAATTTGTAATTGAAAGTATCCCTGAAGCAAGAGATCACTATTTATCTGGTACTCGCGATATTTTAAATTTTATTTGCCTAAAATTGATGTATGGAGTCCAATTTGAGTTGGATCACAACCTACAGCATTTATTAAATAATTTGAAAGATAGAAAGCTAACAATGGATCAGATTATGAATAGTTTGATGTCTAAAGCTGGGTAATCACTTTTTTAATTATGATTAATATGGCTTTAGTGAGAGTAAGTCAATATGAATTTAAAATGGAGAGAAATAATGAAATATAAAATGCTATTTATTTTACTTGTTATACCAGTAATTTTAACTGGTTGTAATTGGATGTATGGACAAATTTAAGTGATGGTAGTGAGCTTATGAATATTCATTTGTATATTTGTAGCCTGTTTATACATTAGAAACTACCACATCTAATAATTGAGTAAGTTCAGCTATAAAAGGTCCAAGATAGCAAGGAGAAATGAGGAAATACCATGAGTCTTAAAAAGTTTTTACTCTTACCAATAAGTTTAGCATTTAGTGCTGCAGGTTGTGCTGGTATTGGCCCAAACGCAACATATTATATGGGCACCACATCATTCAACTATGATCCAACTTATTCTGATTATATGTTGAAATTGAATGGTCAGGAAATTGGAGGCGGTTTTGGAGGCGCTATGTCGACTAACTCAATTAAAACTGGTGCTCAAGTCATTACATGGAAAGATGCAAAAACTGGTGAACCTCACTCTGCAAAAAATCAAGTGATTATTACTAAAGAGCAACTAAAAGGTATGAAATATTTAGCTGCACATTTATATCCAGATGATACGGTAGAAATTACGACATCTAATAATTGGCCTGAACCAACTGAAAAAGGTATTAAATGGTTAAATCAACTAAAAAATAATAAAAAGTGAGATTAGTTCATGTTTAAAAAAACAATTATAAAACGGACTATAGAAACAAATAGTGATGTTTCTAATACCCCTCCATCTGCGAAACAGGATTGTTCAGATGTAGTCCATATTTCAGTTTTTTTTGACGGTACCGGTAACAATAAAGATGCTGATGAGGAGCAAAAGAAATGGTCGAATCCTGCCCGATTATGGCGGAATGCCAGAGCTCTTATTGATGATCATAAGAAAGAAGGAAAAGATAGCTCAAATTATGCGATCTATGTATCAGGTGTAGGAACGCGTTTTAATGGTCAGTTAAATATTTTCCAACGAGCACTTGCTATGATCCAAGATCATAGTGGTTTGGGACTTGGTGTAGGATCAGGCGGTACTCGGCGGCTCGATTATGGAGAGGATCAACTTAATGATGCATTAAAACAAGTCATGATTCTGAATGCGAAAAAAGCAGAAATAGATACAAGTAAATATGCAAACGAAAAAAAGGTTTATAGTTTTGCTGAAGTTGAGAAAAGTTTAAGTCAACATCGTCTCATCAAAAAAATTAATATTTCCACTTTTGGCTTTTCTCGGGGCGCTGCTTTAGCACGTGCTTTTACCAATCAGTTTATGTGGCAATGCGAATCTGATTGTAATGGTTTAACTTATGGTACTGGAAAATATCCTATCGAATTTAAATTTATGGGTATCTTCGATACAGTCGCTTCTTTTGGTCTACCTGCAACCAACTTAAATAATAATTTAACTTTTGAAGGCCGAGACATGGTCATTGATGAACGGGTCAAAATGTGTGTTCATCATATTGCAGGAAATGAACAGCGTTTTGCCTTTCCTGTTGATTTAATACATAAAGAAAATGGTGAAATTTCGAATCCTAACTGGAAGGAAATTGTTTATCCAGGTATGCATTCGGATGTAGGGGGAGGTTATACTCCTGGAAGTCAAAATGTAAATGATAACTATGCTCGTATTCCACTGAAGGATATGTTGGAGGAAGCGGTAAATGCGGGTGTCCGTATGTTTGACTATAATCAATTAAAAGAAAAATATGGGGTTCTATTTGCTGAGCAATTTGAAATACAGGATAAAACCCTACATTTATATAATGCTGTGAAAGCAGAAATGCAGTCTAGCGGTAAAATTCAAGATCAAATTATTGCCACAATGAAAGTCTATTATGCAGCTTACGGGGCTTTAGCTGAAAAGAAAATTCTCTCTGTAAGTCAGCAAGCTCGTAACGACAATAAAATTCGTGAGTATATTCCGATAGGTCCATCAGATATGGCAACCGAAATTAGTCGTTTAGAAAAATTGCAAAAACTCACTGCTCCAAATACAACAGGGGGAATTAATATTTTTAGATTATTATCACCTGTTTCGAAAGCTTATGAGTTTTACTTGGGTATTGATGATTGGGAGTTTGCAAGCTGGAGAAAAGGAGCAAGCCCAGAAATTATGGACTTTTATCAGAATTATATACATGACTCCAAATATGGTTTTATTAGTAATGCGGAACCATTTAGTTACTTCCGACAAAGAACAGTTTACGAATCCCGTCGTAGTGGAAAAGGGAAAGAGGTAGATCAAAAAGTCGCTGAAGATAAAGCTGTATGCAGTGTAGGTAGTCAAGATGTTAAGCAAGAACAGCTTTTTGATGAATACCAAAAAGCCCAGCAGGACTTTAAAGCAGCCAGTTAACTCAATAAGAGTCAGATTGCAGCCGAAAACTTTCTCATCCTTGAAAAACTAAGGCTTGTATTGGTAGAGTCTTGATGGTGTTTATGGTGGTAGGAGAGCTAGAGTAACTAGTTCTCCTATTTAATTTAAATTACTTCTTTTGCTTAAAACGGTATTTACATTTTAGACAGCGATAATCTTGAAAAATATTCTTGTCGATTATTACGCCAGCTTTCTTACCAAAAATATTACCAACTACACCGCCAGTAATTCCTGCACTAATGGCACCAACAAAAGTCCCTACAGTTCCGCCAACAATTACACCTAAAGGACCAGCAACAGTACCAATAGCTGCTCCAACAGTAGCACCAGTCGCAGCGCCACCTACAGTGCCTGCCGTTGTACCGGCAGCTGTGAGTAAAACACCGCCAGTTGTTCTAAGTAATTTGTCATGGTCACGTGCTTCAATTTCTGTAGAACCACACTTAGGACATTGCAGAGCTTTTTCCATAAAATTTCCTGTCTTTCATCATTGAGTGACACAGTTGACGGCTAAATCAGTGCAGTGGGTAAAGAACCTGTCTTGCGATGCAGTATCTTTTGCCTATTGAGTGATCGTAACGATAAACTGGTCTGCTTTGATTTTAGCTGAACATTGACACAAATATTTATAGATCATGTAAACACTTGTACTTTAATAATTATCTCATTAAATACCGATGTTTAGAATGACTAAGGCTTACATATTAATATGTCTAGCAGAGAGCAATTTAATAATAATGAATAAAATGTGAATGGTTTTTTGAGTAGATTTTCTGAAGTTATTGAAGAGGACAAGCTATTTAATGATAAAAGGCTTATTCTGTTTGAATAAGCCTTTTTTGAAGATTAGAGTGATTTTTTCCAACTCAAAAATTTATATAATCCAAACATGAATGCAATCCAAATTGGAATTAAAATAACTGATTTTTCAAAGCCTTGAGTCCACATGATATATAAAATCATGCCAATAAAAATCAAAACGATATAGTTACTTAAAGGTGAAAATAGTGCAGGGAATTTGACAACTTTACCTTCAAGTTTCATGGCACGTTTAAACTTCAAATGAGTAAAGCTAATGATTGCCCAGTTTAAAACTAAAGCTGCTACAGCCATGTACATGAGATAGCTTAAAGCTTCTTCTGGGATAAAATAGTTCAGTAACACGCAACCAAAAATCAGAATAGAAGAGAAAATAACAGCAGGTGTAGGAACCCCTTGTTTGCTGACTTTTGTAAAAACTTTAGATGCGTGGCCTTGTACTGCTAAGCCGTACAACATGCGACTGTTTGCGTACATACCGCTGTTATAAACAGACAGTGCAGCCGTCAAAATAATAAAGTTAAGCAAATGCGCTGCCCAGCCAATCCCAAGCTGACTAAAAATCATCACAAATGGACTTTTATCTAAACCACCGAGGTCAAGCTGATTCCACGGAATGAGCGACATGATGATGGCAAGCGAAGCCACATAGAAAACCAAGATTCGAAAGATGACTTGGTTAATGGCTTGTGGAATGCTTTTTTCAGGATTTTCGGCTTCAGCAGCAGTCATCCCAATCAGTTCAATACCGCCAAAAGCAAACATTAAGAAGGCAAGCATATAAAACAGGCCCGAAAATCCATGCGGGAAAAATCCGCCATGCTGCCATAAGTTTGAAAAGCTAGCGATAGAGTCACTACCTGCGGTGAGCAATAAATATAAGCCAAACACGATCATGGCAATGACCGCCGCGACTTTAATAATGGCTAACCAAAACTCAGATTCACCATAAAATTTAACATTGCCTAAGTTCAAACACGTGACCAAAACAAAGAAAAATAAGGCTGATATCCAAGCAGGAATATGAGGCCACCAGTAATGCACATATTTAGCAACTGCTGTCAGTTCGGTCATTGCGACCAAAATATAGACCACCCAATAGTTCCAGCCCGATAAAAAACCAGGGAATCTTCCCCAATATTTTTGTGCAAAGTAACTAAAGGAACCGACCACAGGTTCTTCTACGATCATTTCACCCATTTGGCGCATAATTAAAAATGCGACCAAACCGACAATGGCATAACCTAAAATAATAGACGGACCAGCAGACTGGATGACTTGTGCAGAGCCTAAAAATAAACCTGTCCCGACAGCGCCACCCATAGCGATTAGCTGGATGTGGCGATTTTTAAGTCCGCGTTTTAATTGGGAAGATGAGTTGCTCAAAATATATGCGCTGAATAAAAAAGCTGATGCTATTGTAATAGATTGGCTAGGGATAACCTAATTTGAAAAGGATTTTACTCAGCTAAATAAAAAAGGATCCGTACAAAGCTATACGAATCCTTTTTTAGAAAATTAGTGATTCTATAAATTAGAAAGACACCATTTTGCCTGGGTTAATCATTGCGCCGATGCCATACATACTTTTTGCGAGTGGAATAACAACGGGAGCAAGGGTACGACCAAACATAATATTTTGATGGTCAATTTTAGATAACATTTCAAAGTCATTAGATTGCCCAATAAAGTCATTTGCAATGGCTTTACCAATGCGTACCGTCTGTGCAACGCCGTGACCACTCCAACCGTGAACAGCATAAATCGGGAACTTATTACCAAATTTACGGCTATCGACTGCACCATTTACGGTTAAATCAGTTGTTCCACTCCAGACAAAATCCATTTCTAGATTTTTAATTTGAGGGAAAACCGTATGAATTCGATGTTCTAGATAATTTAAAGTTTTCTCTGGCCCCCAACACGTTCCTGTGCCTTGGCCACCAAACAATAAGCGGTTGTTAAACACGGGACGGTAGTAATCAATCTGGAACTGAGTGTCATAGACTGGATGTCCAAATGGCAGAAGCTCTTTTGTATCAAGCTCTAGTGGGGCAGTCGTCGCAACATAGGTGTAAAATGGAATAGTAGTATTGCTTTGCTCTGATAAAAGTTTAAACGAAGCATGGTGTACTGCTAACACCACAGACTTTTTAGCTTTTACGACAGCATTTGCTGTTTGAACATAAATACCATCTGCTTTTTCTTCTATTGAAATGACTTCTGTTTGTTCATAAACAGTACCGCCATTTTGGCAAAAGCCATAAATTAAGCCACGGTTTAAAGCTAAAGGATGGATTTGTCCACCTAACTCATCAATTAAACCACCCGTATAGTAATCAGACTTAATAAAGTCCATGAGTTCGTGTTTACCCACAATGCGCGTATGGTCTTCACCTAAATATTTTCGTGCATCGGCGCCTTGTGTTAAACCAACTAAATGTCCTTCATGAACGGCGGCGGTAATGTGACCATGTTTTCGGTTAAAGTTGAGCTGGTATTTTTCTGCGATATCATCAATAAGTTGCATGGCTTCAGTAGAGGTAAAATGCCAAAGTTTTTTGGCATCTTCATAGCTTAAGCGATCGGCCATTTCTTGAGCTTCCCAGCGAGCTAAACCAGGGGTAAGTTGTCCGCCATTTCTGCCAGAAGCTGCACTACCAATGCGGTTTTTTTCTAATAAAACGGTATCTACGCCTTGTTCAGCTAAATGTAATGCACTTGATGAACCTAATAAGCCACCGCCAATAACTACCACATCGCATTCAATATCAGCTTGTAAACTGTCAAATGTATGCCAATCAGAAAGCGAGCTTTCATAGTAGTTTGCTGGATTATCTACCGCTGCACCTTCTACATTTTTTGTGTCAAATTTTGCATGTTTTGGATTTAACCAACTCCACTCTTTGCCCACTTGTAGAGATTTACTTGGTTTATATTCCACGTCTTTTAAAAGTTGAGGTTTAGAAATAATTTTCATAATAAAGTTCCTTAAAAATTAATAAGCATTGCTGATAGCAATACTTTGTTTTTTAATCGTTTTATAAATAAATAGGAGAATGCCCAAAGCTAACCAGAAACATCCAAAAATCAGTGAAGATGAGTCAAGATTAAGCCAGAGGCAAATAATGCTAAAGACTGATATAAGCGGTAAAAACAGGTTTAGAAATTTATTTTTAAACCCTGAACGCTGTTTATCTTTAATATAAAACTTCATAAAAACTGAGAAATTTACGGCTGTAAAAGCGACTAACGCACCAAAGCTGATGAGGCTTACGACTTGGGCTAAATCTAGAAAAACCGCAGACATTGAAATAAGACCAACAAACAAAACCGAGAAAAACGGTGTACCTAATGAAATATGAATTGTCCCAAAATACTTTTTAGGGAAAATATTATCGGTACCCATTATATACAGTAAACGTGAAGCGCTGGCATGTGAGGCAAGGCCAGAGGCGACTGTGTTCATAATTTGCCCGCACAAGAATACGGATTGGAAAAAAGCACCACCAACGTAAAGCACAATTTCAGGCAACGCTTCTGAAGGATGTTGAAAACGAAGATTGTTTGGAAAATAAAGCTGAATAAACCAAGCGGCTGTGAAAAAAATAAGCCCGCCAGCGAGAGTCGTTAACATGACTGCACGAGGAATATTTTTGGTAGGTTGTTTGGTTTCATTAGAAAGCGTGGTAACCGCATCAAAGCCCATAAATGAAAAGCACAAAACTGAGGCACCCGCAACGAGAGGGAGTAAAGATTGGTGCTCATGCCAGAGTGGCGCCAATGTAAGCACATGCTCATAACCTTGAGTCGAGCCAATACCCTTAATCACTAAATAAACAAAAATGACCATGAGTATGATCGGTGCAAACACAAACAACAGGCTTAAATTGGCGAGCAACCGAATGCGGAAACAGTTTACTAAAGTGACTAGGCTTGCCGACACAATTACCCAGAACCAGTAAGGCAGACTTGGGATAAGGGCTGTGAGATAAATTGCGGCTAGCAAAACATTAATGAGGGGTAATAATAAATAGTCGAGTAGTGAACACCAACCGACAAAAAAACCACTTTTAGGCCCTAAACTTTCAGCAGTATAGCTATATGCCGAGCCTGATTTTTCTGAATTTTGACTAAATCTTGCATAGCTCCAAGCGGTAAGTAACATGGCACCAAGTGCGAGTAAATAGGCCAGTGATACATGTCCATTGGTAATTCCAGAGACAATACCGAAAGTGTCAAACACCGTCATGGGAGTCATGTAGGCAATACCAATAATCGTGACTTGCCAAAGAGACAGTTTTTTTAAGGAAGACGTTTTTTTTTCCATGTCATTTCAACCTCAAATTCGTTGTTTTGCTTTTCATCCGGAAAAGCGATGCTATTTTTGAGCCAAAACTTCCCCTAGACTTGAATAAACACGTCTATTTGGAGAAAGTTTGTACAAAAGTGGGTGGCTGTTTCGCCTTGGTGATGCCCTAAAGCAAGATCAAATACTTATATCTTTGATATAACTCTAGATCACGACCAATTGAAAAGATTGACACGGTCGTGAGAGAACCTGCTTGGGGCTTTGGCCTTTAAATAATGTGCCTGTTCTGATGGTGATATCATTTGAAGTAATCACTCGAGAAGAGTCGTTAATCACAATTGCTTTTTGTTTAATGTTTTTAAGCTTCGGCATAAGAATTTTTTCCAGTGCGGAAACTAAAATATCGGTAGCAATTACACCGATAAATTGATCACGAATCATGACTGGATGGGCAAGGGTGATGGTGTATGCACCATTGCAAATATAGTCGACATAGGGTCCATGGATGCACGGACTTTTGTTTTGAGCAGGTTTATGGAACCATTCAAAAGAGCGGAAATCTAAAAATCGCTGAGCATTTTGATAGTTTTCAAGCTTGGCTTGCTGTAACTGATCTTCTTTTTTATACCACCATTCGAGTGTCCAATAGTCCTGCTCTTCTTGCGTTGCAGGGCTATAACTTGCAAAACCAATACCCTGACTGTAATGGCTTTCCTGTAAGGCCTTTTTAATTTCCTTTTGCAAAGCAGTGCGTTCTGAACCTGAAAGCTTAACGTCTTTTGTTTTTTCAGGTTCATGTTTTGAAAGAATTTTGCTCGCTTTAGTTGCCAGCTTTTCGGTAATGGCTGTCGTTTCTTCAACCACCGTCTTTAACAAATTTTGAAGCTCTTCTATATCTAAATGTTGGGTCATTCCTATAACTCCTAAAATTCCGTATTTCTCACTCGATATTTTATAAGTGCTCTACTTTATTGTTTTTATTCAATAGATAACTTATATCGAAGCATTTGATCTGTTAGCATCGAAATGATTTTTCGCGCTTGAATAACAGCATCATCTTCATTGCCTTGAACAAAAGATGATAAAAGTTGGTGGTATTGAGCGACGACCGATTGATGGAATTGATCATCTTGGTAAAGCACAGCAATGAGCGGTGCCCATTCGGCTTGTATGGTTAACTCTTGATTTGCCAGTCGAGCTGATTGAGCAAAAGAGGTAAGTGTTAACAAACAACGTAAATCAAGTTGGGCACGTGTGTCTGGTTCAACGGCCTGTTCAAATTGATCAATAAGCTCTTTGATTTTACCCAGTTCATATTCAGTAGTTCTTTGTGCTGCCAAATATGCACCATGGCTTAAAATTGCACTATGAAACTCGCCTAAATCAGCTAGATATTCATTGGAAGCCTGACGCAGAGGGTGCTTGTTTAAGAGTAAATCGGAAGGCAACTCACAAACAAAGCTTCCGCCGTTTCGCCCGCGTCGTGTATCAATCAGACCTTTTACGCGTAAAGTATTTAAAGCTTCACGGACCGTAATGGGTGACACTCCCATTAAGCGAGCTAGATCCGCCTCGTTAGGAAGCTGTTCATTGCTTTTGAGCAATCCAGAGATAATTGCATTTTCCAAGCGTTCTACAACTTGTTCCGATCGAGTTGCCTGAGCGATAGGTGCAAAAATTATCGTATATGCTGACATGGCGAATTCTCTAAAAGCTAAGTCAGAGACTTAGCTTAATGAAACGGATAAATGATTAAAACACGCCATATTGATGGACTGCCTGTTCATCTTCAGGCACAGCTGGTATTGCATCCCAAAGTTCAACAATTTTGCCATTATCGACTCGCCATAATTCAAAATAGGCATGTCGATTTCCAGCAATACTTCCTTCGGAATGTGTCAAGACAAATTGACCATCAGCAATGGAGCGATGCGTTTTGGAGTATACCAAACCTTGTCCTTCATTACGGATATTGTTCAAAAAATCAATCACTGCCTTAACACCATCGCCAATGTCTGGACTATGTTGAATGAACTGATCGTTGTGAGTGTATTCTTTAAATGCTTCGTAATTGCCATCAATTAATGACTTCTTAAAGAAAGAGGTCACAATCTCACGATTTTCCTCTGGGTCATGGTGAGTGACGATTTCAGTCGGACCATCTAATTGAGTTCTACCACTCACATTTGGCGCGGCTTCTGCCACCAGACCATCCCAGTGTTCCACAATTTTGCCGTCTTTTACTCGGTAAATATCAAAACCGACTAAAGGATTTTCATCTAATCCTTGAAAGCGGCCATGAATTGCAACCAAGTCACCATCTGCTAGTACACGTACAGCTTCGTGTTGCATGTCAGGACAGTCTTCTACCAATTGGCGAAGGCCCGAAATGCCATTTGCAACGAGTGGTGAGTGTTCTATAAAGTCTTCAGAAAAATAACGGTCTAAAGCAGTGGTGTCGTGCAAATTAAAAAGCTCGTGATGGGCTTTAGTCACCAAGTCTTTCATTTCTTGCTTATTCATTTTGATCTCCTTTCAAAACGCATTGTTATTATTCGTTTGAACTCATCACATGTTTAACGCGAGTATATTCTTCAAAACCGTAGCCAGATAAATCTTTACCATAACCTGATTTTTTGAAACCGCCGTGTGGCATTTCTGCGGTTAAAGGAATATGGGTGTTAATCCAAACCGTACCGAAATCAAGTTCACGAGAAAGACGAGTGGCACGGGCATGGTCTTTAGTCCAAACACTTGAAGCTAAGCCATATTCAACATCGTTGGCTTTTTCAATCGCATCATTTTCATCTGTAAATTTTTGAACGGTAATCACTGGTCCAAAAATTTCATTTTGAATGGCTTCATCGTGTTGTTTTAAGCCACTAATAACGGTTGGTTCAAAATAAAAGCCTGGACGGTCTGCTTGTTTTCCACCTGTTTCAACTTTGGCGTGAGCAGGTAAGTTGTCGATAAAGGCTTTAACATTTTTTAATTGGTTGGCATTGTTGAGTGGGCCATAAAGTGCGTCTTGATCATCGGGTTCACCAAAACGGGTATTTTTTGCAGCTTCAACTAACTTGCTTAAAAATTCATCATGAACAGATTCAGCCACAATCACACGCGTTGCCGCAGTACAGTCTTGGCCTGCGTTGAAATAGCCCGTTAATGCAATCATTTCAACTGCTTTGTCGAGGTCAGCATCTTCAAAAACCACTACAGGTGCTTTACCACCAAGCTCAAGATGTGCCTTGGCTAGATTTGCTGCGGCAGAAGCTGCAACTTGTAATCCCGCACGAACTGAACCTGTAATCGAAACGAGAGCAGGGGTTTTATGTGATACAACTTTTGAACCCACCTGAGCTTGGCCTAACACTACGTTAAATGCACCTTTAGGGAAAAATGGTGCAGCAATTTCAGCAAGTAAAAGCGTACTTTCCGGCGTTGTATCACTTGGTTTAAGTACCACGGTATTACCTGCGGCTAAAGCTGGAGCAATTTTCCAAACAGCCATCATGAGTGGATAGTTCCAAGGTGTAACTTGCCCAACTACACCGACAGGTTCACGGCGAATAGAAGAGGTTAAACCTTCTAAATATTCACCTGAAGCTGTGCCATTGAGTAAACGGGCAGCACCTGCAAAGAAACGAACCTGATCTGCTGATGCACCCACTTCTTCAGATGCAATTAAGTGTTTTAACTGACCCGTATTACGACTTTGTGCTTCAATTAAACGATCAGCATTTGCTTCAATAGCATCTGCCAAGTTAAGTAATGCTTTTTGACGAGTCGAAGGTGTACTACGTCCCCAAATTTTAAACGCTTCTTTTGCAGCAGCATAAGCTGCATCAACTTCTGCCTCGGTCGCATTCGGTGATTGCGCATAAACTTCACCAGTGACTGGGCTTACCAAGTCGAAATAATCATTTCCTTTGCTAGCAACATATTCGCCGTTAATAAAGTGTTGTAGTTGAGTTTTAGCCATTTTTTATACCTTGTCCTTAGGTTTTAACATATAACATATAATACTATATGTATTATGTTTTAAATTTTCTGTCAAATGCTTTGATGAGAGGAGTGAGTGAAAAAAGTGAAAATTTAAATCAAATTGGATTTTAAGTTTTTGATTTGATTGTTTAAAAAATATTAAAAATTTATTGAAGATTTTTAGGAGAGGTTGATTGTCGTACTAGTTCAGTAGATTTGATGAAAGATAATTGAATAATTTTCTAATCGAGAGCAGCTTGAGGAGCCAAGATTTAACTTAGCTCATCAATTTCGAGTTCTTATTTATTGAAATTAAATTGAATGATTAGGTCTTATGACTCGCAAGCAGAATGCTAGTTTCACTGTTATAAATACCTGAAATATTCCTGATTCTTTCTAAAACTTTGTCGAAGTTTTCTAAAGTATCAGAACGTAGCTCGACCAAAATGTCCCATTTGCCATTCGTTTTATGTAAACATTCCACGGCACTTTCTAGGCGTAGTTCTTTAATCACAGACTGCGCTTTGGTCCCTTCAACCATAATGCTCATCCATGCACGGATGACGTTTCGTTCAGCATTGGGTTTAAAACGAACTGTATATCCGGTAATAATGCCCGAAGACTCTAAATACTCGATTCTCTTTTTGACCGTTGCCCGTGAAACGTGAACTTTTTCGGCTAATTCGGTAACAGACATCCGTGCGTTATCTTTAAGCAAACCTAAAATAATTTGATCAATGTTATCCATATTGTAATTGTCAATTATCAAATTGGTAAAAAATAATTCATTTTTTACTGAATTACAAATTTTGTGAATCAATTTGATTTTGAATAATAGGGTCATCAATTAAGCCTAATAATTCAATTTAATGGAATAGATAAGATGAATAATTTTGCAGTTTCTCGTAATGACTTTAACGAGTGGATGGTTCCAGTTTTTGCACCAGCAAATTTCATTCCGGTACGTGGCGAAGGTTCACGTATTTGGGATCAAGAAAATAAAGAATATATCGATTTTGCGGGCGGGATTGCAGTAAATGCATTAGGTCATGCGCATCCAGTGGCAGTAAATGCTTTAACAGAACAAGCAACAAAACTTTGGCATGTCGGTAACGGTTATACAAATGAACCCGTTCTACGCCTTGCAAAACAACTCACTGAAAATACATTTGCAGACAAGGTTTTCTTCTGTAACTCAGGTGCAGAAGCGAACGAAGCAGCATTAAAACTAGCTCGTAAAGTTGGACTAGACAGCGGTGTTGCTGGTAAAAGTGGCATTGTGGCATTTAACAATGCTTTCCATGGCCGTACCTTATTTACCGTTTCGGCGGGTGGTCAACCTAAATATTCACAAGACTTTGCACCACTTCCGAACGGTATTAATCATGTTGCCTTTAATGATTTAGAAGCTGCAAAAGCGGTCATTAATGAGCAAACTTGTGCAGTTATTGTTGAGCCGATCCAAGGTGAAGGCGGTGTTATTCCTGCTGACATCGAATTTTTAAAAGGCTTAAGAGCACTGTGTGATGAGTTCGGTGCCTTACTTATTTTTGATGAAGTGCAAACTGGTGTTGGCCGTACAGGTGCACT
>NZ_JAKTHX010000009.1:0-89844 GCF_027854635.1 Acinetobacter sp. AOR43_HL
GTTGGTACAGCTACAGGCAATGTGATGGAGGTTGGCGCTTTTGGAGTTGGAAAGTCAATTCGATTAGGTAGTCAAAAATTATCAACATTGAGGGGAAATGGTAATGCCTTTTATTGGCAAAATAATGGTGATAATGTTTCAAGTGCTGGAGACTATCCTGACAATAGTTCTCAGGCAATTATTAATTTAGATCTTAACGACTCAACTGATGCTTGTGCGCAATTAAGCATAACGCATAACTCCGATTTTTATGTCAGGTCTGTAAACTGGAATGTAAATACGTTTCAGCCGTGGCGTAAAATCTTGTCATCAAAAAATACAACTGTGGATGCAAATGGTTTCATTAAGTCAGCATCACCCGTTGTTAAATTGTTTGCAGATAAAATCGAACCTAACGATGAAGCAGCCGAACAACCACTTTCATTTGAGAAGTTGGGTATTGGTCATTATTTAGTTAAAGGTTCTTCTGGATTCGCTAAAGAAGGCTGGTGGATTGAAATTCCGACTGACACACATGGCAACAAGATTTGCGCTGTTGAATATCAAACTTTAGAGAATGGTGATCTTGAAATTAAAACTTTCAAGAAAAAGCTAAATGAAGATGGTGACATTGTTGCTAATCTTGATGCACCAATCGATATTCCAAACAATGCAAACGGTGAGCCGCGCTGGATCGATATCCGTTTAAACAGTATTAAAAAGACAATCGTCAGAAAAATTCCACGCACTGAAAAACAACCGCGTTTGGTCCAGCAAATCAAATATTCAATGCAGCCTACCTTCATGACCCGTTTAACTGAACTTATTGATGATGACGGTAAGGTTGTAATGGTGGATGGTAAACCATTCCAGAAAAAAGAAACTTATCTAGTCACCGACTCTTCAGGAATGGCAACTCTCACAAAACAGCCTGTAATTAATGAAAATGGTGAACCAGTATTCGAATGGGTGCAAGCAGTAGATAGCGAGGGAAATCCTGTTTTTGACGATGTTCAAGTTATGGACAAAGACGGAAATCCTATTTATGACGAGGTAATTCATGAGTCTGAATAGTGATTTCCAGAAGCTGTATGTAGATGGGTTAATCCATTTGTATGAACTAGATGCCAGCAGCTTAGGTGCTGGCATTTTACGTTTCCACGGGCATATAGCTTTTCAAGATTGGGAAAAAATCTACACATCAATAGGTTCCGAAGGGTTGATGGGTGCAGATTCAGGAAGCATTGGAAAGATTTTTGACACTGGTGATCAGAAAGTATGGAACCGAAATATTATCTGGCAAGGTCAAGTTTTTGAGCCAATGGCTTTGGAAGTTTCGGGACTTGAACTTAGTTCAACTGGTAAAGCTTCAGCGCCAACTTTAACAATGGCAAACAACATTAACGGCATTCAACATGCTGTTTCTGCTTATTGTCTGCAATTTAAAGATTTTGCAGGTGCAAAGCTGAAAGTTATTACTACTTTGGCTAAATATCTAGATGCTGAAAACTTCACTTCTGGTAACCCAACGGCATCGAACGAGTCTAAAGAACAAACTTGGTTTATAGAGCAAAAGACATCGGAAAATGCCCAGCAGGTTACTTTTGAGCTTTCAAACCCGATTGATTTTGAAGGTTTGAAAATTCCAGTCCGCCAAATTACTTCTTATTGTAGTTGGGAATATCGCGGGGAAGAGTGTGGTTACACCGGAGCTGCAATGTTTACTGAGAAAGATGAGCCAACCGACAACCCTGCTTTAGATCGTTGCTCGTACAGATTGTCTGGTTGTGAATGTCGATTTAGTAAAAACAAGCCTTTACCTTTTGGCGGATTCCCAGCTTCAAGCATGTTGTGAGGTCTTATGAAACTGACAGCAAAAATTAAAAAAGCAATCATGGCCCATGCTGATGCACGTTACCCGCATGAATGCTGTGGTGTGATTGTCGAAAAGCAATATATTCCTTGTCGTAATATCGCTGAACAATCTGATCAGTTTGAAATTCATCCCGAAGACTTGGCAAGTGCTGAAGATCAAGGCGAAATCTTAGCTTATGTGCACTCTCATCCAGATGGAACTACAAAAGCATCTGAGCTTGATTTGATACAAATTGAACTGCACAAAAAACCGTGGGTGATTTGTTCATATCCAGATCTTGATTTTCAAGTCTACGAGCCTTTCGGTTATCGCGCCCCTTTAGTGGGGCGTAATTATTTTCATGGCTGGCAAGATTGCTATGCGCTTGTACGTGATTTTTATAGTCGTGAATTAGGTATAGAGCTTATGGATTTTAAGCGGGAGGATGCATGGTGGGAAGATAAAGACCATCCATCACTTTACCTTGAGAATTATGAAAAAGCGGGCTTCTATGAAGTTGATACACCGCAGTATGGCGATATGCTTGTTTGTCGTGTTGGGCGTACCGAGCATCCTAATCATGCGGTTGTTTGGCTGGGTGATAATGGACAGTTTAAATCGGAGCAAACTGAGCAATGCATAGGTTCAAGCTTAATTCTGCATCATCCGTATAACAGAAAGTCAGTACGCGAAATTTATGGCCAACAGTGGAAAGATCGCACGGTAAAAATCTTGAGGCATAGAGATGTTAAAAACAATTAAGTTGTACGGCATCTTGGGCCAAAAGTTTGGTCGTGAATTTAAGCTCGATGTCGCAAATACGCGTGAAGCCATGCGTGCTTTATCAGTTCAAATCGCTGGCTTTGAACACTTCATGACACATGCCCATGAGCAAGGGTTGGCTTTTGCAATTTTTCTTAAAGGCAAAGGTTCAGGCAATAAGCGTGGCAAGAAGCGCCCAGCAATTTACGATCATGAAACAAAGCGCTTAATCACTGGTGACAATATCGGTGAAGAGCAGCTTGATATGTCTACTGAAGCCGACATTATTCACATTGTCCCGCGTGTAATGGGAGCTGGTGGTAATAGTGGAGTCTTACAATTAGTTCTTGGAGTAGTTCTGATTGTTGCAGGTGTGATGACTGGCGGTACGTCTTCAGCTTACGGTGTTGCATTAATTGGCGCTGGTGCAGGCATGGCTATGGGAGGTGTTGCATCAATGCTCATGCCGAAAGCCCAAACTAATCAAAATCAAAACCAAGACGGGAACCGGGCAAACTTTGGTTTTGGCAGTGCAGTTACTACTGCAGCTCAAGGTTATCCGGTACCCATTCTTTATGGCCGCCGCGAAGTTGGCGGATTTGTTTTAAGTGCTGGTCAATATCCAGAAGATCAGATGTAAATTTTATTAGATTTTAGGCGCTTTTAAGCGCCTTTTTTATTGCGTGGGATTTGATATGACAGCGATGGTAAAAGGCGCAAAAAAGGGAAGCCAGCAACCAAGACAACCAGTAGTTGCACCAGACTCCGCACAATCTAAAACTTATATAAAAGAGTTGATTGGTCTGGCTGAGGGCGAAGTTGAGGGATTAGCAAATGGCTACCAATCAATTTTGCTTGCAGATACTCCGTTGCAAGATGAAAACGGCAACAAAAACTTTGAAAACGTTATTGTTAATTTTAGATCCGGAACAAACGATCAAGAATATATTGAAGGCTTCCCGGCAGTTGAAAATGAAATCCCGATTGACGTGGAGCTTAAATCATCTACACCGTGGGTACGTTCTTTTAATAACCTTGATCTTGATGCGGTTAGATTACGATTACGTTGGGGGCCACTACGCAACCAAGACCCAACAACGGGTGATGTTACTGGCTATACAATTGAGTACGCTGTGGATTTGCAAACTGATGGCGGTGCATGGTCAGAAGTATTAAGAGCAAAAATTTCAGATAAAACATCTGATAACTATGAGCGTCCGCACCGTATTGACCTTCCAAAAGCTGATATTGGCTGGCTCGTTCGTGTTCGCCGAATTACGCCAAATTCAACTTCTGAATATATCAGCGACAAAATGTATGTTAAGGCTGTTACTGAAGTAATAGACGCGAAATTACGCTATCCAAATACAGCATTAGTTTCATTGCAATATGATGCAGAAACCTTTGGTGGGTCAGTCGCAAAACTAGCGGTTGATTTGAAAGGCGTAAAAATTAAGGTACCGACAAATTACAACCCCGAGACTCGCGAATATGTTGGCATGTGGGATGGTACTTTTAAACGAGCTTATTCGAATAACCCAGCTTGGATTTATTACGATCTTTGCACATCTAAGCGCTATGGAATTGGTGAGCGAATTACAGATGGAATGCTTGATAAATGGTCTTTATACCGTTTAGCCCAATATTGTGATGAGTTGGTACCAGACGGGTTGGGCGGTCAAGAACCACGTTTCACATGTAACATTTATCTTCAGAGCGCTGAAGATGCTTATAGCATTCTTACAAAATTAGCTGGTGTTTTTCGAGCTATTACTTATTGGGATGGGGATAGCATTGTTTGTGATGCTGATATTCCACAAGATACCTATTTCACTTATACGCGTGCCAATATTATCGGGGAGCCGGATCATAATGGTACACGCGCCCGTGATAGACATAATGCAGTAAAAGTAGCTTGGGATAACCCAGCCAATCACTATAAGACTGAATATGAATTTGTGCGTGATGAAAAAGCTATTTCTGAAATGAAACAGGTGCGCTTACTCGAGCTTGATGCTTGGGGCTGTACATCGCGTGGGCAAGCACAACGAGCAGGCCTGTGGGCTTTAAAGTCTGAACAACTTGAAACACGTACTGTGACTTTTAAAGTTGGATTAGACGGCCATATTCCTTTGCCAGGTAAAGTGATTGAATTTGCGGATCCTATTTTTGCTGGAAGAGCAAACGGTGGTCGCATTTCTGCAATTTCAGCAGACAGAAAAAGCATCACACTTGATCGTGATGATGTGGTCGCAGTAGCGGGTGATAGACTCATCATTAATGGAGAAAACGGGAAAGCTCAAACTCGTATTGTCCAAGCAATTACAGGCCGCGTCATAACTGTTTCTGTAGCTTTTGATGAAATTGCACCTCAAAACGTATGGGTTATTGATGCTCAAGATTTGGCAACGCTTAAATTTAGGGTTTTGTCAGTAGTTCAAAGTGATTCACATCAATTTACTATTACAGCGCTTGAATACAATCCGAAAAAGTTTGATGCAATCGATCATGGCGCTCATTACATCGATGTACCAATTTCAATTGTTAATCCCAATATTCAAGAACCAGTTTCAAATATTGTTATTACAAGCGAGGATCGGGTAGATCAAGGTATTAATGTTGCCACTATGGTTGTGTCTTGGACACAAGCCAAAGGTGCGGTTAAGTATCAGGTTGAATGGCGGAAAGATGATGGCAGCTGGATTAAGCTGCCAGCTACCGGCAATAATTCAATTGAGGTGCCGGGTATTTATGCTGGTAACTATCAAGCAAAAGTTACAGCGGTTAATGCTTCGGATATTTCATCTTTACCGACTTATTCAGTTGTCACTAAGCTTAATGGTAAGCAAGGATTACCACCTGCTTTAGCGTTCATCCAAGCAACAGGTATTTTGTTTGGTATGCGCTTAAATTGGGGCTTTCCTGCAACTGGTGCACTTGATACGGCTTATACCGAGATTCAAGTATCGCCAGATGGCACA
This sequence comes from Acinetobacter sp. AOR43_HL, assembly GCF_027854635.1. Lineage (NCBI taxonomy): Bacteria > Pseudomonadati > Pseudomonadota > Gammaproteobacteria > Moraxellales > Moraxellaceae > Acinetobacter > Acinetobacter sp. AOR43_HL. Next base: position 5,578 of record NZ_JAKTHX010000009.1, read on the forward strand.
AGTAACATTGCTCAATTGGGCTTATTCGCTTACCCAACGACAACACATACTTTGCAAGGTTTACAACCTAACTTAACTCAATTCTATCGTGGCCGTTTGATTGATAGAATCGGAAATATTGGGCCGTGGTCAAACTGGACTAGTGCAACAACATCGGCTGATGCCTCAGATATTTTAGACATTCTGGAAGGTAAAATTTCTGAAACAGAGTTAAGTCAGGATTTACAAACTAAGATCGATCATATTGAGACTATTGACGCTGAAATTGGCCCAATTAAGCAAGATATTCAAAATACGAAAGATCAAATAGCGCAGGAGGTCGTTGATCGCCAAAATGCAATTCAACAAGCCAAAGATGGTTTATCACAGCAAATTATTGATGGTGATGAAAGTGTTCTTGAGGTTGTAAATACGGTTAAACAGTCAAGCGAAGAGGGTATTGCAGCTGCTCAAGAAAGTATTCGGGTTGTTGCTAATGACCTTTCGCTTGTTGCTGAAAAAACGGACGGTGTGTATGCACAGCTTAACCCTCCGTTAATTGGCTCTGAGTCTGATTTAATCGGAAATGATCAGGGCTTTGCTGGTACATGGTCTGTTCAATCAGCGATGATCGAAGGTGATCTTGCACTAAGCAAACGTATTGATACAACGGCAGTTGAGTTAAATAACTTACAGGCTTATGCACAGCAAGAAGTTCAAGCACGAATTGAGGGTGATAAAGTAACTGTTCAAAAAATAGATAACTATATCGCAAGTAATGATAGCGCTCTTGCAACTGTACGCCAATCTGCACAGGTAGCAGTTGATCAGTCAGCTGCAAATGCTGAAGCAATTGATTTAATTAATCTTGAGCTTGACGATAAAGTTTCAACGGGACAATTGACGCAAGTTAAGGCGGATATTAAGGATGTTGATGACAAAGTTAATGCCCAAACGATCAGACTTGATGGTGTCTATGCTCAAATTAACCCGCCTTTAATCGGCTCGGAATCTGAGTTAATTGGTAATGAGGGAGGCTATGCGGGTGTCTGGTCTGAACAGTCAGCGCGTATTGAAAGTGATTTAGCACAAGCAATTCGTACAGATACAATTCAAACTGATTTGAATGGTAATAAAGCTGCTGTTCAAGAGGTCACTAAATCAGTCAATGGGCTATATGCACAAAAGTTCATTAAGCTTGATGTGAATGACAAAATTGCAGGCTGGGGTGGTGCCAATGATGGCGTAGAGTCACAGTTCATTTTTAACTTTGATTCTATTGCTATCGGTAATGGCAGTAATGGAGCCGTATCTTATCCATTTATTTTCCGTACCACATCATTTACCGATCCATTAACTGGAACGGTTTTTCCACCTGCTGCTTATCTGAAAGCTGCATTTATGGATTATCAATCCGTTGATACGTCTCATATTAAAGACTTGGCGGTGGAGCGCGGTAAGATTGCAGATTTAGCAGTTGGAAGTGCTCAAATTGATAATCTTGCAGTGACAAGAGGTAAAATTGCTGATCTTGCAGTTGATACTTTGAAGATTGCTGATAATGCCGTAACTGTTCCAGTTTCTGCATTTGCTGAAATTTCAGTGGGTGTTGATACTGAATATGTGACTATTCAGACGTTAAATGTACCGTCAGATATGGGGCATACAGTTTTAACTTTTGGCGCCGTCTTTAGTTTTACTGGCTACAGTCCGAAACAGCAAGTTTATTGTCGTGTTCTCAAAAATGATCAGGTTGTTTTTGAGGATCTGGAAGTTCACTTCATTGAACACACTTCAGTGGCATCTATTACCGATGCAAATGGCATGCACAATCATAATGGTTCTGCTGTTAGTGTTTCGGGTAATACCGGGCAAGATGGTTCGCATAGTCATAGCTACAATGTGAATGGTACGACTGGCTCGACAAATGCAGGAGGTACATTTCACAGTCACTCATTCAGCGCAAATGGAAACACAAACAGTGGTGGGTCACACAGCCATACTGTTAGTTTAAGTGGCAACGTGACTATGTCTGATGGTGGTGAACATAGACATAACATTTTAGTGACTGGTAACTCGCGTAGTGCTGGAACAATTAATATTTCAAGACACGATTCAACAGGAATAGCGGGGACATTCAAATTGCAATTGAGAGTTGTTGCTGGTGGTTCCATGAATGTGTCTCAACGCTATATTCATGCAATGACGATGAGGAAGTAATGGCATATTTTGCAGTTTATGAGGTTGAAACTGGTGAAATACAAAATTTAATTGAATGCCCTCAGTTTCTAGCTGAAACAATTCATCTTGAAGAGGGGCAACAGTTTTTAGAAGTGGATCATCAAGTATCAGCAAATAAGTATTTAGTTAAAAATGATGAGTTAGTTTTAAGAGATTAACTCATCCAATAGTTATGAAGCACCCTAAATTGGGTGCTTTTTTATTGCCGAAATTAGGGGGCTGCATGGCAGACAATCAGCAAATTATAGATACATCGACCGCTTTGGCGGCCAGTAAGGGTGCAACATACGGGGGAAGTGTGGCAGGAGCAGTTTCGGCGTGGATCGGGTCAATCGATTTAGCATTTTGGGTCAGTATCATCATTGGTTTAGCTGGTTTTTTAATGAACTGGTACTACGCCAGAAAGAAAAATAAGCGCGATGAAATTGCACTTAAAGCCTATTTAGAAAGCTTGGAAAATAAAGGTGACTGTAATGTCAAACAAGACTAAATATATTGCAGCAGTCTTAGCAGCTTCGGCTGCTTTTTTTGTGGGCGTAAAAAACGATGAAGGGTTTACATCAAAGCCAGTAATTCCCGTTAAAGGGGATCGGCCAACACAGGGCCATGGTTCTACATTTAAACCCGATGGCTCACCAGTAAAAATGACAGATCCACCAATTACACGCGCGACTGCAGATAAATGGTTGCGTAATGATGTCGCAAAACGTGAAGTAGCATTTAAAGATTCATTGAAGGGCGTGAAATTATCACAAACTGAATATGACCTTTACTTGGATTTTTCATATCAGTACGGGGTACCAACATTCGCAAAATCATCAATGCTTAAACACTTGAAAGCTGGTCAATATAAAGCGGCTTGCGACTCATTACTTAAATATAAGTACGTTGCAAAGCGCGATTGCTCTATTCGTAAAAATGGATGCTATGGCGTCTGGACTAGACAGCTTGAACGACACGCAAAATGTATAGGAGCGCAGTGATGTGGATTGTATTTGCTGCTAAATATTGGCGAGAAATCATTATTGTGTTTCTCGCTTTTTTATTGGCCATATCTTTGGCCGTACTCAATTACAAAACGGGTCAGCTAAAAGAAGCTGAACAAAAGTGTCAATCGCAGATCCAAGAGATTGAGCGCAAGAATTTGAAAGCTCTTGCCGAAAAGCAAAATCAGATCAATAAAGTGAGCGCAGACTATGAAAAAGTCAAAGCAGAGCAAAGCACTAAAGTCGAAACAGTTACACGTGAAGTGCAAAAGATCGTGGAGCGTCCTATTTATAAGTCTAGCTGTATTGACGATGCTGGGGTGCAGCAACTCAATGAACTCATTAAAGCCGGTAATACCAGCTAATCTCATCCAGCCGTGCCCTAATTTAAATGAAATTGAGGGTACAACTGGCAAAGATTTAATGATCTGGTCAATTGATACGGTTGCAAAATATAATGACTGCAAAGCAAGACACGGTGCGCTTGTGAAGACTCTTGAGTAATGACTTTTTAGTGTGCAATTATTTGCTCAATAATCTGGATAATTGCACATTTTGAGCAAAATTATTCTCAACTGTATTCTCTCGAGGTTTTTCATGCAGCAATTAATGATTATGGTCACAGAAGTTGGAAAGCTTGAGCATTCGTGTAATTTGCTTGCTGAGGTAAACAAAGGCGGTAAAGTTTTAAAGGTTTTCGACTACAACGGCAATCAATTACTAATAAACATTGATGGAACCGTGACATTTAATAGACGCCGTTGGGAGCTTCCTGTCAAGATTGACCTTTAAAACGGCAAAACCTGTCAAAAACCTGTCAAAAGAACAATTAAAAATATAAAGTTATTGATTTAATTATGGTTTCTATGTGCGCCCTGCGGGACTCGAACCCACGTCGGTCGCTTAGGAGGCAACTGCTCTATCCAGTTAAGCTAAGGGCGCATAATTTTATGATTATAAACAAAAAAGCTATTGCGAAGGCAATGGCTTTTTTACATTTTAAGTATTAAAACCTCTGCCATAGTGGCTAATAAAAATAAAGCTTTACGTTTCAACAGTTGCATACTCGGTTATGCTTTATAAAAAAATAGAGTTTATAAAGCTAAAAAATCACAAAAAATTCATGTTGATCTTTCTATGATCTGAAGTAAAACACGAAAAGATTCAAGGCAAGCAATTGAGTAGACGAAACTATTTCCGAAAAGTTGTTTGTTAAAAAACAGATTTAGCTACCTATAATTCAAAAGGGCAGAGCATGAAAAAAATTGATGAACAGGACTTATCTAGAATTATTGAAATGGCATGGGAAGATCGCACTCCATTTGAAGCGATTGAGCGAGAGTATGGCTTAAGCGAAAGCGAAGTTATTCGTTTAATGAGATACAACCTAAAAACCAATAGTTTTAAACTTTGGCGTAAACGTATGGCAGGGCGTAAAACTAAGCATCAGCAATTACGTTCACCAGAGGTTGAACGAGCTTACTGTTCTCGTCAGTATAAATATGCATAACTTCTAATTTTATTGTCGATGAAATTTTAATACTTACAACGCGTAATTTTCTAATGATGAATAAAAAAAGCCATTGTCTAGACAATGGCTTTTTAGATTTATTTATTCTTCAGGATTCTCAATGGAATCTAGTTTTTTAGGATTTAAATAGTCAAAAAGTACAAGCATTGCCGTAATCCAAATAGGGATCATCATTACTGACTCTTTGAAGCCTTGAGTCCACATAATATAGAGAACCACAGCAATAAAGGCTAAAACTAAGTAATTACTAAAAGGTGACCATAGTGCTGGAAAAGATGTCTTAATATTCGCGTGCTTAACAAAGCGTCTATACTTCAAATGTGTAATTGATATCATTGCCCAGTTTAGAACAAGTGCACCAACTACAACATACATGAGATGTCCAAGGGCATCTTCAGGTACAAAGTAATTTAAAAGAACGCAACCAAAGATTAATAAAGCAGAAAGCAGAACAGCGGGAATAGGAACACCCTGTTTATTGGTTTTTGCAAAAACTTTTGGTGCATTACCTTGTTGAGCGAGGCTGTATAGCATACGACTATTTGCAAACATCCCACTGTTATAAACAGATAAAGCAGCAGTTAAAATAATAAAGTTCAGTAAGTGTGCAGCCCAACCAATTCCCATTTGGCTAAAAATCATAACAAATGGACTTTTGTCGAGACCGCCAAGATCTAATTGGTTCCATGGCACTAATGAAAGTAAAATTGCCAATGAACCGATATAGAAAATCAAGATACGGAAAACGACTTGGTTAATTGCTTTTGGAATCGTTTTTTTCGGATCTTTTGCTTCTGCTGCGGCCATACCAATCAGTTCAATGCCACCAAAGGCGAACATCAAGAAAGCCAACATATAGAAGAGGCCGCTAAAGCCATTTGGAAAAAATCCACCATGAGACCAAAGGTTACTAAATGAAATATTTGAGCCTACATCTGCTGTAAATAGTAAATAAAGCCCAAAAACAATCATAGAGATGACCGCAGCAACTTTAATAATAGCGAGCCAGAATTCGGACTCACCATAAAATTTGACGTTTGTTAGGTTAATTGCCGTAATCACGACAAAGAAAAATAAGACAGACGTCCACGCTGGAATATGAGGCCACCAATAATTAATATATTTGGCCACTGCGGTGAGTTCGCTCATCGCAACCAGAACGTAGAGTATCCAATAATTCCATCCAGTTAAAAATCCGGGAAATTTCCCCCAGTATTTATACGCAAAATGGCTGAACGATCCTGCAACAGGTTCTTCAACAATCATTTCTCCCAGGTGGCGCATAATTAAAAAAGCAATTAAGCCACCAATGGCATATCCTAAAATAATGGATGGTCCCGCAGATTGAATCACTTGTGCCGAGCCTAAAAATAATCCGGTACCAATTGCTCCACCCATAGCAATTAATTGGATATGTCGATTTTTTAGTCCTCGTTGAAGTGTAGAAGATTCGTTGGTCAAAGGTCTTCACTCACTATGAATAAGTAAATTATTCTAATAGATGGAGTTATTTTAGCCTAGACTACAAATTAATAAGCAGTGACTGAAAAGTAATTATAAAAACTATTTAAAATCATAATCTTGCTTTTAATATTTCTATTTCGAGTGAAAAGTACTCTAAAAAATATAATTTCAGATAGACTTTTTTTCTTAGATTTTGCTTAGATTAAGTCATTGCAAGAGCATTGTTAAATTCACAAAATATGCTCGCGTCAATACGATTGATGTATAAAGCAGATCGCTATCTCTTGGCCTTAAAACAATTTAAGATGCAGAGAAGGGTAAACAAGAATGCTTGTTTTGATATAGAAGAACATAATAGTAAGGATAACAGTTGATATGAGCTCAGTACCGCAAATTAAAATTCCAGCAACTTATATGCGTGGTGGAACGAGTAAAGGTGTCTTTTTTAAACTTGATGATTTGCCGGAAAGAGCTCAAGTTGCAGGTCAAGCAAGAGATCAGCTGTTACTACGTGTAATTGGTAGTCCAGATCCTTATGGAAAACAAATTGATGGGATGGGCGGAGCTACTTCGAGTACCAGCAAAACAGTTATTCTCGCTAAAAGTACGCAACCAGATCATGATGTTGATTATTTGTTTGGTCAGGTTTCAATTGATCAAGCTTTTGTAGATTGGAGTGGTAACTGCGGTAATTTGACTGCTGCTGTTGGTTCTTTTGCGATTTCAAACGGTTTGGTTGATGCAGATCGTATTCCAGAAAATGGCCTATGCACGGTTCGAATCTGGCAAAAAAATATTCAAAAAACGATTATTGCGCATGTGCCTATTACTAATGGACAGGTTCAAGAAACTGGAGACTTTGAACTGGATGGGGTGACGTTTCCTGCCGCTGAAGTTCAAATTGAGTTCTTAGACCCAGCCGATGATGGAGAAGAAGGCGGTGATATGTTCCCGACAGGAAATATCGTTGATGAGTTAGATGTTCCTGATATTGGTCGTTTCCAAGCGACTTTTATTAATGCCGGAATTCCAACCATTTTCTTAAATGCAGAAGATTTGGGTTACCAAGGTACAGAATTACAAGATCATATTAATAGTGATGCAACTGCACTAGCACGTTTTGAAAAAATTCGTGCCTATGGTGCGGTACAAATGGGTTTGATTAAAGATATTTCAGAAGCGGCTGCGCGTCAGCACACACCAAAAATTGCTTTTGTCTCTAAACCAAAAAATTACACAGCTTCAAGCGGTAAAAACGTTTCAGAGAACGATGTCGACTTACTCGTTCGAGCTTTGTCGATGGGCAAACTTCACCATGCAATGATGGGAACAGCAGCGGTGGCGATTGGCACGGCTGCTGCCATTCCGGGCACATTGGTAAATTTAGCAGCTGGCGGTGGTGAGCGTGAAGCAGTACGCTTTGGTCATCCATCTGGGACATTACGTGTTGGTGCTCAAGCAGAACTTACTAATGGCCAGTGGGTTGTTAAAAAGGCGATTATGAGTCGTAGTGCGCGTGTGTTAATGGAAGGTTGGGTACGCGTTCCGGGTGACAGTTTCTAAAAGTCACTTAAGAATGTAAAAGCCTCTCCATTTTGTAGAGGCTTTTTACATAGGCCTTCGAAAACTCATCACGCACTTTTCACAGTGAATCGTGTATGATGTAGCGCATGAATGCTTCAAGACATTCAATAAAATTTCTCTACTGATTTTATCGAGGCGACTGTGTCATCACTCTCTCAAGTTAATGCGGATGTTTTAAAACAAGCTCAACAACGTATTCAACAAGATTTATTGACGACACTGGCCGCATTTTCAATTCCAGAACCTTTAAAAAGTGCAGTACACCATGCAGTCATGCTTGGTGGAAAACGTGTGCGTCCAGCTTTATGTTATGCCACTGCCTCTTTACAGCCAAATCCGAATTTTGCTGCGGCTCGTCGTGCGGCGGTTGCTGTAGAGTTAATTCATTGCTACTCACTAGCGCACGATGACTTGCCCTGTATGGACAATGATTTACTGCGTCGTGGTCAGCCGACTTGTCATGTTGCGTTTGGTGAAGATACTGCTTTGCTTGCTGGTGACATTTTACAATCAATGGCTTTTGAGGTTTTAGGTAGCCGTTTGTTTGATGAACAAGGGCAGGGTACTGATGCTGCGATTGTATTAAAACAAATGCAGATTTTAGCAACTGCTAGCTCCAAAATGGTTTCTGGACAGGTTTTAGATTTGCAAGCTGAAGGCAAGCAAATTACTCAAGACGAACTTGAAAATATCCATCGTAATAAAACGGGTGCGCTCATTCAGGCAGCCATTATGATGGGTGCAGTGACAATCTTCTCTGGAACAGATCAAGCAATTCCAAAGTTACGTCAATATGGACAAACAATTGGACTAGCTTTTCAAGTGTTAGATGATATTCTCGATATTACTTCGAGTACCGAAACCTTGGGTAAAACCGCAGGTAAGGATGAACAAGTACAAAAATCGACATATCCAGCCTTAATGGGGCTCGAACAAGCAAAGGTCTATGCTAAAGAATTGCATGATCAAGCTTTTGAAGCCTTAGCGCATTTTGGTGACGATGCGAAAGAATTAGTAGATATTTCACAATTCCTTTTAGCACGTACCAATTAATAATATTAAATCAATATTCATAACTTCTATTCATATTTAATGAATAAGGGAGAAAAGAATGAATGGTGAACAACTCCATCAAAAAGCAATTGAAATCGCGCGTAATCTTCCCTTTAGTCAACAGACCCATCCATTTGGGCCAGACTATGAAGTTTTTAAAATTTTAGAGAAAATGTTCATGTTGACCGCAGAAGTAGCTGGCGTCAAAATGGTTAATGTTAAATGTGATCCCTATAAAAGTCAGGAATATCAGGAGCTCTATTCATTTATTATTCCTGGATATCACATGAATAAAAAGCACTGGATTTCGATTACACCGCATAAGAACTTAACAAGAGATTTACTTCAAGATTTAATTCGCGACTCTTATGATTTGGTTGTAAAAAAACTCCCTTTGAAAGATCAGAAAAGATTAAAAAATCAATAATATAAAACATAAAAAACGGCGACATAGTAGTCGCCGTTTTGATTTCAATTACGTATTTAAAGTAACTAAATTAATTATGTTTTCCCATAATTCCGCGAATTGTATTTAAAACATCGGCTGGTAAAACCACAGTTTTAGCATTGCTTGATTTCGCCATATCTTGCATTGCTTTGACATACTGTTCACCTAATAGGTAGGCAACTGGCGTTTCTTTATCACCCACTGCACTTGTCACCATCTCAATGGCTTTTTGCGAAGCTTCAGCCAAAACAACTTGTGCTTCTGCATCACGGCGAGATGCTTCTAAGCGACCATCAGCTTCTAAAATTGCAGCTTGTTTTTCACCATCAGCTCTCGTTACTGTAGCACGGCGTTGACGTTCTGCCGCAGCTTGAGCTTCCATGGCAGCTTGCATGGTAGAAGAGGGTTGAATATCTTGAATTTCAACAGTTTTTAAAGTGATCCCCCAATCTGAAATATCATCGGAAATCGCAGCTTTGAGCTTCGCTTTAATATGATCTCGTGAAGACAAAGCATCATCTAGATCCATTTCACCGACAATAGAACGTAACGAAGTTTGTACAAGGTTTTGAATAGCCCATGTATAGTTTTCAATACCATAAACCGCTTTTTCTGGTGTGGTTAAATTAATATATGCCACAGCATTCATGAGTAATACAGCATTGTCACGCGTAATCACTTCTTGAGATGGGATATCTAACACAATATCTTTAGTGGTAACTTTATAAGCCACTTCATCAACATAGGGAATCACGAAATTAAGCCCGGGATTAAGGGTAGAATGATATTTCCCTAAACGTTGAACAATCCACTTATAACCCTGAGGAACAATACGAACCCCTTTAAAAATGGTGACAGCCACAAAAGCCAAAAAGGCTAAAACAATAATAGTACCGACTGGCATGAAAATACCCTCTCTTTATCTTTAATGTTTATGAAGTACCATGGGACTGGACAATTAAGTCATTACCCGAAATATCAATAACTCTCACACGATCACCGACTTTGACTGGTGTGGTGCTTCGGCAGTTCCACTCATCCGCCCCTAAAATGGGCATTGGAAAACGAACGATAATTTGGTCATGGTCAAGACCAGTTTGAATCACCATACCAATTTGACCAATAGTCGCTTCACGGGGTAATCCCGCTTTAGTTTTATCAATTGATAATGGTTTAATAAATTTGAACCAAAGAATGGTGCATAGCACTGACAGAACTATCCACAATACAATTTGCGTTGTGAGGCTAATATCTGGAAATAACCAGTAGAGAAAGCACACCATAATGGCGGCAATACCAAACCAAAGCGCGGCAAAGGCGGGTAGAATCAGTTCAGAAAGAATAAGTAAGATACCCAATACAAACCAGTGCCAAGGTTGTATAACAAACTCCATAGATCTGCTCTTTTATATATCTTTATGATGGGTAAAAGTGACTCAATATCACTTTTACCACTGTAGCAGATGATAGGGAGTGTGGATAGAAAAAAACCACCTCAATTAGAATTTAGGGCGTGGTGCAGGCTTAAACGCAGCTGGAGATTTTTTGAAGTTTGCAATTGCAGTTTCAACTTGGCGTATTTGCGCTTGAGCTGCTTTTTCGCCTTCCAAAATTGCTTGATTACTTGATTTGAGATCAAGAGTACCTAGATGACCAACTTTAGGTTGAATGACAACATTGGCCTGCTTGAGCTCTTCATTAATACTTTGTTGACCCATGATATTAATGGTTTGATCCAGTAGTCCCCACATATTGGCTGGGCGATTTCCTGCTGGACGCGCGGAAATATCAACAGCAATCACAATATCTGCACCCATGTCACGAGCTGTTTTAACAGGAATTGGGCTAACCAATCCACCATCGACATATTTCTGCTTGCCAATTGTCGCTGGTACAAACACATTTGGAATACTACAAGATGCACGTACTGCTTGGCCTGCATTACCTTTAATGAAGTCAGCTTTTTGACCATTATCAAGGCGTGTTGCCACGGCAGCAAAACGGATTGGAAACTTCTCAATCGGTTTATTGCCTACATTACGGTTAACGTAGTCCTGTAACTTTTGTCCAAGAATAATACCCTGACGATTAAGTGTTAAATCGCGGATATCTGACTCTTGTAACTTTAGAGCCAGACTTTGCAATTGATAAGGCGTTTGTCCACTTGCGTAGATACTTCCAACAAAGCTACCGGCACTGGTACCCGTGACAATTTTAGGTTTAATTCCGTGAGACTCTAAAACCTTAATTACACCAATATGTGAAAATCCTTTTGCTCCACCGCCACCTAAAGCAAGTGCAATCACAGGTTCACGGGCTTTCATTGAGGTTGTCGGTGTTGGTGTTTTGCTAAATTTATCACAGCCAAATAGTGCTAGAGAGATAAATCCAATACTGGCAAATTGAGCAATTTTCATCTTTAAAAATAATCTACGTCGAGATAAATTAAGAGGGCTCATGAGACCAGATTTGCTCAATTTTTGCTAGGTTTTTTTCACTAGATTTTGTAAAGGTTCAGCAAGCCAATTACGATTTTTAGGTGATATTTTTCCTTCATAACGCTCAAAAATCTTGGTGAGATCTTCATCGTAGTTGCCACTTGGATTTAGGTGACCTAAGCAGTGAATAGCCTTATGATCATAATCAAAAGAAAACATGACAATGGGAATATGAGCTTTTGCAGCGATATGGTAAAAACCACTTTTCATTTTTTTTGCTTTTTTACGGGTGCCTTCGGGCGCCATACCAATCCAGATCTTGTCATATTTTTGAATGGTTGCAACGACTTGCTCAGTAAGTCCATTGGCTGTATCACGTTTAACTGGAATAACTCCAGCCCAATCTAAAGCTCGTTTAAATGGTGGTTTAAAAAGAGCATCTTTACCTAACACCGTAATTTGGATACCTAATCCGAAAATCGCAAGAAATCCATACCATCCATCAATATTGGAAGTATGGGGGGAAATAATCGCCACTGCTTTTGGCAAATTAGGAACTTCACCTTCAATTGTCCAACCTTGCGCTAAAAAAAGTTTTTTAAATAGCGCTCGGCTTAAAGCAGTACCGCGTTGAGGTACTAAATCAGGTAAATTAGGGAAATGTTGAACCATATTTTTTAAATTTTAACTTGTCCTAGTTTTATCTTAATCTTTTGAAATATATGCTTCATTGGCAAAATGTAAGAACAACATGACATTTGATGTTATTCCTCATTAAACAAATAAAAAGTAGGTTTCTATGTTGCGGCAGCAAAATCTTTATCTTCTGCTATTTTCTCTATATTGGGCACAAGGACTGCCTGTTGGGTTTATGACCCACGCTTTACCCGTGATTTTAAGAGCAGAAGGAGTTTCACTCGCCCATATTGGTGGCTTTGGCTTATTAATGTTACCGTGGTCAATCAAGATTTTTTGGGCGCCATGGGTCGACCGACACGCACTTTCCCGTTTAGGACATTATCGTAGTTGGATTCTACCTACTCAGTTTTTGACTGTGGGTGTACTGTGTATTTTGTCTTTTTTCCCTGTTCAAGCTTTAGATCAACCTATTTATTTATTCGCATTTTTTATTTCCCTTCTTTTTATGAACTTAACTGGAGCAACACAAGACATTGCTACCGATGCTTTAGCAGTCAACTTGTTAAAACATGATCAGCAGCATTGGGGCAATACATTTCAGGTCATTGGTTCGCGGTTAGGTTTTATTGTTGGGGGAGGCGCCGTACTTTGGTGCTTAGACTGGTTAACATGGCAACCCACTTTTTTGCTATTAGCGACCATAGTATTTTTAAACACTCTACCAGTTTGGTTATTTAAAGAGCCTCAACATTCTTCTCATGCGAGTCGCGAACTCAAACTTGATCAGCAAAATTTAGTCCTAAAAATTAAAGCTTACCTAAGATATTTCTCTCAAAATAAAGAGCTCCGCTCTTGGTTAATGGTACTGATCACTTTTAAAGTAGCAGACGGCTTAGCAGGGCCATTACTTAAACCTTTAATGGTGGATATAGGATTAAGTTTTACTCAAATTGGTGTTTACATCACGATGCTCGGTGCAGTAGCAGCACTTGCTGGGGCGGCAATAGCAGGAGGAGTGCTTAAATACTTTTCAAGACCAACAGCATTAATTGGCTTTTCAGTTTTTAAAATTATGAGTCTAGGAGCCTATGCTTATTTAGCCTATGCCTATGAACAAAAAATTCAGCTGAATGTCTGGGTTATATATACAGTCAATGCTTTAGAAGATGCATTCTCGGCAATGCTATTGGTGGTTATGTTGACTCTAGTCATGCATTACAGTCGAAAAGAATATGCGGGGACAGATTTTACCTTTCAGGTTTCAGTCATGGCGACTGTTAGCGGTCTTCTTTATAGTTTTAGCGGTGTGATTGGAGATGTACTCGGTTATTTCCATTATTTGATAGCTATTGTCATTATTGCAGTGATCAGTTTACTGCCTATTTTCCTCTGGAAACATGAGAAACTACAGGAAAAATAATGTTAACTAAATGAAATAAAGAACTTTAATATTGCTCAAGCAGTGATCTAAGCTTTATCTAATACCTTTGTCTATGTTTTTAAAAATGTATATTTTTAGCTATTTAAATGCTCAATTAATTGTGCCATCTTGTGTGGGTAGCAAATGGAAGCTAACTGGAGAAAAAATGGATTTGGATAACAAGAAAAATCATGTGAATCAATCAAAATGGACAGAAAAATGTTCAATTAGATTGGTTATTAGCCTAAAGTCTAAAAAAGAATAATGAAATAACGATTTAATCATTCTATAAGATAAGAGAGTTGTGTAGGATTCGTTACAACATGAAGTTAAGGTAAAAATCTGTAAATCAAAGTATGTTTTTTATGTCTTTGTTTATAGGTTTTAGTCTTGCACAACGTTGAAATTGGTTTTGGTTGCGGTAATAAAATTAATGTAACCAATGTGGAGGAGAGTTGATTTTTTAGCCCCTAATTTAATGGCGTAAATCAACTTGGCATGGATAGGCAACATAAAATATATTTTTAGGAGTTTTTGATGGATCTATTCCTTAATCGTAAATCTTTCGTTATTAAAAGTTTAGCTCTTACAGTTACAGCTTTAATGATGAGTGGGGCACATGCTGCGACTTTCGACAAAGCGGAAATTCAACAGCTTCGTAAAGAAGTTGAAGCGTTAAAAGCTTTAATTCAAGAACAACGTCAAGTTCAGCAACAACAACAGCAAGTACAGCAACAACAGCAAGTGCAGTTAGCAGAAGTTAAGGCACAACCCCAAGCTGCTGCGCCAGTTTCACCTTTAGCATCATTAAAATCTAAAACTGGTGCTGATGTGAATCTATATGGTTTTGTTCGTGGCGATGCTAACTATATTATCGAAGGTGCGGATGGTGACTTCGCTGATGTAAGTAAGTCTAATGGTGAAGCAAAAGATAAATTGCGTGCTACTGCTAAAACGACTCGTCTAGGTTTAGATTTTACTGCTCCTGTAAGCAATGCCAAAGTTGGTGGTAAAATTGAGTTGGACTTTGCAAGTGGTGACAATAACAAATCTGAAAACGTACGTATTCGTCATGCTTATTTAACTTATAACAACTGGCTATTTGGTCAAACAACGTCTAACTTCTTGGCGAGCCACGCACCAGAAATGATCGACTTTTCGACGAACATTGGTGGTGGTACAACACGTATTCCACAAGTACGTTATAACTATAAATTAGCTCCTGCGACTCAATTATTTGTTTCAGCTGAGGAAGGTAATAGTTCAGCAACAGGTGACTCAGTTAAATATAGATTACCTGTATTAACAGCTAAAATTACTCAAGGTTATGCTGGTGGTAATGGTAATGCTTCTGCTCGAGCTTTTGTTGAAAACTACAAATCAGGAAAGGGCGATGACCAGACTGGGTGGGGCGTTGCTGCAGGTACTGACTTTAAAGTAGCAGATCCTTTAAAACTCTTTGCTGATGCTTCTTATGTTGTAGGTAACAGTAACTACTTATATGGTAGTAATTCTGCTTATACTTTAGTTAATGATAATATTGAGCAAAATGAATTTGTAGCTGTACAAGTGGGTGGAACTTATAAGATTTTACCTAACCTACGTGCTACTTTAGCATACGGTGCTCAATTCGCTGATGATGGCACAGACTATGCTAAAGCATATACTGCGGGTAATGAAAAAGTTCAGCAAGCATGGCTCAACGTCATTTATACACCAGTTAAACCAATTGACTTAGGTATTGAATATGTTAATGGTAAACGCGAAACCTTTGCTGGTGATGATTACAAAGACAACCGTGTTGGTTTAATGGCTAAATATAGTTTCTAAAAACAATATTTAGTTAAAAGCTCAAAAGACGAGGTTAAATCTAATCTCGTCTTTTTTTATATAAATTAAAAGAATTAGATTGCTTTAAAGCTTCAGAATTAGATCATTTTTTATTTAAGTCATTTTTAAGTTTCAATTTCTACATTAGAGCATCATAAAAAGATTGTAGTCACCCAAGATGCTGAATTTTTTTTCTACTTTAAAACATAAACAGATTTCACTGTTTATGTTTAATTTGATTATAGCCATTTGGTTAGGGGCAATTCTAAATATTGGTTTTTATCACCAAGTCCATATTTTAACTCCATATTTTGGAATAAAGGCTATTCTATTTTTAGCTGCTACTGTAGTTATTGTGGTTGCTGCTTATTATGCGATTTTACAGATTTTAAACTGGAAATGGACTGCTAAAATTTTTGCAATTTTACTGATCGTAATTGGTGGTTTTAGCTCTTATTTCGTCAATACATTAGGTGTAATTATCTCACCTGATCAGATTCAAAATATGATACAAACTGATGTATCTGAAGTTTCTGATTTAATTTCATTACGTTTCGGGCTTTGGACAGTTTTCTTTGTTGTTTTGCCGATTATTTTAATTACTCAGGTAAAGCTTAAAAAAGAAAAAGTATCTTATTTGTTGATGAAAAAGCTTGGTTCGATTGTAGCCTCATGTGCAATCGTGGGTATTTTACTATTTGTTTACTATGTTGATTTTGCATCTATTTTTCGTGAGCATCGTGATTTAAAAGGTATGATCTCACCACAAAATAGCATTTCATCTTTAATGTCTTATTACGACAAAATGGCGCCTAAGAAGAACTTGCCACTTATACATTATGGAGAAGATGCTCATCAAGTTCAGCAAGTACAAAGCAACTTGCCTAAATTAATGGTTCTCGTTGTTGGTGAGACTGCCCGTGCAGAAAGTTTTGCATTAAATGGTTATTCGAAAAATACGAATCCGGAACTTTCTAAACAAGATATTTTGAATTTTTCCCAAGTCAGCTCATGTGGTACAGCAACTGCTGTGTCGGTTCCATGTATGTTCTCTGGAATGCCTCGCGTTGACTACGATGAACAACTAGCAAGTCACCGTGAAGGTCTATTGGACATTGCTAAACGTGCGGGTTACCAAGTAACTTGGATTGATAATAACTCTGGCTGCAAGGGCACTTGTGATCGTGTTGAACAGTACAAAATACCAGAAAAGTTAAAGCAAAAATGGTGTAAAGATGGCGAATGCTATGACGATATTTTAATCGATAGCTTAAATGAGTATTTAGCGACTATTCCTAAAGAAGACACTCGTCCGCGACTCATTGTTTTACACCAAGTCGGAAGTCATGGTCCAGCCTATTACAAGCGTGCACCTGCCCAATATCAACCGTTTAAACCGACTTGTGATACTAATGCGATACAGGGTTGTTCTCAAACAGAGTTATTAAATAGTTATGATGACACAATTGTATATACAGACCATGTGTTAAGTCAGATCATTAATAACCTAAAAGAATTATCGAAATATCAAACAGGTTTATGGTATTTATCTGATCATGGTGAATCGACGGGTGAACATGGTTTATATTTACATGGTTCACCGTATGCAATTGCACCGACCCAACAAACGCATGTACCAATGATGATGTGGTTTTCTGATAGCTGGAAACAACACAACCTTGCACAAGTGAGTTGTTTAGGCCAACAAACTAAAGAAAAGTTAAGTCAGGATAATTTATTCCCAAGCTTACTGAGTTTGTTAGGTGTAAAAACTCAGGTCATCAACCCTCAACTGGATATGCTGCACTCTTGTGCCCATGTGAATTAAAGCGAGCCTAGAACATGACAAAAATCTTGATGATTGAAGATGATTTTATGATTGCAGAGTCAACAATAACGTTGCTGCAATATCATCAATTTGAAGTGGAGTGGGTCAATAATGGCTTAGACGGTCTGGCTCAGTTGGCTAAAAATAAATTCGATTTAATTCTTTTGGACTTAGGGCTACCTATGATGGATGGCATGCAGGTCTTAAAGCAAATTCGCCAAAGAGCAGCAACTCCCGTCTTAATTATTTCAGCGCGAGATCAGTTACAAAACCGTGTTGATGGTTTAAACCATGGTGCAGATGATTACTTGATCAAACCATACGAGTTTGATGAATTACTTGCCCGTATTCATGCGCTATTGCGCCGTAGTGGCGTAGAGGCTCAGCTTGCGAATCATGAGCAACTATTACAAAGTGGTGATCTGGTTTTAAATGTTGAGCAACATATTGCAACGTTTAAAGGACAGCGTATTGATTTGTCTAATCGTGAATGGGCAATTCTGATTCCTTTAATGAGTCACCCAAATAAAATCTTTTCTAAAGCAAATCTTGAAGATAAGTTATATGATTTCGATAGTGATGTGACCAGTAATACGATTGAAGTATATGTACATCACCTGAGAGCTAAACTCGGGAAAGACTTTATCCGAACGATTCGAGGATTGGGTTACCGTTTAGGGCAATCGTAACTTAATTTTGGAACTTCATAACAGTGCATTATTCATTAAAAAAACGACTGATTTGGGGCACCTCAATTTTCAGTGTCATCTTAGGTTGTATATTAATTTTTAGTGCGTATAAAGTTGCACTGCAAGAAGTTGATGAAATTTTAGATACCCAAATGCGTTATTTAGCTGAGCGAACAGCTGAATATCCATTAAAAACGGTAAGCAGTGAATTTGATTTTCATAGAACTTATCATGAAGAAGATCTATTTGTAGATATTTGGGCTTATAAAGATCAAGCCCATTTATCACACCATCTCCATTTATTGGTTCCACCTGTTGCACAAGCTGGCTTTTACTCACATAAAACCAGTAACGGCTTAATCCGTACCTATGTTTTACCGTTAAAGGATTACCAGATTCAGATTAGCCAGCAAGAAAAGGTTCGTGAGGCTTTTGCTTGGGAACTTGCAGGTAGCATGTTCATTCCATATTTGATTATCTTACCATTTGCGATTTTTGCTTTAGCTGCAATTATTCGTCGTGGGTTGAAGCCGATTGATGACTTTAAAAATGAACTGACTCATCGTGATTCAGAAGAACTGACACCTATTGAAGTTGTAGATTATCCTCAAGAATTGTTACCCACAATTGATGAAATGAACCGTCTTTTTGAGCGCATTTCTAAGGCACAAAACGAGCAAAAACAGTTTATTGCAGATGCAGCCCATGAACTCAGAACCCCTGTGACTGCTCTGAATTTACAAACTAAAATTTTAATCAGTCAGTTTCCTGAACAGGAATCGCTGCAAAATTTGAGTAAAGGATTAGCGCGTATTCAGCACTTGGTGACACAGCTTTTAGCGCTGGCTAAGCAGGATGTATCTTTAAGTGTGATTGAACCGACGAGGGCTTTTCAGCTTAATGATGTCGCTTTGAATTGTGTTGAACAGCTTGTTAATCTCGCTATGCAAAAAGAAATCGACTTGGGATTTGTTCGTAACGAACCAATCGAAATGCATAGTGTTGAGCCAACTGTTCATTCAATTATTTTTAACTTAATTGATAACGCGATCAAATATACGCCCCATGAAGGGATGATTAATATTTCTGTTTTCACTGCTACAGATGGCGATGCGTGTATACAAATTGAAGATAGCGGCGCGGGGATCGACCCAGAACATTATGATAAAGTTCTAAAACGTTTTTACCGTGTACATCACCATCTTGAAGTAGGGAGTGGTTTAGGTCTATCCATTGTTGACCGAGCAACTCAACGTTTAGGTGGGACTTTGACACTAGACAGAAGTTTAGAGCTTGGTGGACTTTCAGTTTTGGTTAAACTTCCAAAGATTTTACATGTTCACGAAACAAGGACTTGAGTTAGACAAGTTCTTGTTTGATTCGTTTTTCAAACTCAAAGCGGCGAATACAAACGGCATAAAATAAGATATTTACTGCCCAAATGACCCAACCTGTCCATAAATTATGACTCAAGAAATGTGCTCCACGCATCATTTGTGCCCATCCCATCATAAAGCCTAATAAAATGCCTGAAATGAGATAAAAATAGGCACGTTTGGGTTGTTCGAGACGATAAACAAAATAACCTGTCATTAAAATAAAACCGGCGCTTGCATGTCCACCCGGAAAGCAATGCCCATGTTTCGCAGTAAAGTCCCAAATATAGCCACCTAAGCTGTTAGGGTGAATCATATTCCAAGGACAGGCATGAGCAGATTGTGATTTTAAGAGACCAACCAGTGTGCTACCAATCATGCTCACAAAAAACATATAACCATATTGCCAGCGATAAAGCTTTAATTTCTCGACTTTAAATGACGCAAGCCATAGACCGAAAAAGATGACATAAATGCCAGTAATGATCTGTTTTACAATTTCATGACTAAGTCTTTCCAGATACCAATTGTCTCGATTGAAAAAATGACCCGTTGAATCGATCCAAGGCTGGATGAGGTACATATCAATTTTCCCACCCACTGGAAAAACGATTAAAAGCAGAAAAAAACTGAAAAACAGAAGAATGATATTAATCTGGAAAAATTGTTTTTGTTGATTCATGCCATGCAACATCAATTAGATTGTGGGTAAAGGCATTACATAAAATAAAACTTAAATTGCTCTTAAACTATACTGAAGAAAGAAGTTCAATTTTCCTTAAAAATAAAAAAGCGACGAGAAGTATCGTCGCCCTGAGCACTTTAGAAAGTATTAAAACATACCCTCTTCAGAGTTTGCTGAAATTTTATGAATAGACAAATCTGCACCACGAAACTCATCTTCTTGAGATAAGCGAACGCCAATGGTCGCTTTAAGTAAACCGTAAACAATAAAGCCGCCAGCAAGCGCAATAGCGATCGCGAGCGCTGTCCCGATGAGTTGAGAGATGAATGAGACACCTCCTAAGCCACCAAGCCATTGTTGACCAAATAAACCTACTGCAATACCACCAAATGCGCCACATACGCCGTGTAAAGGCCATACACCTAACACATCGTCAACTTTAAGTTTGTTTTGAGTATAAGTGAATAGATACACAAACATAGCCCCAGCTGCACCACCAATCACAAGTGCACTGATTGGATGAACAATGTCAGAGCCTGCACAGATTGCGACTAAACCAGCAAGTGGGCCGTTGTGTAAGAAACCAGGGTCATTTTTCCCAATCGCATTTGCTGTAATCGTACCGCCAACCATTGCCATAAGTGAGTTAATGGCAACTAAGCCAGAAATAGCATCAACACGCTGAGCACTCATCACGTTAAAGCCAAACCAGCCGACAATTAAAATCCATGAGCCAAGTGCCAAAAATGGAATAGAAGAAGGTGGATGAGCACTTACACGACCATCTTTCTTATAACGACCAGAACGTGCACCCAATAGAATGACAGCAGCAAGTGCAATCCAACCGCCCATGGCATGAACTACGACTGAACCCGCAAAGTCGTGAAAAGCTGCGCCAAAGGTTGTTTCTAACCACTTTTGCAGACCGTAGTTGCCATTCCAGACTATACCTTCGAAAAATGGATATACCAGCGCAACTAAAGCGAGTGTTGCAATTGCTTGTGAACGCATTTTTGCACGTTCAGCAATACCACCCGAAATAATGGCAGGAATTGCCGCAGCAAAAGTAAGTAAAAAGAAGCAACGCATGAGGTTGTAGCCATGATCACTTGATAAAACCGTACCATCATGGAAGAAGTGCTGGCCATAAGAGATGTAGTAGCCAACAAAGAAATATGCGATTGCGGAAAGGGCAAAGTCAGTCAGAATTTTACTAAGTGCGTTCACCTGATTTTTATGGCGAACCGTACCAAGTTCCAAGAATGCAAAACCTGCGTGCATGGCAAGAACCAAAACTGCACCAAGTAATAAGAAAAATAGATCTACATTTTGCATAGCATGCTCGAAAAAAGTGCTAAATTCCATTTTGGAACAAATCTGGGTTTGTAAATTGCACCAAAATAGATTTAAGGAATCTAAAAACCTAAGTTTGTCGAAACAAACTCAATTGCATAAAAGTGAATATGCAATAAGCGCACCAATTTGGATTAAATAAGTGGTTTTTGGCGATAAATGGTGCGTTGATTTGGTTAAAGAGGGGTAGTTTTGGCGCTTTTTATGTTACAAGTCATCTAATGCGCTTATAAAATGACCTGAAAGAGTTCGTTATCAAATTCTTAAAAATTATCTGTAATCATTTAATGATCTGACCAAACCGATTGTGCGACTTCAATAAAAGCTTTTGCAGCGGGACTCATGTGCTTTTTATTCTTGACTGCGAGACCAATAGAACGTTTAAGGTTTGGTTTAAAAGGGCGTTTAACTACATTTGGATAGAGTGACAGTAACTCTTTGGTGAGCACCATATCAGAGACAATCGAAATCCCTAACTGGTTGTGGACCATACTGACGATACTTAGAATTTGGGAAACATAAAATTTAATGTCTGGCTTCACATTAAAGTTTTTTAAAATTAATTCGACCTGATGTCGACTACCCGCCATTGTCATAATAAAAGGGCAGTTTTCTAGCTGTACTGGATCAATATAGAGTTGCTGTGCAAGCGAGTAACCATTCGGAATTAGGGCAACAAAACGGTCTTCAATTAAAGGGAATGTATCAAAACGCTCATCTGGCATAATTAGAAAACTAACCTCTATGCGCCGTTCCAATAACCACTGAGCAACTTCTTTATCTTCGCCTTCATCGATATAAATTTCGATTTTGGGGTAACGCTGCCGAAAGGTTTCTAAAATTTCAGGCAGTAAATAAATAGAGGATGACGCCCCAAACGAACCAATACGTAATGTGCCTTCATTTAAACCGTGGATAGCAGCCACTTCTTTTTCTAATGTATCGGAAATACTCAATAGCTCTTTTACATGAGTCAATAACTGCTGACCTGTCGTAGTCAGCTCAATATCGCTTTGAGTTCGTGAAATGAGGTTAATGCCCCATTGTTGTTCTAATGATTTAAGCGCATGAGAAACTGCTGACTGAGAAATTCCCAATTTTTCTGCGGTAGCTGTAAAGCTTTTCAGTTCGGCAATGAGTGCGAAAATTTCAAGTTGGGTAAAGGTCATGTTGTATTTATTATGAGTAAAAACTCATTTTATCATGAGTTTTCATTATCTTTAATATATGACTAAACCAAGCTAATTGCCAAAACAGCAAGCCCTAATAAAACTCGAGTAAAGAAATGAATAGCATTGTTTTATCTCTATTTCCCTTAGTTGCATTAATTGCATCGGGATACTTATTTAAAAAATATCGTTTTTTTAGCGATGAGTTTTGGGCTGGGGCAGAGAAGCTAAATTACTATATTTTATTTCCAGCTTTGCTTTTTAGTACGCTATCGACCACAAAAATTGACTTACAAAGCTTAAGTACAGCCATTATTGCGATGTTGATTGTGGTTTTAACAGTGACCGCCTTTTTATACATACTTCGAATGTTTTGGCACATACCGCCTGCACGTTTCGGTGTGCACGTACAAAGTATGGTTCGCTTTAATACCTATATTGGTTTGGCTCTAGTCACTTCACTTTTTAAAACTGAAGGAATGGCAATTCTGGCAATTTTATTGGCGCTTTGCATTCCGCTTGTAAATGTTATTTCGGTGCTTGCTCTAACCTCTAAAGAACACATGGCAATTAAACCTGTTTTGATTGCACTCATTAAAAACCCGTTGATTGCATCATGTGTGGTCGGAGCCGCAGTCAATGCACTTCACATTCCTATTTGGGAAGGCTTTACTCAGTTTATTAAGCTTTTTTCAGTGTCGAGTTTGCCACTAGGGTTGTTATGTGTTGGCGCAGCTTTACAGTTTATGCAAATTAAAAAAGACATTGTGGTATTGGTAGCAGACACGTTTGCACGACTTTTAGCAGTGCCTGCATTGGCTTACGCGGTCTGTACGTGGTTTGGTTTACCAAGTTTGCAAACACAGATTTTAGTCATTTTCTTTGCGCTACCGACTGCTTCTGCTTCATACATTTTAACCAAAGTTTTAGGCGGAGATAGTCAGCTTATGGCGGCGGTAATTAGCTTTCAAACTCTATGTGCTGCCGTGACTTTGCCACTGGTCATTTGGTGGATTTCTTAAGATATAAATTTTAGGCTTTTTAACACTTAAAGAATGCTTGGCTACCTTCCTCATCTGATTATTGCTACACTTTTTTCTTTTTCAGGTGGATGAGTATGTCCTTTGATCTTAAAGTGAGCTTGCAGCAAAGGTCTGAGCCATCTGCACAGCAGAAAAAACTGAATCACCTGATTGATAAAATAGAGCAGCAAAAAGTTAGCCTGAGCACATGGCAAAATGCACAAGCTGAGATTCAACAGCACATTCGGCAAAAACTGTTGCCTGTGTATGGCGATTTGCATGAAGTGTTATTCCAACAGTTAAAGCAACTTTGGAATATGTTGCATAGTCATGAGTTTTCCAAAGCAGACATGCAACAACTAGATGAAAAAAATGCCCAGCTTGCACAAATGTTGAAGCACTCCAAAACGCTATCTGCTGAACAGTTGGAGTTGGTGAAGCAAATCGATACCTTTTATCAGCAACATGCACAAGAGTCGGTAAAAAAGAATAAAAAAGCTCATTCAATAAAATCTGAATACAAAGAAAGCGTTGATGAAAGTCCAGAACTTGAAGAAGACTTTGAACAGTATGCTGCCGAGCAGCAACACGCACGTGAACAAGCCAAACAGCAAAGACAGCAACAGAAACGTGAACACGCCGAGCAAATGGCAGCGCAGTCGCTCAAAACAGTTTATTTAAAAATTGCCGCGATGATTCACCCAGACCGTGAGCAAGATGAAACTAAAAAAGAAGAAAAAACTGAGTTGTTTCAACAAGCAAGTCAGGCCTACGAAAAGCAGGATTTGTTTTATTTACTCAAACTCCAGTTACAGCTTGAACAGAATAAAGGGCTAGGCGCTAAAGAGTTATCTGCTGAGCAGTTGCGGTTTTATAAACTGGCATTGGATACACAAAGTCAGCAGCTTGAAAGTCAAATAGCTGAGATTTTAGATTCTTTTCAGTTAGCCAAGAATGTTAAAGCAGAGCATGTACATATTAGTGACGTTTATAAAGCTATAGATGCTGATTGTGCTGAGTTAAAGGAGCAGGTGAAATGGGAAAAGGAACGTTTAAAGCACATGAAAAAGGTGAGTGGGCTAAAGATGTTGTTGGGGCACGGGGTTTTATAAACCTTGATCTGATCTTCACTTAAAAGAAGAGAAAATATTCAAATCATATGAGGAAGTAGTTAAATATTTTTTCCTATTATGATAAAAATGAAGAGTTAAAGTTAAATTTCTAAAAAGTAATTTTTATAAGAGAATTATTTAAAAGAGTTTGGATAAATAGATTATGGGATTATTATGAATTCAAAAGTCGATGTTAAAAATAAAGAAGATCATGGGCTTTGGTATGATAATAATATTGATCCTTACAAAGGATTAGCAGAAATTATTGCGGTAACACTTAAAAATTCTTTAGTTTCTCAAAAAATCAGTTTTGTCGATGTACCTTATAGACACAAAACTAAGAAAAGTTTTCTAAAAAAGATTAATGATAAACTTGCCGAAAAAGATTACAGCCCAGAATTAATGACTGATTTAGCTGGTATTCGTGTAATTACTTTAATTGAAGCTGATGTGCAAAAAGTTTGCGAACTAATTCAGACTATGTTTAATGTTCATCCTGCTGATAGTGTAAATAAATCTGAAAAATTAGGTGAAGAAAAGGTTGGTTATCGCTCTGTTCATTTTGTATGTGATGTGGGGAAAGTAAGAGGTAATTTACCAGAGTTTACTGCTTACAAAGGATTATGTTTTGAAATTCAAGTTAGAACGGCTTTAGAACATGCATGGGCGGAAATTGAGCATGATCGTGGATATAAATTAGGAGGGAAATTACCTTCACATTTGAACCGTCGTTTTAAATTACTTTCAGGTTTATTAGAGTCTGCTGATTTAGAGTTTAATCGTTTAACAGTAGAAATTGAAGATTACGCGAATCAGCTTAAGAAAAATTTAGATAAGCAAGAATATGAGTTAAGTACAATTGGCATAAAAACTCTTATTTATGAAAAATACCCTGAATACACAAAGAAAATAAATGATTTGGATAAGGAAGTTAATTTAAAAGTTTTAAAAGAGTTGAATTTGTTTGGTATAAAAAATTTAGGTGAACTTGATAAAATTATTAAATCAATAAAAGAACAATATGAATTTCCATATTCAAAAACCACTTTAGGCTTTGTGCGTGAATTAATGATGCTTACAGATATTGATCATTATTTTAATGAAGTTTATTCAAAATATGATAAGGATGATAGATGGTCCCATGTTGGTAAGGGAGGTATGGATTTTCTTATGCAGAAATATAAAAAAGATGAAATCGAGTCTATATTTGCAAAGTTTAATATTTTTCTTAAATAAAAAATCCCCTCAAGCGAGGGAATTTTTGAACTCAACTACTGTGTTACAGCATAGCAATTTGTTCCATATCTGCTTTAACTTTCTTTAACTGAGCAGCAAATTCAACAAGCTCGCTTTTTCACTTTTGCAAGTTGGCCCGTGATTTAGTCGGTAGCTTCTAAAAATAAGAAATCATTGTGGTTATATTCTTTATAAAATATAGTGTGAAAATTATAAAAATTAAAAGATCGGTTTTATGAATGAAAAATTTATTCAATTATCAAGAGAACTTAAACATAGACCTATTTTAGAAAAGGCTTTAGGTTATTTTCCTAACTTGCCTTTAGTTGCTATCGATTGTGGCTGTGGCGCTGGCAATGAATCTGCTTATCTACTCTCAAAGGGATTTAATGTTCATGCTTTTGATATTTCAATTGATGCACAAAAAGTCTGTGCTGAGCGATTCAAAGATGACTCTAAATTTACTTTCTATCATGAATCTTTTGAAGACTTTAATTTCCCATCTGCAAGCTTAATTATTGCTTCATCAAGTCTGTTCTTTTGTAACCCAAGTTATTTTTATAGCGTAATTAAACGAATGATAAATGCTCTTTCTGAAGGTGGAATTCTTGTAGTTGATTTATTGGGAATTTATGATGAGTGGGTTATTAGAGAACCTACAAAATTTATAGGATTTACTTATCAAGATATAGCTGATTTATTCTTATGTGATTTTAATCTGCTGTTTCATAAAGAAATTAATGAAAATTTACCTTTATTGGAAGGTTATATAAAAACATGGCATCTTCATATGCTGATTCTACAGAAAAGTGATTTTTAAATATAGAAAACCCAGAACCTGCTTGCACAGATTCTGGGTTTATTCGACTAAAAAGCTTAAAGCGCAGCAATTTGCTCCATATTCGCTTTCACTTTCTCTAACTGGGCAGCAAATTCAGCAAGCTTCGCTTTTTCACCTTCAACAACAGCCGCTGGTGCCTTAGATACAAAGCCTTCATTTGCAAGTTTGCCCGCGATTTGGTCGTGTTGCTTTTGGATTTTATCCAAATCTTTTTGCAAACGAGCAAGCTCAGCTTTAGGGTCGATTAAGCCTTTCATTGGTACAAATACCGATGCATGGCTTACAACGCTAGAGCAAGATAATGGCAGTTCTTGATCTTTATTCAAAAATTCAATGCTTTCAACTTTAGCCAAGGCTTTGAACAATGCTTCAATACGAATAATTTGTTCACGTTCAGCGTCAGAAGTGTTTTGAAGTAATACTGGCAACAAGCGTGCATTACCTAAGCCCAACTCACCACGAATGTTACGTACTGCACCAATCAAACCTTGAAGCCATTGCATGTCTGCTTCAGCTTGTTCATTGATTTTTGCTTGCTCAGGAATAGGGTATTGAGCAGTCATAATCGTTGGGCCGCCTTGACCAAGCATTGGTGCAAGCGTCTGCCAGATTTCTTCTGTCAAATACGGCATTAATGGATGAGCCAAACGTAATGATGCTTCCATGACTGCAAGCAATACACGACGTACTTCAGCTTTACGCTCTTCTGAAACTTCTGCATCGTTAAGAACTGGTTTCGTTAACTCAACGTACCAGTCACAGTATTCATTCCAAATAAAGTCGTAAATCGCTTGAGCAGCAAGGTCTAAACGATACGTTGCAAACGCTTGATGTACAGCGGCTTCTGCTTTTTGCAGACGGCTGATAATCCATTGTTCTGGAAGTTCCCATAGATCAGGGCGAGCGTCAGTACCAACAGTTTGACCTTCAACATTCATCAGAACGAAACGAGTCGCGTTCCAGATTTTGTTACAGAAGTTACGGTAGCCTTCAACACGTTTTAAGTCGAACTTGATGTCACGACCAGTGTTTGCAAGTGCACAGAACGTGAAACGAACTGCGTCAGTACCATAAGCATTAATACCTTCTGGGAACTCTTTGCGCGTTGATTTTTCAATCTTCGCAGCATCTTTCGGGTTCATGAGGCCAGTTGTACGTTTTGCAACTAAGCTTTCTAAATCAATACCGTCAATCAAGTCTAATGGGTCAAGTACGTTACCTTTAGACTTCGACATTTTTTGACCTTCACCATCACGCACCAAGCCGTGAACGTAAACAGTCTTAAATGGAACTTGAGATGAACCATCTTCATTTTTCATGAAGTGCAGGGTCATCATGATCATGCGGGCAACCCAGAAGAAAATGATGTCAAAACCAGTCACCAACACATCTGTAGGGTGGAAAGTTTTTAAGAAATCATTTGCTGCATCTTTTTGTGCGTCGCCAGTCCAACCTAAAGTTGAGAATGTCCAAAGTGCAGATGAGAACCATGTATCAAGAACGTCTTCGTCTTGTTTAAGTTCAACGTCAGCCGCGATGTTGTTTTTCGCGCGTACTTCTTCTTCGTTACGGCCAACATAGATGTTGCCATTTGCATCGTACCAAGCTGGAATACGGTGACCCCACCAAAGCTGACGTGAAATACACCAGTCTTGAATATCACGCATCCACGCCATGTACATGTTGCTGTACTGTTCTGGAACAAACTTAATACGGCCATCTTGAACTGCTTCAATTGCAGGTTCAGCAAGCGGAGCAATTTTTACGTACCATTGGTCAGTTAATAATGGCTCAATGATCACACCTGAACGGTCGCCACGTGGCGCTTTTAAGTCATACGGTTGGATTTGATCTAACCAGCCTTCAGCTTCAGCTTGAGCAACTAATTTTTTACGTGCTTCAAAACGCTCTAAACCAGCATAGTCCGCAGGTGCAGTAATCGTTTTAGAAATTTGTTCGCCAGCTTTTGCAATATATTCAAATTCACCTAAAACTTCGGCGTTTTTGTTGAAGATATTAATGATAGGCAAGCTATTGCGTTTACCTAGGTCATAGTCATTGAAGTCATGAGCAGGCGTGATTTTTACACAGCCAGTACCGAAGTCTTTTTCAACGTAGTCATCTGCAACGATCGGAATTAAACGACCAGTAATTGGTAATACAATATTTTTACCAACAAGGTGTGCATAACGCTCATCTTCAGGATGAACAGCAACCGCAGTATCACCGAGTAAAGTTTCAGGACGAGTTGTTGCAACAACTAAATAGTCTTTGCCGTCTTGAGTTTTGACTGATTTGTCTTCAAAGAAATATTTAAAGTGCCAAAGTGAGCCTTTTTCTTCTTTGCTTTCTACTTCAAGGTCAGAAAGTGCTGTTTGAAGTTTAGGGTCCCAGTTTACTAGGCGCTTACCGCGGTAAATTAAACCGTCTTCGTGCAAACGAACGAATACTTCTTTAACTGCGTTTGATAAACCTTCGTCCATCGTGAAGCGTTCACGTGACCAGTCTACCGAAGAACCTAAACGACGGATTTGTTTCGTAATTGTGCCGCCAGATTGTTCTTTCCATTCCCAAACTTTTTCGATGAACTTATCACGACCCAAGTCATGACGAGTTACACCTTGTAAGCCAAGTTGACGCTCAACAACCATTTGAGTTGCAATACCAGCATGGTCTGTACCTGGTTGCCACAAAGTGTTTTTACCCATCATGCGGTTATAACGGGTGAGGGCATCCATAATGGCATTGTTAAAACCATGGCCCATGTGCAAACTACCAGTGACGTTTGGTGGCGGAATCATGATACAGAATGATTCACCGTGACCAGAAGGTTTAAAGTAACCTTGTTCTTCCCACGTTTTGTACCACTTCTTTTCGATCTCGGTTGGATCGTATGTGGTTGCAATATTTTGAGCGGTTTGAGCGTCAGTCATAGTAGCTTAGATCGAATATGCATAAAAAATTGCATCTATTGTAGCAAAAAAATGCCTCGAAATTAATGTGCTGAAAACAGATAAACGGTTTTGTATTTTTTTCAAAAAACGGTAGATTTATGAAAGATGGATCACAATTTAATCGTGTGGCGACACGGCACAAAAATTACAAAAGAATTGAAAAAGGATGCTGCTGATGAGTTATGAAGTTTTTTTGAAAATTTCCGATTCGACTTATACCCAATTCGAGGCCATTCGGCAAAAACTACATGATGGAGTAAGTCAAAGTCAGGCAAAAGTTTTAGGGGATGTATTGTCTGATCTTTCTTGTGAAATTATTGAGCAGGTCTTTTCAGTGCTTTTACAGTCAGGAAATGCAAGCATGTCTCCAAAACAACAAGCTGAGTCTGAAAAAGTTATTCAGCAAGTTTTAGAGACTTTTCGAAAATACATGCCTTGGTCGGTTTCATTCTTTGGAAATGAACGTCTTTTACCCTTAGTTGACTACATGACATCACTCATGAAAGAGCAAGGGCAGCAAGTTTATATTACCTATCCAGTTACACTTCAACTGGTGCAACAAGCTGAAACCCTTACACAGCAAATTCGTGACGGTAATATGCAAAGTATTACGGCTGCATTTGAAACGCTCATACAAATTGTGGATTTAGGCGTAACAAGCCTAGTACGTGAGCCTAAAAAGCGTTTAAAATTTAATTTGGTTGTCGATAAAACTCTTAACGGAGTCATCAACATGACGACGCATTTGGGCTATAAACGTTTGGAAAAGTTAGGGACACAGGTCGATCAGACCACAGCAACTCATTATATCAACCACTTTTTGGCCTTCATGCATCAAGCAGCATAATTTAAAAAGATAATAGGAACATCACATGGCCAAACTTGATACTTTGCAAAATAAAGTGGTATGGATTACGGGCGCATCTTCTGGTTTGGGTAAGGCTTTAGCAGGAGAGTTGGCTTTACAAGGGGCAAAGTTGATTTTGACCTCACGTCGTTTTGAAGAATTAGAAGAAGTTCGGGTTGGTTTATTAAATCCCGATCATCATTTGTCTGTCGTTGCAGATATTACTGATGAAAAGCAGGTTCAAGAGGCTTACAAGCAGATTTTAAAGGCGAAAGGCCGTATTGACTGGCTCATCAATAATGCAGGTTTAAGCCAACGCGCTTTAATTAAAGATACGACAATGGCAACCGAACGCGCCATTATGGAAGTCGATTATTTTTCACAAGTCGCGTTAACTAAAACAGTATTACCGACCATGCTAAAACAAAAGTCTGGCCGAGTTGTATTTGTGTCGAGTGTAGCGGGTTTATTAGGAACACAGTACCGTGCAAGCTACTCGGCTGCTAAAGCGGCAATTCATATGTGGGCAAATAGTTTACGTGCTGAGGTCTCAGATCAAGGTGTCGAAGTTTCAGTTATTTTCCCGGGTTTTGTAAAAACTAATGTTTCTTTTAATGCACTCAATGGTGCAGGGGAACCTCAAGGCCATCAAGACGAAGCAATTGAAAATGGTTTAGAGGCAGATGTTTTTGCAGAGCAGGCTGTAAAAGCTTTAGTACAGGGTCAAGAATATATTGTTGTGGGTGGGGCTAAAGAAAAACTAGGTGTAATGGTTTCTCGGATGTCACCAAAACTTCTTTATAAAATGATTCGGAAAACAAAAGTAAAATAAAAAAGTGATTTTGCCGTGCTAAATTGGTGAAAAACCCGCATAGAAGGTTCACCATGGATCAGGATTATCACCGTATATTAGAAGTCGTCACGCGTTTTCAATTGGTCTTTGACCAGAAAAATTGGGACGCTTTTGATGAGTTATTGGCAGATCAACTTGAGGTGGACTATTTCCAATTTAGAGGAGAACCTTTATGTGTCGTGTCTTGTCATGAATATAAAGGCTCTCGGCAGCAAGCCTTGTCCCATTTACGACTACAACACAATTTGAGCAATCCTCTAATTCGGATTGAACAAGATCAAGCATGGCTAGAATGTAATTATCAAATTTATCGTTTTTCAGAAAATGATTATTTTCATTCTTTTGGTCGTTATTATTTTACTTTGGCGAAACAACAAGACCGTTGGAAAATTACCCGAATTTGCCAACATTTAACTAAAAATATTGGCAATCCACGTATTCATTTTTCTGAGGTTGGGCAGTATTAATCTTTAACTGCTGTTCCATAAGCAAAAACTTCGACCATTCCGCCTTGCATTCCGAGTTCGGTTGTACTCAGCCGAACTCCCATAATATGAGTAGCTCCTGCGGTATGGGCTTGTTGTTTTAAACGTACAATTGCCTCTCGGCGAGCACGTTCAACAATACTTTCATAACTGGTCAGTCTTCCGCCCAAAACATTTTTTATAGATGCCAATACATATTTAAAGTAATCATGAGAAATCACAACATTACTGCTAATAAAGTGGCCTAGCTGATCGCTTGTTGCAAAGCGATTGGTATCAATTCTGATATGGGCAAATTGTTGCTCTTTTTCTAGAAGTTCATTCAAATGTTTTCGTTCAATATGGCGGCCAAAAGCCCAACCAATGCTGAAAAGAATGAGAAAAATAACAAGCTGAAAAATAAGATTGTCCATTTTCTACCTATGCATTAAATGGATCGGGTAGATGAGGTGCTTGAGGCTGCACAACCACTGCTGTGCCATACACAAATAACTCAGAAGCACCTTGGGCAATATTTGAAGTTGAAAAACGAATACCCACAATTGCATTCGCACCAAGTTGCTGAGCTTTTACAATCATACGCTGCATGGCTTCTTGGCGAGATTCTTCTAATAATTCGGTATAACCCGTAAGTTCACCACCCACGATATTTTTTAAGCTTGCCATCAAGTCACGGCCAACATGTTTACTACGAACGGTACTTCCGTAAACAACATCCAGCTGCTTTAAAATTTGGTGGCCTGGAACACTTTCTAAATTACTCAATAACATTGTTTTTTATCAATCTAAATTCTTAAGGTTTCAAGATAAAAAATATTCAGATGAGTTGCAATAAAAAAGCCCACCGAAGTGAGCTTTTGTGAATAAGTTATTTAAAACTTATTGCTTTTTAAGTTCAGCACTAGATGGTTGATTAACCACTGTATCTGAAGTATTTGCTTTTAAACCACCACCTAGAGTTTTGTATAACTCGATTTGGTTGTTTAAGTTTGCTTGTTGAAGCAATAACAAACCTTGTTCTGCTGAATAAGATGAACGCTGTGCATCAAGAACTGTCAAGTAACTATCAATACCAGCACGGAAGCGGGCATTTGAAAGTGTGTAGTTGCGGTTAGTTGCTTCTACTAGACGTTGTTGAGCTGTTAAACGCTCACCAATGTTGGCACGAGTTGCAAGCGCGTCATTAACTTCGCGGAACGCAGACTGAACTGATTTTTCATAATCAGACAATGCAATTTTCTGATCAGTTTCAGAAATTTTCACATTGGCACGACGAGTGCCCCAGTCAAAGATTGGTAAGTCTAAGCTTGGACCAATTGACCATACAAAACCACCAGACTTAAATAGATCACTTAAGTCAGTTGATGCATAACCTGCAGAACCCGTTAAGCTAATGGTTGGGAATAAACGTGCTTTTGCAGCACCGATATTCGCACCAGCAGCGCTTAAGTTATATTCAGCAGCTTTTACATCTGGACGGTTGTTAAGTAAGTCGCTTGGTAAACCCGCTGTAAATACATTTTGTTGCGTAATGCGTTTTACAGGTTGGGTTGGTAACAAGTTTTGTGGAACTGATTGGCCAACTAACAAGTTCAACAAGTTTTGCGCTTGAGCAATCTGTGTTTTGTAGTTCGCTACATCATTACGTGCAGTTTCTACAGAAATCTGTGCCTGACGTAGTGGAACTTCACTATCGATGCCCACATCAAAACGTTTTTTGTTGAGATTGTAAGAATCTTGCTGTGCTTTAAGCGTTTGCTCTGCAAGTCGTAAGTTGGCAGTTGCAAAAGAATAGTTCAACCACGCTTGAGCCACTTGACTGATTAGACTGATTTGAGTCGAATCACGTGCGCTTTGCGTTGAAAGATAACTATCTAACGCAGCATCTTTTAAGCTACGTACGCGGCCCCAAAAATCAAGCTCATAGGCAGTTACACCCAGACCTACTTGATAAGTAGAGTAGGGGTTATTCGGATCACGGCTTTGAGAAACCTGACGAATTGCACTACCACTTGCTCCGATTGTTGGAAGCTGATTGTTCTGTGTAATTCGATATTGCTGTTGAGCACGTTCGATATTGAGCGTTGCTGTACGTAAGTCGCGGTTGTTGGCAAGTGCCAAATCAATCACTCCGAGCAAACGAGGGTCAGCAAAGAACTGTTTGTAACCCTGTTCAGCAATAGACGTACCAGAAGCGCTATATGCATAGCTTTGTGGAATATCGGTTTTCACGACTGGTTCTGGGCCGCGCATGCTTTGACAAGCTGCCAAAGCAAGCGCAAGTGCAGATACCGCAATGCTACGACCTGAAATAGACCATACGTTTTGCATCACGATTTATGCTCCTGAGTGTTTATGGTTTTTGGTTTGTACTTAAAGATACTACGAATCCACACATAGAATACAGGGATAAAGAAGATACCTAAGAACGTTGCACTGAGTACGCCACCGAGTACACCGTAACCAACAGAGTGCTGACTTCCTGCACCTGCGCCTGTTGAAAGGGCAAGCGGAAGTACACCGAAACCGAAGGCAAGGGTAGTCATGATGATTGGACGTAAACGCATTTTTGCAGCATGTAAAGTTGCTTCAATCAGGTCTTCACCTTTTTCCTGCAGCTCTTTTGCGAACTCAACAATCAAGATCGCATTTTTTGCAGAAAGACCGATTACCGCGATCATCGCTACCTGGAAGTAAATGTTATTTGAGAGATTTGGATCTCCTTTAATAATCATACCCAAGTAAGTTAATACGATTGCACCAATAATACCGAGTGGTACTACAAGTAAAACCGAGAACGGAATAGACCAGCTTTCATACAATGCAGCCAAGCAAAGGAAAACGATTAACAATGAAAGCGCATATAAGAATGGAGCTTGAGCACCAGACTCACGTTCTTCAAGTGATAAACCTGTCCATTCATAGTCGAAACCTTGTAAGCCCATAGATGGTAACTTAGCAATAATTTCTTCCATCGCTTTCATTGAGTCACCAGAGCTCACGCCAGGTGCAGGTGTACCTTGAATGTTAACCGATGACACGCCGTTATAACGTTCAAGACGTGGAGAACCATATGTCCATTCGCCAGTAGCAAATGCAGAGAACGGTACCATTTCGCCTTTGTTATTACGTACATACCACTTGTTTAAGTCTTCAGGCATCATACGACTACCCGCATCACCTTGAACATAAACTTTTTTCACACGGCCACGGTCAACGAAGTCGTTAATGTATGAGCCACCCCATGCAATACGCATTGTATTGTTAATTTCGGCAATACTCACACCCATCGCTCCAGCTTGAGCTTGGTCTACATTAATTTGATACTGAGGTGTATCTTCTTGACCATTAGGGCGAACACCCACAAGACGTTTATCTTGTGCAGCCAAACCTAAGATCGTATTACGTGCAGCAATAAGTTTCTCATGACCTTGACCACTTGAATCTTTAAGTTGCAAGTTGAATCCGGCTGTTACACCGAGTTCAGGCATTGCTGGAAGCTGTAAAGGCATGATGTAAGATGCGTCTTTAACGATCATGTTCAATGCCATACCACGCTGAATCAATGCACCAATTTGAGTTTCTGGTGAAGTACGTTCACTCCAGTCTTTCAATTTAACGAAGCCGATACCAGCATTTTGACCCACACCTGTGAATGAGAAGCCCGAAACGGTGAAAATAGATTCCACAGTATCTTTTTCATTCATGAAGAAGTTTGTCATGGTGTCAATCACTTTACCTGTACGGTCAAGCGTTGCATTTGGCGGTAATTGAACAAGTGTCATTACCACACCCTGATCTTCTTCTGGTAAGAATGAAGATGGGAGTTTTTGGAACAAGAACACTAATAAAGCAATAACTACAGCGTAAAGCACGCCAGAGAAGATTTTGCCCTTAAGCATGCGGTTAACACCATTTTGGTAGCTATGCGACATGCGGTCAAAACCATTGTTAAAGCCTCTAAAGAAACGAGCAAAAATATTATTGCTTGGTGCTTTGTTAGGATCATGCTGTTTTAAAATGGTTGCACAAAGTGCCGGTGTAAATGTTAACGCTACAATTAACGATAGAACCATTGCTGTTACAAGGGTAATCGAGAACTGACGGTAAATTACACCAGTTGTACCACCAAAGAATGCCATTGGTACGAATACGGCTGTTAATACGCTTGTAATACCAATTAACGCGCCAGAAATCTGTTGCATTGATCGTGACGTCGCCGTGACCGGATCGGTATGCTCTTCACTCATAACACGTTCGACGTTTTCGACCACAACGATGGCGTCATCGACCAGAAGACCAATTGCCAATACCATGGCGAACATGGTTAAGGTGTTAATTGAGAAGCCAAAGATATTAATAACAGCAAATGTACCTAACACAACAACAGGTACAGCAAGTGTTGGAATAATCGTTGCGCGCCAGTTCTGTAAGAACAAGAACATCACAATGAATACTAAAACTACCGCTTCAATTAATGTGTGTACAACACTTTCAATTGAAAGACGAATAAATGGAGTCGTGTCATAAGCTAGTTTATCTGCAAGACCTGTTGGATAGTTCTTACGTAATTCAGATAAACGATGTTCGACAGCTTCTGCGGTATCAAGTGCGTTGGCACCAGTTGCAATTTTAATTGCAAGACCACCAGCAGGTTTACCGTTAAACTTCGAGTCAAACTGATAGTTATCAGAACCTAACTCTACACGCGCAACATCTTTTAAACGAACCTCAGCACCAGATGCTGTGTTCTTTAAGAAGATATTTTTAAACTGTTCAGGTGTTTGCAGCAAACTTTGTGCATTCACTGTTGCATTAAGCACTTGACCTTGTACAGCTGGTGCACCACCTAATTGACCTACTGCTACTTGTGAGTTTTGCGCTTGTAAAGCTGTCGCAATATCACTAGGAGTAAGTTGATAACTGGTTAACTTAGCTGGATCAAGCCAGATACGCATTGCGTATGAACCACCAAAGACCTGTACCTCACCCACACCAGCAACACGGCTAAGTGGTTCTTTAATTGATGAGTTTACGTAGTCTTTAATGTCCGAGTCAGAAAGGCTGTTATCTGGTGAGTAGAATGCAATAACTTGCAAGAAGCTTGCACCAGATTTAGTTACTGTTACACCTTGACGCTGTACATCTTCAGGTAAAAGCGCAGTTGCAGATTGCAATTTGTTTTGAACCTGAACCTGTGCAATATCTGGATCAATACCTTGTTCAAAGTTTAATTGAATAGAGGCCTGACCGTTACCAGCACTGTTAGATGAAATGTAGCGTAAACCATCTAGACCATTCATTTGTTGTTCAATGATCTGGGTTACGGTGTTTTCAACAGTCTCAGCAGATGCACCAGGATAAGTTGCAGCAATTGTAACTGTCGGTGGTGCAATCGTCGGATACTGTGCAATAGGCATTTTTGTTAGCGTGAGAATACCCGCCAACATAATGACTAATGCAATCACCCACGCAAAAATGGGGCGATGAATAAAAAATTGTGCCATTCAATCTACCCCTTATGCATTAGATGCTTTCTGTTCTGCTTGAGGTTTACCTGATTGAGCCGGTTTTGTCGCATTTGGAGCTGCACCTTGTGGATTCGCTGGTTGAGCTTGGTAAGGTTTTGCTGAAACTTCTTGCCCTTCTTTAACTTTGGCAACACCGTCAACAATCACTTTATCACCAGCTTTAAGACCGTTAGTCACAATCCAGTTTTGTCCTTGAACACCAGAGGTTTCAACAGGACGACTCTCAACAGCACCTTTGGCATTAACAAGCATTGCTACAGCTTGACCTGTAGGTAAACGTGTAATTGCAGCTTGAGGAATCAGGTAAGCATTAGGAACTACACCTTGAACAATCTGTGCAGTGGTATACATGCCTGGAAGTAACAGATGATTCGGGTTTGAGAATACGGCACGTAAAGTAATCGTTCCTGTATCCTGATTTACAGAAGCATCAGAGAAAGCAAGTTGTCCTTCGATTGGGTAAGTTGAACCATCTTCGAGCTTCAATTTCACTTTCGTGTTGTTACTATTGTTTAAACTGCCTTTGCTAAGTTGTTGACGTAAACGTAATAACTCGGCACTAGACTGGTTAATGTCAACATAGATCGGATCTAACTGTTGAATCGTCACTAAAGGTTCAGTTTGGTTGGCAGTGACTAAAGCACCTGCTGTTACAGAAGAACGTCCAGACTGACCAGAAATTGGTGAGCGAATTGTAGAGTAGCCAAGATCAACGTTTGCATTCGTTACTTGAGCTTTTGCAGCAGAAACTTGTGCTTCGGCAACATTAACCTGACCAAGTAAGTCGTCATACTCTTGTTTAGATACAGCGTTACTTGAAACAAGTTGCTTATAACGGTTTAACTTAGTACGTAGTGAAGCTAGATTTGCCTGTTGTTGTAAAAGGGTAGCCTTTGCATTTTCAAGCGTTGCACGGTTAGTCCGAGAATCCAGTTCATATAGAGCCTGTCCTTCACGAACGTAACTTCCTTCAGCAAACAAGCGTTTTAAAATCACACCACTTGTTTGAGGGCGAACTTCAGAAATTTGATATGCTGAAGTACGGCCGGAGAGTTCAACGCTTTGTTCAACACTTTGTGGTTGAGCAACAATAACACCTACTTCTGCAGGCGGCATTTTCTGAGCAGCAGCAGCTTGCTGTTTCTCATCGGAGCCTTTGCTACAACCAACAAGTGCGATACTTGTTGCTAATGCGCAAGCAGTAAGGGCAGGAGCCCAAAGCTTAGCCGACATCATTGTTCCACCTCGTTTAGATAAAATCTAAAAATATATTTGTTTTCTACTTAACCTACTTTGTGTTTGTAATAACCAGAGCCAAAGCAGTGCAATCCAAATAAAACCTATGCCCCAACCGGCGAGTACATCTGTTGGAAAATGAACTCCAGCATATATTCTTGAAAGCCCCATGCAGATAAACCAAAGACAGGAAATCAAAATGATATAAGGAGAGTTAGTGTTGGGCTTATGGCATAACATTATCATTGCCATACAAGCCAGTGTTGATGCATAAACACTATGTGCACTTGGGAACGATGCACCATAACTTTCGACAATATGATATACCTGTGGAGGTCTTGGACGGTCAACACACCACTTGAGCAGCCAACCCGTGATGATACTGCCAAGAACACCCACGCTAATGAAAATAACAGTAATATATTTTTTATACCATGCTTGATATATACACACCAATAAGGATAAAAAACATACAAAAGGCATACCACCTACACGTGCTAGAAAGGTCGTAATAGAGTTAAGATAATCTGATCGATTTTCACTCAATATTTGAACGGTGAGAAGATCCAAAGATTGAAGTCTTGGTACAAAAAGACCAAGAACACCTAATCCTAAAAAAATACAACCAATAAAAAGCAATAAATAGGGCATGTATATACCTTTGCTTGTTCAAGCAGTGTCTACTACTGAAAGCCGTTAAAAGTGTACTTGCCAGTACACTTTTTTTCAAGCCTGATAGATCATCGAAAATTCATTTTGAAAATTTTTTAACATTTGGAAAAACAATCACAACAAAATTGACGAAAATCACATTTTGTGTACAAAGCAAAATTCTTAGTGGTCTGCTTTTTTTCCGTTATTTGTTGAAGTGTTTTCTTCAAGTTCTAATGGTTGTTTTGGTGGCCAGAAAAAATCGCTTGGACGAGTTAAAAAATGGGTCATGACCAATTTGGCTAAAGGTTTCCATTGTTCAAAGCGGACTCGACGCGCTCGTAATGCCACAATAATCGTTAAGGTGAAACTCACAAATAAGTTGGTGAGACCAATACATAACACACCAAGAAAGGATACGATAATCAGTCCGATATCTGGGCTGCCGTTAATAGTCATTAAACCTTGAATAAAGTTAGCAGATGCAAAGGCAATATGGCGGATATCTAAAGGTAGACCTAGGATAAAGCCTATGGTCCCCATACTTCCTAGCATAATACCGAATAAGAAGTTACCGGCTAACGCACCTAAATTACGTTCAATATATTCAGCAAAACGGTTAAGGCGATCTTGCCCAAACCAGCTAGCTAAACGGCGATGTGCTCTTAGACGCGGGCCGACTTTTCGGTAAACAGCCATGTTGTCAAAGTATCCTGCAATGAGACCTGACAAAAACAGACATACTCCAGCAATTGCCGCATGTGGAACTGCTAATGAAGTAAAGGGGTTTAAACTGTGTAGAAGATATGTTGCTTTAGTATGGGTTAATAACGGTTCATCAAGGTAAAACTGCCAAGCAAAAGTAATGAGTGCAGCAGTAGGAATCGCAATTGAAATATTGCCTAAAATAGCAATAAATTGCGTTCGGATAATATTAATAATAAGCGCCGCTAACTCTGCAATTTGAGCCGTTTTAGAGCCTTTACGTTGCTGCACTGTTGCAGCAAGAGCCGCCGCCGTCATAGCGGGTTGCTTGGTCGCAACTGTAAAATGCAGAACATGAATCAGAATGAAACCTAGGGAATAATTCATACTGAAAGTAAAGGCTTGCATGAGCGGGGCCATTGTCATTCTTGCAGCAAGAATTTTTAAAGATGCCATAAAGGCAATAATGACACCTGCACCAGCGGCAGCTTTATACATTCCCCAGAAGCCTTTGGTATCTGTACTTACGTAATGTTCACCTGTTCGGCTAGCATTTTCTGTTACCTGAAAAGCAATGAGTTCACTGGTCGTACTGAGTAATGAGCGAACACTTTTTTCGCTGTAATGTGCTTTGGTTAAATCGGAAATCAGATGTCCTAAAGAAACATATTTTCCTTT
Source organism: Acinetobacter sp. AOR43_HL (assembly GCF_027854635.1). Classification (NCBI taxonomy): domain Bacteria; kingdom Pseudomonadati; phylum Pseudomonadota; class Gammaproteobacteria; order Moraxellales; family Moraxellaceae; genus Acinetobacter; species Acinetobacter sp. AOR43_HL. Next base: position 46,442 of record NZ_JAKTHX010000009.1, read on the forward strand.
AGTGTTATCTACGACCAGATAAAGTAATAACTCAATTCGATCAAGACATTGCTCAAGTAATGATAGTAAGTAAGTCAAACTTAAGCTGACACCAATTCTTTTGGTCGCACGGCGAATCTTTAAAACGACATCTCGGCACTGTTCTAGCATAACAAATGCTTGTGATGCATCGGGCGGGGAAATAACTGCAATTTCATGTTCAGAAATTTCTTGTTTTTTATACTTTTCAATAAACTCAATAATTTCACGGTTCTGAACTAAAAACGGCGACTCATATTCTGTTAATTCTGGCTGAGCGTTAATAAATTCGGGATAAAGACCAATTCCACTAATTCGATAAGATAGGACTGTAATGGCTTTAATCATTTCACTTTGAATGACTAACTTCTCATCGACATTACTTTGGCTTTGCCCAATAAGACTAAATAAATTTGCCCAATCTTCATCATCAATATTATTGAGCCAGATTTTGTCACTTTCTAAATAGAAAATTTTTCCAATTAATATTTTGAGTTGGCTTGCATCTTCTATTAAAGGTAAAAAATGTGCTCCGAGTCTTTGCCCAAGCTGGTTCCAGAAACCATCTAAAGACAAGATTCCGCTATCAGCATATAAACTAACTTGCTTATAGCGATTAATTAAACGTAATAAAAAAGTTTGTAGTAAGAAGGGCGCTGTAGGTGTGCGCAAAAGACTTTCAATAAAAGCCTGTATTTTTTTATTAATTTCATCCGTATCTTGTGGGTTGGATGGTCGGATGACATTGACGAGTTCAATCAGTAGATTTTCATCAATGACAGCTTGAGGATCCTCAAGCTGTTTCTCTATTTTTAAAAAAAGATCTGAAAAATTTATATGCATAGGCAAAATAATATCTATTGTATTCGATGTAAAGCAAGCTGAGTTAAGTTAATCAAAGCCTGACGATACGGTGTATCGGGTAGGTTTGATAAAGCTTGCAGTGCTGCTTCTGTTTCTTCTTGGGCACGTTGGTTGCAATAATCTAAAGCACCAGACTTCTGTACAATTTCGATGACCTGAGATAGTTGGTCTACTCCACCGGTTGCGATACTGCGACGAATAATCGCATGCTCTTCACCTGTTGAGCGTGCTAATGCAGAAATTAACGGTAAAGTTGGCTTACCTTCCATTAAATCATCACCAATATTTTTACCTAATGTTTCAGCATCAGAGGTGTAGTCTAAAATATCATCAATAATTTGGAATGCATTACCAAAATGACCGGCAAACAATCTTAATGGCTCGCGGTACGCTTCTTGCCCTGCCAAAATAGCAGCGCCTTCTGTAGCCAGCTCAAACAGGCGAGACGTTTTACCATGAATAATTTTTAAATAAGTTTCTTCAGTTGTATCTGGTTGATGCTGCGATTGAAGTTGTAATACTTCACCTTCAGCAATTTCACATGTACCTGTTGAAAAGTCTTTCAATAAAGTCATGTTGTTTAAATCGACCAGTAAATCGAAAGCACGAGCAATCAGGAAGTCGCCAACTAAAACGGCTGTTTGATTGTTCCATGTTGCATTTGCTGTAGGGCGACCACGACGAAGCCCAGATTCATCTACCACATCATCATGGACTAGTGTCGCGGTATGTAACATTTCAATGATTGCAGCTAAACGCTGTGCATTTGCCATGTTATCTAAACCACAAGCACGTGCTGCAAGCAAACACATGATTGGGCGCATACGCTTTCCGCCAGCTTCAACGACGTGTTTACTGACAGACATGACTAAACCGACTTTTGAGCTAATTCCTTCATTAATCAAGTGATCCATCGCAGCGAAGTCTGAAGCAACAGGCGCAAGAATGTCTTGCTTGAAATCGATGACCATATGAAGAAAAACCCCGTATTGGTAGATAAGTGGCGTTAGTGTATCAATTAAAGATGTGTTGCATAGCTTAACAAGTGGCTGATATTAATCATTTCTATTGTTTTTAAGCGTTTTTTGTTCTTTATTTAAGCAAAATACGATGTTTTCGGCAAAACAATAAATTTAATGACATCAGCATTAATACAACTTGTTCTTGACGCAATTTGTGTTTGGAACTGTATTTTAATTTTCATTCAGAATCAATGAAAACTGCTAAATTCCAGTCCAAGCTGTTTGATTTTGTAAGAATAGGGGATCATGCTTTACTGATAGATAGAAAATACTTGTCGTTTGATCAAATTTCACTTAAAATCTGTCGCCTTGTATAACCCCAGTGGCGATCGTTTTAAGATCGATATATCCCTTTATCGACACGACGACACGGGCTGATTGGAGTACATTATGTACGCAGTAATCCAAAGCGGTGGTAAACAGCACCGTGTAGTTGAGGGCGAAACCCTTAAAGTTGAATTATTGAAAGCTGAATCTGGTGCGACTATTACATTTGATGATGTATTAATGGTTGTAAACGGTGACAACATTCAAATCGGTGCTCCAGTTGTAGCTGGCGCTAAAGTAACTGCAGAAGTGATTGGTCATGGTCGTCACGACAAAATCCGCATCATCAAAATGCGTCGTCGTAAACACTACCGTAAACAACAAGGTCACCGTCAATGGTTCACTGAGTTGAAAATTACTGGTATTTCAGGCTAATCACGAGGAGTAAGAGACATGGCAACTAAAAAAGCCGGTGGATCGACGAAGAACGGTCGTGATTCAAACCCAAAAATGTTAGGTGTTAAAGTTTACGGCGGTCAAGCTGTAACTGCTGGTAACATCATCGTTCGTCAACGTGGTACAGAGTTCCACGCTGGTGCAAATGTTGGTATGGGCCGTGACCATACTTTATTTGCTACTGCTGACGGCGTAGTAAAATTCGAAGTGAAAGGTCAATTTGGCCGTCGCTACGTAAAAGTTGAAACTGTATAAGTTTTAGCTCGAAAAAAGCCCACATTTTGTGGGCTTTTTTTATGGCATTTATTTTTATTCATCTTCATCATGATGAATGAAATTCTACAAACAACATGAATAACATAACAAAATATCTTATTTTCTCAATGATTAGCACAGAGTTTGTCGGTTAATATGAGTCTTGAATTAAGAGCTTACTCAGCTTCATAACTTTGAAAGAGAGTAAGTTGTCTTACAGCAACTAAAAAGGTGATGACATGAATATGCTTCGTAAAACTATGTGTGCTATTACACTTAGCGCGTCAGTGCTTGCTCCTGTAATGAGTACTACAGTGTTTGCTGCGCCTGTAGCAGCACCGGAGCAACAGGCAATTGGGAACCTGGTTAATCAGTTATCAGGTTTACAGCGTTTGACTGCCGACTTTGAACAAACAACTAAAGCCAATACAAAAACTGTGGCACAGAAAAAGAGTTTAAGTGCACAGCATATGAACCAGACATTTAAAGGCTCAATGAAAGTTGAGCGTCCGGGGAAATTTTATTGGGAAACAGTAAGTCCTGCTAAACAAACTATTGTAACGAGCGGAAAAACAGTTTGGATCTATGATCCGGATTTACAACAAGCTGTCCGCCAAAGCTTAGATGATCAGGTTGCAGATACACCAGCATTATTACTTTCTGGTAATACCAACCAAATTATGAAGTCTTATCGTGTAACACAACCCGATAAATCTAAACTTTATTTCACATTATTCCCTAAAAAAGAAGATGGGGCGTTCCAAAGCTTAACGATTAGCTTCGGAGCAAATAAAGCACCTACACTTATGGTATTACAAGACTCATTAGGTCAAACCACCTATGTACGCTTTAAGAACGTTAAAGTAAATGCTTCAATTCCGGCATCAGTCTTTAACTTTACGCCGCCAAAAGGTACAGATGTTATTGACCAATAATTAAAGCCTCTTCAAAAAAGCTACTTTAACGGTAGCTTTTTTTATATAAGAGAAACAGATACATTTTTTAACCCCGTCTTATTCTTACGCTTTGTATAGTGTTAGAGGTAAATTCATGGGGATTATTATGCGACTTTACGATAAGAAAATTATTTGTATTCTTCCATTAATGGCTGCAATGGCAATTGTGACTGGTTGCCAACCAAAGTCAGCAGCCAAAGAAGAGCAGGCTGCTTCGACTGTAAAAGTTAAAGAAACGAAAGAGGCTGGTGTTCCTGTAATTCAAGCAAAAGTAATCCCGGTAAAATTGCCAAAATCAAAAGTTTGCTTAGAAGATGGTTGTACTGAGTATGATTTTCAAACAGTACAGACCAATCAAAAATGGATTAATGATTACTTCACCAATCGTATAAAGAAAGCAGATCCGAATGCTTTTGCAAATTTAGCCGATCAACCAGTTGAAGTACCTGAAGGTGAACCAAGTTCAAGTCAGAGTGCAATTTATGTTCGCTATTTGGGGCAAAACTATAACCTTGCCACTTTTGCATTACAGACTTATTCGTACTCAGCTGGTGCTGCACACGGCATGTCTCATCAAGAATTTGTAAATTTTGATTTATTAAATAAAAAGCACATTACTGTTGCTGAACTTATTCAGCCAGATGTTGAAAAACAGTTGGTTGATGCTCTTTTTGAAGCAAATACAAATTGGCTTCAAGCACACAATATTAGCCGTGAAAAACTTCAGCTAAGCGATAATTTCTACTATGGTGCTAATGGCATTGTATTTGTCTATCCAATTTATGAGCTGGCTTCATATGCAGAGGGAATGTCTGAATTAACGCTGCCATATTTTGAAGCGGGTAAGTTCATTAAACCTGAGTATTTGCCAAGTGTGCCAAACTATAACTTTTAAAATAAGTAATCTATTCTACGAATTGTGTGAAAGCTATTCGTTATGAAGATGATCACTATATTTTTTAGTGTTAAGGCCTTACACTATAGCCAGTTTTTTACCCATATTATGATTGATTATGATCGACCCTAAGTTACTCAGAAATAATATTGAAGCCGTTAATGCGGCTTTGGCAAAACGCGGTGTTCAATTAGATGTTCAAGAATGGGCTTCTTTAGAAACTCGCCGTAAAGATTTGCAATCAAAAACTGAAAAATTGCAGGCAGAACGTAATGCCGGTGCAAAACAAGTGGGTCAGATTAAAAAATCCGGTGGTGATTCTTCTGAAATCATGGCGCGTATGCAAGCCATTGGCGACGAAATCAAAGCTGCTGAAGTTGCTTTGTCAGAGTTACAAAACGAGATTGAACAAAAAGCGTTGAGTATTCCTAACTTACCAGATGAGTCTGTTCCTGCTGGTAAAGATGAAGATGATAACGTTGAAATCTCAAAATGGGGTACGCCTCGTCAGTTTGATTTTGAAATCAAAGATCATACTGATTTAGGTGAGTGGATGGGTGGTTTAGAGTTTGAAACCGCTACTAAATTGACTGGTTCACGTTTTAGCGTACTGAAAGGTTCTTTAGCACGCCTACAACGTGCATTAACACAGTTCATGCTTGATACCCATACTTTAAAGAATGGCTATACAGAAGCTTACGTGCCTTATTTGGTCAATGCTGATTCACTTCGTGGTACTGGTCAGTTGCCAAAATTTGAAGAAGATTTATTCAAACTTCAAGGTGAAAAAGAATATTACCTCATCCCTACAGCAGAAGTTCCAGTTACTAACTTCGTTCGCGATGAGATTATTGATACCGAACGTTTGCCTTTAAAATATGCAGCGCATACGCCATGTTTCCGTAGTGAAGCTGGTTCTTATGGTCGTGATACCCGTGGTTTAATTCGTCAGCATCAATTTGATAAAGTTGAGATGGTGCAAATCGTTAAACCTGAAACATCTATGCAAGCACTTGAAGAGCTTACTGCACATGCTGAGGGCATTTTGCAGGCACTAGGTTTGCCATACCGCAAAATTTTGCTTTGTGGTGGTGACATGGGCTTTGGTGCAACTAAGACTTACGACTTAGAAGTTTGGGTTCCAAGCCAAAATACTTATCGTGAAATCTCTAGCTGCTCTAATATGGGTGACTTTCAGGCACGCCGCATGAAAGCACGCTACAGAATGGATCAAAAGAAGACCGAATTGGTGCACACACTAAATGGTTCAGGTCTGGCAGTTGGACGTACTTTGCTTGCTGTAATGGAAAATTACCAACGTGAAGACGGTTCTATCGAGATTCCAGAAGTATTACGCCCATATATGGGTGGTGCAACGTTTATTGACTAAGCTTTGCATCTAAATTGTGCACGGTTTTTGCTTAACCCAAATCAGATGATTAATGTAGAGGTTTAAGGTGGATATTTTTCCAATCTCTTTAAAGTTGCAACAGCAACATTGTCTGATTGTAGGTGGTGGGCATATTGCATTGCGCAAAGCAAACCTTTTAGTCAAGGCGGGAGCAGTAATCGATATTATTGCTCCCGCAATTGAAGAGCAGCTTTTACAGTTAGTCAAAACGACAGGCGGAGAGTATTTTGCCGAGTCCTTTGCTGAAAAAATATTAAATACACCATATCGATTAGTGATTGCTGCAACTAATGATGCACAAGTGAATAAAGCTGTTTTTGAACAATGTGAAGCGCGTAATTTATTGGTCAATAGTGTTGATGATATTCCACATTGCCGCTTTATGGTTCCAGCTATTATTGATCGTTCTCCGTTAATTATTTCTGTCGCTTCAAATGGTGCATCACCAGTTTTATCAAGACAACTTCGTACTCAAATAGAAACAATTGTGCCGCATGGCATGGGTAAGTTGGCTGAGTTTTCTGGTCAGTGGCGTAAGCAGGTAAAAGAAAAAATTCCCAATCCAGATGAGCGTCGGATTTTTTGGGAAAACCTCTATGCTAGCCCATTGAAAGAACAAGTTTTCAATGACAATTTAGAAGTTGCAAATGGTTTGATTCAGCAAGCCTTAACAGAATGGACTGCACCTAAAGGTGAAGTTTATTTGGTAGGCGCTGGACCGGGTGATCCAGAGTTACTGACACTAAAAGCATTACGTCTTATGCAGCAAGCTGATGTTGTGATTTATGATCGTCTTGTTTCTGCACCCATTTTAGAGCTTTGCCGTCGTGATGCGACTAAAATTTATGTCGGTAAAGCCCGTTCAAATCACTCCGTTCCCCAAGATGGTATTAATGCTTTACTGGTTGAATATGCTCAAAAAGGAAAGCGTGTTTGTCGTTTAAAGGGTGGTGATCCATTTATCTTTGGACGTGGTGGTGAAGAGATTCAAGAGCTCGTTGAGGCGAATGTCACTTTCCAAGTTGTACCAGGTATAACAGCAGCATCAGGCTGTTCAGCTTATGCGGGCATTCCATTAACACATCGTGACTATGCACAAAGTGTTCGTTTCTTGACTGGGCATTTAAAGGAAGGTTCACCTGAACTTCCTTGGAATGAGCTGGTTTATGAAAATCAAACTTTGGTTTTATATATGGGGCTAGTTGGTTTAGAACGCATTTGTGAGCAACTTATTGCTCATGGCCAACGTGCTGATATGCCAGTAGCTTTAATCTCTAAAGGAACCACACCAGACCAGAAAGTTGTAGTTGGAACATTAGCTGATATCGCAACAAAAGTGTCTGAACATCATATCGTAGCACCGACTTTAACCATTATTGGTGAAGTGGTAAATTTACGTGAACAGTTAAAATGGCAATAAGTTCATTTGAGTTTATTGTTGGTCATTAAAGTCGAGAAAATTTGTGATTCATGTTGTCCTATACGAGCCTGAAATTCCTGCCAATACAGGCAATATCATTCGTTTATGTGCTAATACTGGTGCACAGTTACATTTGGTCAAGCCTTTAGGTTTTGAATTAGATGATAAAAAGCTCAAACGAGCAGGCCTTGATTATCATGAATGGGCACGTATGCAAATTTGGGACAACATAGAACTTTGCCTTGCCGACTTGAAAGCTAAAGGGGTTGAGCATGTTTTTCCACTCACCACTAAAGGTTCTGCAACTCCGCATACAGTTGATTTGAATCGACCTGTGGCTTTACTGATGGGGCCGGAAACACGCGGTTTGCCTGAGCATGTTCGCTTGATGTTTCCACAAGAACAGTGGATTCGTTTGCCAATGGCTGAAAACTCAAGAAGTTTAAATTTATCTAATGCAACGGCTGTGATTGTTTATGAAGCATGGCGTCAGCAGGGTTTTAAAGACTTAGGATAAGTTAATAGTTTTTAAATAAAAATAAGGCCACAGTTGTGGCCTTATTTTTATTAGATGTCTTATTTAGGGAAAACAACACCACTTGCTAAATCATAATTTGTTGGTGAGTTGGTATAGACCGATCCAAGTCGAACTGCAAAGAACCAGCCTAATGTACCTTGGTCTTGAATCCGATTTTCAAAGATATAAGGCTCATCTGTTTCGGATGCAGCATCTTCAATAAATACTTTATATTCAATAGGTCCTGTATTTTCACTGTCGCGCTCAAATAGATAACCATCAATATTAAAGAAGCCTAGGTTATTGTTCGCGTCGACTAACCTATAACCTTCAGCCGCTTGTTCTTTAAGAAGTTTTTCAAGCTTAATTGCATCATCCTTGTTGAAAGGAATATGTTGTGGAACTTCAAAATAACGATATGCATAGGTTCCGTTATGGGTACTGCTATTTACGCAAGTCGGTACATAGAAGGTTCCATTCGTTGTGCCATTATTAGTGAATTCTGAGTTTGCGTAAATTAGCTTACAACCTTGTGCACCAAGTTCATTGAAGGCATTTAGAATACTTGTGCGAGAAGTGTTGGTTAAGAAGCGATTAGAATACGAATAGGTTGCAGGTTTCTTATCATTTTTCACAAATAAATATTTATCTGTATCAGATGTAACCTCACCAAATGAAAGCTTATATATATAGCCTAAGCTACCTTGTTTATTTAACTCATTCACCCATAGTAAATAACGGTTTGCTACTGAATTAGTTTTAACATCAACTGTTTTATAGGTGTATGTGTCAGTGGATTTATTGTTTTTAACATATAAATTTTTATACAGCGCAAAGCTTCCATCCGGATTATCTAATCTTACAGATGGCGTGAGAAGAGCGTAGCCTTGGCGTCCTTGATCATTAAGTTGACTTAATACGTCTGCCCAAGATTCCTTATTATCTCCTAGTCTAAAACTTGCTGTTGCCAATACTTGAGTTGGCTTTTGCATGCTTGCTGGTGGAGTTGTTTTTGTGAAGCAGGTATTTGTGAGATCAAAGTTTGCTTGCTGCAAATAATTATGTATCGCATTTGGTTCATCTGTAGGAACTAGACAGAATTGGTTTGCATTTTTAAACCCTAGAATAGCTGGCTGTTTCTGCGTTAGCTTTCCTGCTACTACAAGCTGCCAATCTACTTTGTTATAGCTTGAGGTTTGTACTGTCTGAGGTGCTCCAATATTTGAAACCAGACTAAAATCTTCAGCTTGGCGGTAACTTGCAACAATGTTACCTGTACAGTTCGATTCATTCTCATAACGTACTGTTTCACTGGCAAATCGCACGCTGTTATCAGAAACCTTAATGACATTCATTTTTAGAGCAGAGCCGTTAATACAACCTCCTTTGCCTGCTAACCAACTTCCAACAAAGCGATCCGCTACACTTGTTGGTGTTGGTGTTGGTGTTGGTGTTGGTGTTGGTGTTGGTGTTGGTGTTGGTGTTGGTGTTGGTGTTGGTGTTGGTGTTGGTGTTGGTGTTGGTGTCGGTGTCGGTGTCGGTTCCGAATCGTTATCATCAGATCCGCAACCACTTAAAGCTATAAAAATCAAAGCAATGCTGCTTCCTTTTAGTATGTTATTCATCACATGAACCCTTTTTTTATTAAAAATGTGAAAATTTAACATTTTTAAAATAGATCAATTATAATGCAGTTGTAAAGATCAAATTTGAAAAAAGGTTCAACATGGCAGCTTATAATCAAATTGAAATATTCGAACAAAGCCAAAAATGGTTTGACCAGTTGCCATTAGAGTGGAAAAACTGGCTTGAAGAAAACTTAGAAAAAGGGTGTGGAGTTGAACAATTAGTCGATGTAATAAAAGCAAATGGATTTGAACCAAAGTTTGAAATGAATGATTTGAAATTTCAGACTTTATTGGATCATGATCAAGAGTGGATAATTGAACAAGTTTTAAATGAGGTAACGTCTTCGGAAATTATAAAAATATTAATAGAGCAGGGGCATGATGGTTTAAAAGTAAAAGAATATTTAAATAATTTAGAAAATAATAAGTTATATAAAATTTTGAAGAAAAAGCATCATCAGCTTAAAAAACGTGAATGGTTAATAGAAACCGTAGATCAATTGGCACAGCTAAACTCTGACTATAATAAAAAAATTCCTTCTATTACTGCTCCAAATTTTTCTGATTTTGTGAAGGGTTACTATAGTCAACATCGCCCTGTGATTTTAAAAAAAGGAATAGAACATTGGCCAGCTTTGCACAAATGGTCTCCGCAATATTTTGCTTCTAAATTTGGTCATCATTTAGTTGAAGTTCAGATGAATAGAAATTTAGATGAACAGTTTGAAAGACATTCTCCATCATTAAAGCAGAAAATGAAGATGTCAGAGTTTGTATCAAAAGTTATGTCAGTTGATGCTAGTAACGATTTTTATATGACTGCAAATAATGCATCAAATAGTCATCACATGCTTCAAGAATTATTTTCAGATATAGATGATTTTGCAGATGGTTACTGTGATTTGGCTTTAAAGGATGACCGTAGTTTTTTATGGTTTGGACCTAAAGGAACATTTACGCCCTTACATCATGATTTAACGAATAATATGTTAGTTCAAATTTATGGAAGCAAAAAAGTAACTTTAATTCCTGCATTGCAAGTTCCTCATCTATATAACGATCATTGGGTATTTAGTGAATTGAGTAATACAAATAAAATTGATTTAAAAAAATATCCTTTAGCAAAATCAATTACTCCTGTTGAATGTATTTTGAATGCTGGGGACGCTCTATTCATCCCGATTGGTTGGTGGCATAGCGTAGAAAGTTTGGATGTCTCAATTAGTATTTCTTTTACCCATTTTAATGCACCAAATCATTATATCGATCGGTTTCCCAAAGAGGTCTAAGAATGAAAATTGCATCTTAAACCGTTCAGTGTGACAATTGCTCGGCCCATACTGTTTTTCAAATATGAAGGAAAATTGTTACTCTATGACCACACTCCAAACGAACAATGCAGAACTTAATCAGAAGCAGGTATTAATGTTAATGGAATACCTGACGCAATGGTTAATTCGTTCGGGAGTTGGATATAACGACTTTGTAACTGCTTTAAAACCTGTTTTCTATCAACAAGCTTTAACTGAGCTAGAGCGTATAGAGCAAAAGCCAACTGATTCAGCGGTCAGTTTACTTTCAGGGTTACATCGCAAAGATGTGAATGCATTTAAAAAGGCAATGCAGGCTGGTCAGCCTTTAACAGAGGCAAAAGTAGCAGAGCCAGTAAGTGTTCCTGCTCGGGTGATTGGTTTGTGGCTTGCAGAGGGATTGGCAGAAAAAATTCCATTTGTAAGTAATGATCAGATTTGTTTTGAAAATTTAGTAAAGAAAGTCTCAACTGAAAAGCATCCAAGATCTATTTTGAATGAACTCGAACGCCTAAATATTGTGAAAGAAAAAGATGGCCTTGTGATGTTGCAGCAGCGTAGTTTTATGCCTGATGTAGAGCAATTTGAGGTTCGAAAATTATTAACGAGTAATTTAGAAGCACATTTAGCTGCTGGAGTTCATAATTTATTTCAGCCCGAAAAAGAACCCTATTTAGAACAAGCAATTTTTGCTGATGAACTAACAGATGAATCGATTACTTTACTCAAAGAAGCAAGTTTACGCTTATGGGAAGATTTATCGCTACAAGTACTTAAATTAGCTATTGAACGTTGTGCACTAGATGAAGGAAAAGAGGGTGCAACTAAAACTTTCCGTTTCGGAGCTTATCAATATGACGAAAACAACTTATAAAAAATTAATAATATCCATGAGCTTCATTTTGACAAGTGGTCTTTTAACCGCTTGTGGAGAGGATTTATTCGCAGGTGGTGCAAGTTTAGGGGGATCAGGATATCCGACTAAACCTGGTAAACCGGGTGATTTTGAAACACCGGCCGATGGAGAGAAAGGCGACTCAAAAGATAATGAAATTTGGTTGCCTGCACCTGTTGAAGATGACTGTAATGGCTTACATCGCAAACTACAATTTCTCAATAATTTAACGCGTGAACCCATAGAAAAAGAAACTGTTTTTAAATATGCACAGCAGTTAACTTTAAACGGTACTCTGGCTTTGCAGATTACTCAAACTAATAAGGGATTAGAGAAAATACAAGAAAAACAACCTGCATGTTATGTACCTTTAGAACTCTATTTACTTGGAAATACAAAGCGCTCCTATCCAGAAAATGAGTGTAAAGAGAATCAAACTTACGAATATCTGCCAGGTGAAACCAAAACTTTTATTGTCAATTATCCAGCATTTGATGTCATGAATGGTACTTGGAAATATGGTCTAGAAAGCACTTATTTGAAGAATGATCAAGAGTTAAAACAATGTGAACCTTTAACTATCCAATTTAAAATAAGTGCACCACCTGAGCCGATTAAAATTAATTAAGTTGAGCAGCCCTTCAGCTAAGAAAAAAGCCTAATCAATTAAGCTCAATAAAATTTTAAGGGAAGCATGAGTTAAGCTTGCTCTAGCACTTTTTCATCGTAAGTCATTTGGGCTGCTAAAACCTGTTCAATATTGGTTTCGGCCCATTCCTTTAATTGGAACGCCATTGAAGCGACATTTTGTCCCAGTGAAGTTAGTGAGTAATCAACACGAATAGGAGACGTATTCTGAATTTTACGCTCAATAAAACCATCTCTTTCCAGCATTTTTAACTTCTGTGATAAGACTTTAGGCGAAATACCTTGAATATTCTTTTTGAGCAAGTTGAAGTGCTGAGTTTCCTCTTCAAGCACATTTAAAATTAATAAAACCCACTTATCTGCAATTTTTTCAAAAAATAAACGAGCAGGGCAATGTTGTTGAAAAACATTATATTTTAGACATTCATTCATACTATTTACCTACTAATTTCTTAAAAAATTACCATAGTTACCAGTTAGTAACTAATTGACACCTAGTTTCTAAAATATATCATAAAGTGGAATTTAATAAAACAAAGGTTTGCTCCCATGTCTAACTCTAATATCGCGGTTGTATATTTCTCTGGTTATGGCCATACCAAAGTAGTGGCTGAAACGTTTGCAAACGAAATTAATGCTCAGCTCATCCAAATTGATCAAGAAGGTAATATTACTGAGCAAGATTGGCAGACATTAAATGATGCGAAGGGGATTGTTTTTGGTGCTCCGACTTATATGGGTACAGCACCATGGCAGTTTAAAAAGTTTGCTGATGCAACTTCAAAAGTTTGGTTTACACGTGGTTGGCAAGATAAAGTATTTGCAGGCTTTACAAACAGCGCGAGCTTAAATGGGGATAAGCAGGTTACGCTTATTCAATTACAGACTTTAGCATCGCAACATGGTGGAATTTGGGTGAGCCTTGGTTTATTACCAGCGAATACAAAAGATGCAACACGTGAAGATGTAAATAACTTAGGTGGTTCAGTTGGACTTTTAGTTCAATCGCCTTCTGATGCAAGTGTAGAGGAAGTCCCTACTGGAGACCTTGAAACAGCGAAACTCTATGCTCAACGTGTACAAAATATTGTGAACAAAATTTTTGGTTAATTTGACCATAAAAAAAGGCGCTTCAAGCGCCTTTTTTATTATTCGTGTTCATTATGCTGTGGAGCATTATATTTGAAACCTTTGGTTTTGTAGGCCAAATAACCTACACCAATAACGGCCCAAGCTAAGCCAATTTGTAAGGCAAGCTTATCAATTTCTAGCCACATCATAAACACACTGGCAAAACCAAGTGTTGGTATAACAATATAGTTGATGATGTCTTTAAACGTTTTGTTCTTGCCATCTCTTAATGCATAGCGAGAAATAACAGAGAAGTTAACAAAACTAAAGGCGGTTAAAGCACCAAAACTAATTAAGTTGACAATATGCTCAAGATCTAAGAAACCAGCAGATAAGGCAACTACACCTACAATAAGAATGTTGTAAGTTGGAGTATGTAATTTTGGACTAATATGACCAAATAATTTCTTATTGATTACGCCGTCACGTCCCATTACATACATTAAACGAGATACACCAGCATGAGCAGAGATACCTGATGCCATAACAGCAACTACAGCAAAATATAAAACCAAAGTTTTAAACGCAATACTACCAATCGCAGCAACCATCACAGGCTGTGATTCATCCAGAGGATTAAAGTAAGTATTTGGGTTACTAGGGAAATATAATTGGATGAAGTAAGTACTTACAATGAAAATAATACCTGCAAGTAATGCTGTCGTAAAAATAGCTTTTGGAAGCGTTTTCTCCGCATCTTTTGTTTCTTCAGCAAGAGAAGATAAGGCATCAAACCCTGTGAAAGAGAAGCAGAGTACAGTTGCACCAGCAATTAAAGCACTTACGGATGTCATATCATTCCAAAAAGGAGTTAATGACCACAAGGCAGCTTTATCTGGATTTAAAGTTCCATCTGCATATACACCTTGAGTGAGTAAAATGTATACCTGATAAACGAAATAAAAAATTACGCCAAGCTGAATAATAACGATCGTACTGTTAAAGCGTGCGACAAATCGTGCACCAAATAAGTTAATAACAGTCATTAGGGTGGTTAAACCAATCACCCATAACCAGTTATTTACCTCTGGAAAAAGAGCTCTTAGATAAATATCTGCCAAAATAATATTAACAAGCGGTGACAGTAAATAGTCTAACCAAGAAGACCAACCCACCATAAAACCAACATTAGGGTGAATTGATTTTTGAGCATACGTATAAGCTGACCCAGAAGAAGGGTAGCGCTTAATCATATGTCCATAACTGATCGATGTTAATAAGATTGCGACTAATGCAAAGATGTAGGAAGTTGGTACATGACCGCCACTTCGCTCTGATACTAAACCAAAAGTATCGAATAACGTTAATGGCTGAATATAAGCTAAACCAATAATAATAATGTGCCAAAGCACAAGATTCTTTTGAAGTTTAGCTGTTGGTTTAGTCCCAGATAAATTTGTCAACGGCGTTATCCTCATAATCGTTGATCAAGGATCAGCTTGGTGTTAAGGATCGTTTGAGACGAACGATCCCCCCTACAGAAAAAGATAAAGTGCGCCAATCTATCCTAAATTGATGCAAATTGTCAGTACTTTCATCGATTTTTTAGCAAATTTTTTGCCATATTTCCAAATAAAAAGATGAATAAAAATTCACAGTGATAAAAAAGACCTGATTTTATATAAAAATCAGGTCTTTATATTTAAGTCTCGAGTTTAACCTATCGAATTACCATGCCTTTTGTAAGACCTCTCGGATATCTTTTAGGCTTGCTTCTTTAGGGTTGTAAATAATTGAGCCGTCATTTAGTGCTTTTTCTGCAACTTCATCGAGCTGTGCTTCCGTTACTTTGCCAGTTTCACGTAAAGTACGTGGTAACTTGGTTAAAGTAAATAAACGATCACGCATTGCTAAAATTGTTGCAATCGCTCTGTCTGCACGTTGAGTTGCTGGAGTTTGTGCATAGATATCAGCACCAGCTAACGGCAATAGTAATTCACCAATTTTCTGGCCATTTACCTGCTTATTATATTCAAGCACATACGGTAAGAATAAATTCATGCATAAACCGTGGGGCAGGTGAGCAACGGCACCTAAAGCATGACCTAAGGAATGTACAAGGCCTACCATTGAGTTTGAGAATGCAATACCTGCCATTGTAGAGGCTTGTGCTAGTTCTAAACGACCTTGTGAGTCATTTGGGTTTTCTAGGACATTAAATAGGTTTTCACTAATCTTTTTAATTCCAGCACTTGCATAAGCATCGCTAAGTGGATTGGCAGCCATACATGTATATGCTTCAACACAATGTGTTAAGGCATCCATACCTGTCATTGCAGTTAAATGAGGTGGCAATGTAAGTGTCATGCGTGGATCTAAAATCGCTGCATGTGGCATTAAGTAATAAGAAGCAAATGCCAATTTAACATTCTTTTGCGTATCTGAAACCACGGCAACCATAGTCACTTCAGATCCCGTACCTGATGTAGTCGGAATTACGAAAAATGGTTTTAATGGTTTTGGTAGGTTGTGTGCACCAGAATATTGAAGTAAGTCATCTCCACCTTCAGATACTAAAATGTTAGTTGCTTTAGAAGTATCGATAACTGAACCACCACCTACAGCAATAATCGCATCGCATTTATTCTTACGATAAGCTTCTGCGGCAAGACGAACGACTTCTAAACTTGAGTCTGGTGGAACATCATCAAACACATGACCAATGACAGCATCAGTCGTACTGAACGCAGCTTCAATCGGGTTGAGTAGGCCATTTGCGCGCACACCTTTATCTGTAATGATGAGCGGACGTTTTGCACCTAAAGTCGCAAGTTCAAACGGAATATGTTCTAACGCAGCATTACCGGCAATGACTTTTACAGGACAAAAGAATTCGTAATATGGTTTAGCCATGTTATGCGCTCCGCTTGAAATAGGACTTAGCTACTTTTAAGTAAATATTTGCAGCTTCGTTGAATTTTTCTTTTAGGGTGAGTTCGGTTGGGTATTCTTTGACTGCAAGAGACGCAACCAATTTAGGTAAAATGAGAGATTCCATTTTATTTAGACAGCGTACTAAGCGAATGGCAGCAGATACATCGCCATCAGCAATCATTCGGTCATTCGCAAATGCTTGGGCAGTACTTTCTTGAAAAGAAAATACTAAAAAGGCATGAGTTACATGTTTGAATGTAATAGTTAAGTCTGGCTTTCTTTCAGCTCTTTTGAGTAGCTCTAACTGTTTGTCTTCTGTGACTCGAGCAAAAAATGCTGGTCCATTTGGGAAAACATTCATTGAAAGTACAAAGTGAACAGGAAATTTAGATACTTCCTCTTGTATTTCAGTGTCCACTTGACTTGCCATGACTAAGCCACGACCAACAACATCCATCATGAGCTTAACGTAGGCAAGTTGCAGAGTAGGCTTTACAGCTTTTGTCGAAATCACTCGCGTATCCCTTGTTAAAATTATGCAAAAGCAAATTTAGAGTAATTACTCTAATCCATTTTTATTTCATCGCAAAGCGATTTATTCAGTTTTGACTTCTGGGTCATTAAAGTATCCAGTGTTCTTAATATACTCAATAAAGTCTTGGCAAAGTTGAGTGAATGATGGATAAGGAGTCACCAAATCTTGTATACGCACCATTTCTAAACCAGCGTAGCCACAAGGATTGATCGTCTGGAACCCATCTAGGGCACAGTCCAGATTTAGCGCTAACCCATGGTAGCTACGACCACGACGAATTTTAAAACCTAGAGAGCCAATCTTACGGCCATCTACATATACTCCTGGTGCATCAGGCTTGGCATACGCGTCAATTCCGTATTTTTTTAAAATATCTATCATAAATTGTTCAGCAAAACTGACCAATGTACGTACGTTCCATTTTAGACGATTAAGATCAAACATGAAGTAAGCAACAAGTTGGCCGGGTCCATGCCAAGTCACTTGTCCACCACGGTCAGTTTGCACTACAGGAATATCTGATGAAATTAGGATGTGTTCAGGTTTACCAGCTTGACCTTGAGTTAAAACATTATGATGTTGAAGTAACCATAACTCATCAGGCGTATCTTGATCTCGCTCATTTGTTAAGAGTTTCATGGTTTCAAATTTGCTTTGATAATCTTGTAAATCGTTCCATTGCCGAATGATTAAGTTAGGTTTATCAAGGCTCATCACAATCTCTTCCTATAATTAGTTTATGCGGCGCCCAGTTAATATCTACTAGATAAAAGCCGAAAACCTTGTAATTTTAAAGGATTTTATAAAAGGAATTCTAAATATTTGTAAGGTTTTTCGTGGTAGGAAGTTTTTAAAATTTCCAAAAAAAATACCACAGTAAGAATGCCTGACTGTGGTATTGATTGAAGAACTTAAAATTAAAGCGCAGTTCTAATCTGCGGGCAAGCAGCCAAGTCAGCATAAAGTGCATGAACTTGTTCCAATTCTTCAAAGCGCAATTGTGCTGTTAAAGAATGATACTTGCCGGTGCGAGATTCTTGAACTTTTAATGTTGAGTGGTCGAAGTCTGGAAAATGTTTTACCAAAATATCGACTACAGCAACACGTAATTCTTCACCCGCATCGCCAATAAGTTTAATTGGATAATCCATCGGAAATACCCAAAGATGTTCTTGTAGTTCGCGAGATGGAGTGCGGTCTAACATAAGTTACCTCATGATTTGAAACGCCTGCATTATCGCAGGCGTTTATAGCTCTTTCTATTAAATGGGGCTTGGTTTTGAAATTTCAAGCTTTCAAAACTTAGTCATTTTCCAAGAAAGAACGTAAATGTTCAGAACGAGAAGGGTGGCGTAATTTACGCAATGCTTTCGCTTCAATCTGACGGATACGTTCACGCGTTACATCAAATTGTTTGCCAACTTCTTCAAGTGTGTGATCGGTTGGCATATCAATACCAAAACGCATCTTCAATACTTTTGCTTCACGTTCAGTTAAGTTTTCCAATACTTCACGAGTTGCTTCTTTTAAGCCTTCTGAAGTCGCAGCATCAATTGGAGAAGTGATGTTTTGATCTTCAATGAAATCCCCAAGATGTGAATCTTCATCATCACCAATAGGTGTTTCCATCGAAATCGGTTCTTTAGCAATTTTAAGTACTTTACGAACCTTAACTTCATCCATTTCTAAACGTTCACCTAATTCTTCAGGTGTTGGTTCACGGCCCATTTCTTGTAACAATTGACGAGATACACGGTTGATCTTGTTAATCGTTTCAATCATGTGTACTGGAATACGGATTGTACGAGCCTGATCGGCAATCGAACGAGTAATCGCCTGACGAATCCACCAAGTTGCATAAGTCGAGAATTTATAACCACGACGGTATTCAAACTTGTCTACAGCTTTCATCAAACCAATGTTCCCTTCTTGAATCAAGTCAAGGAACTGTAAACCACGGTTGGTATATTTCTTCGCAATTGAAATTACCAAACGGAGGTTGGCTTCTACCATTTCTTTCTTAGCGCGACGTGCTTTCGCTTCGCCAATCGCCATACGCTTAGAGATATCTTTAATTTCAGCAACGCTTAAACTAAGCTCTTTCTCAATATCTGCAATCTTTTGTTGGAATGCTAAAACATCTGGACGAACTTTTTCTAAATGCGCCTTGATTTCAGCAGGTGCTTTAGCAATTTGTTCATCTAACCAAGCTGGATTAGATTCTTGTTTAGGGAAAGATGTACGGAATTGAGTACGGTCCATACGGCCACGACGTACTGCATAACGCATGATTTCACGTTCATTGGCACGAATTTGCTCATGGGTACCACGAATCATTTCAGAGATGATGTCAAATAAACGTGGTGTAAATTTAAACATCATGAATACAGTAGCTAAAGCTTCTAAAGCTTCTTCAGCCTCTGGACTGTTACGACCATGTTTTTCAACAACAGCTTTTGTTTTAGCCCAAGCAGCTTCTAGTTCAGTAAAACGAACTTTTGCAACTTCAGGGTCTGGACCTGAATCACCTTCAGAGTCATCATCACCTTCAGACTCTTCTTCTTCATCGTCATCATCAAGCTTAACTTCTTTCGTTGATTTTGAAGATGATTCGTCTTCTTCTTCAAGTTCTTCAACTTCTTCTAAAACTTCTGGAATATCTTCATCAGTTTCAGGATCGAGGTAGCCTGATAAAATATCTGCAAGACGGCGTTCGCCAGTTAAAAAATCATTATATTCTTTTAATACAACTTCAACAGCATTTGGCCAGTAAGCAATTGAATTAAGGACATCACGGATACCTTCTTCAATACGTTTGGCAATGCTGATTTCACCTTCACGGGTTAATAGTTCAACTGTACCCATTTCACGCATGTACATACGTACAGGGTCTGTCGTACGTCCAGGCTCATTTTCAACCGATGCAAGTACGGCAGCAGCTTCTTCTTCAGCAACCTCATCAGTTGCGTCAGCCGACTCACCGAACATGGTATCGTCAGATTCAGGTGCACGCTCGTGTACAGGAATACCAACGTCTTGAAGCATTTGAATAATGTCTTCAATCTGTTCGCTTTCAGTAATCGAGTCCGGCAGATGATCGTTAACCTCAGCGTAAGTTAAGTAACCTTGTTCTTTGCCTCGGCTAATCAGAGCCGCTACTTGAGAAGTAGGGGAATGCATATCGCTCATCTTTGCTTACTCTTTGTTGAATCTGTGGCAGTGAAAAACCGTGCATGATAGCACAATTTGCTTGAATTGTTTTGGCTTTGATCAGTAACCGTTAAATAAAAAATATCTTTGAATTCACGTCTGTTTTTTGAATATTGGGATAAAATCATTTTTTTCAAGCTTAAATCATCGAAAAAATCATAGAATTTTTTTTTGATCAAAAAAATAGTTCAGCTTTATAAATACACAATTTTTTGGGCGAAAAAAAGTACAAATATGCAGTTTAATGAAAAAAATATAAATAAAACTTGACACGATTTAATAACCAAGATAAATAGCGGCTAGACCCATTCACATTTTTTCATTAGAGGTAGTTTTAGTGTCTTCTACAGATTTTGAATTAGATGATAACTACGGTGATGATGATGATGTCGGTTTTGATGAGTCATCAGGCAAAATCACTGCGAAAGAATCATTAGAAAAACGTAGATTAATTGATGATCTATTGGCTCAACGCCGTTTAGAGCGTGAGTTAAAAGATTTTGATTACGATTTAGACGATGATGATCTTGATGATGAAGACTAATCAAATCTGAATAGGGCATCGTCAGCTTAGATGCTATGCTATCGTAGATTTCTTTTTTATAGTCAGGTAACACAATGAGTGCGTTAGATTTAGACCAATTAAGTGAATATCTAGATGGAGACCACAATGAGTATGGTCTGGATTTCGCTGCAACTCATGGTTTTCTGTGTGCAATTGCAGTAGGCCCTCAGTTTGATCGTTGGTTAGATGAATTATTCGATAATAACCATAAAAAAGTTCCTGCCGAAATTATTCAGCAGATCAAAGCGTGGTTAGAGTCAATTCGACAAGACTTAGCAAATGAAAATGGAATTGAATTTCCGTTTGAAATTGAGGAAGCGGATGTTGAGTCTAGCTTAGGCGACTGGAGTGTTGGATTTGTTGATGCGATGTTCTTAAATGAAGATGCATGGTTTGCACCTGAATATGAAGAACAATTAATTGATTTAACTTTACCAATGATGGTATTTAGTGGAATTGATGAAGAAGATCCACAGATGGAATCTTTCCGTCGTAATGGACAGTTAATGGATGAGCTGGCAGAAGAAATCCCAGATAATTTGAATGAATTATACTTGATGTATCATACGCCAAATTAATTTATTAGAAGAAATAATAAATAACGTCCTTTCTAGGGCGTTTTTTATTACGAAAAATTAAGTGATATAAAATAAAAAAAGGGCAGTTAGAAATCTAAGTGCCCTTTGAAAACTATTTTATAGTTTTATAGACGTTTACGCTTTGCAGCAGCAATTTGTGACTGGCGCATACGGAAACCAGCTTTTTGCTTTTCAGTAGTTTTGTCGATGCAATAAACGCAAGAAACACCGTGTTCGTAACTTGGTAGAGCAGACTCTTCAGGAGTTAAAGGCCAACCGCAAGCATGACATTTAATATTCACGCCTTCCTCTACACCATGAGTTACAGCAGTACGTCCGTCAAATACGAAACATTCACCTTCCCATAAGCTTTCATCAGCAGGGGTTTCTTCTAGGTACTTAAGGATACCGCCTTTAAGATGGTAAACCTCTTTAAATCCTTCTTGAAGAAGTAAAGAAGTTGATTTTTCACAGCGAATACCACCAGTACAGAACATCGCAATTTTTTTGTCTTTATGTTGCTCTAATTCTTTCTTGACGTATTCTGGAAACTCACGGAATGTTTCAGTTTTAGGGTCAATTGCGCCCTTAAATGTACCCGCTTTATATTCGTAATCATTACGTGTGTCGATTAAAATTACATCATCACGTGCGATTAAATCATTCCACTCTTTAGGATCAAGGTAGTGACCGACTAAGTCACGAGGTTTAACCTCAACACCTAAAGTCACAATTTCTTCTTTAAGTTTAATTTTCATTTTGCGGAAAGGTTTGTCAGAACTATGGGATTCTTTGTATTCCATAGCGCCAAAGCCTTCATTGAGCAAAAACTGATGTAGTGTATCAATTGCTATGCGATCACCAGCAACAGTACCATTAATTCCTTCACCTGCTACAATCAGAGTTCCACAGAGGTTAATTGTTTTCACTAAGTCTAATAAACGTTGTTGAAGATCGGCAGGATCTTGAACTTCTTTAAATTGATATAGTGCTGCAACAACCCAACCTGCGGTCGCTTGCTGTTCTACAGGTGCAAGCTGTTCTACAGTAGCGTTCATGGAAAACTCCAAATGTATTAAGATAGAAATTTAAGGCGCATATTTTAGCGCGAAAATTTGTAATAAGCGAGAAAACCATAAAAAGTATATGGTTTATTTAAGGAGTTTGTTTTGAGTAATGATCATCGAACGCTCTCTCTCACCCCATGTGCAGGGCGTTGTTCAACAGTTTTTGGTGATCAGGTTTGTCGTGGTTGTCGCCGTTTTAACCACGAGGTGATTCAATGGAACACTTATACGGCAGAGCAGCGTTTGGCTGTATGGAAGCGTTTAGATGATCAATTGAATCAAATCTTAGTACCGATGCTGCCTCATGCAGACTTACAGCATGTTGAGGGATTTATTTTAAGTAAGCGTGTTCGATTAATGGAAGGGGCGAGCCAAGGCCGTAAGCTTTATCACGCCTTAAAAATATGTGAAAAGAATAAACATCTAGCACACGAGAGTGGTTTGGGCATTTCGGAGTCTCAAGTCAAAACAATATGGGTGGAGTTTGAAAGACGTGTTTTAGCGTTGGCTAAAGCGAGCTATGAGTTGGCTTGGTTGCGAGCAGATGGGATTAGCCATCACTTGTTAACTATGTATGAAGAAGAATAAGTCTAGAGTAGAAAAAGACGTAAATAAAAAAGCTGCCTTTTGGCAGCTTTTTTTCATTAATTTTCTTTCGAATATTAACGTTTGATGTCGCGTTGAGTTTCACCAGTATAAAGCTGACGAGGACGACCGATTTTATAAGGACCGCTGTGCATTTCTAACCAGTGGCTGATCCAACCAACTGTACGAGCAAGAGCGAAGATTACAGTAAACATTTCTGTTGGGATACCAATCGCTTTAAGGATGATACCTGAGTAGAAGTCTACGTTAGGGTAAAGTTTACGCTCAACGAAGTACGGGTCGTTCAATGCGATACGCTCAAGTTCCATAGCAAGTGCTAATTGAGGATCGTTGATGCCTAAAGCTTCAAGAACTTCGTCACAAGTTTGCTTCATTACTTTAGCGCGTGGGTCGAAGTTTTTGTAAACGCGGTGACCGAAGCCCATAAGCTTAACTTCTTTACGTTTAACTTTTTCCATGAACTCTGCAACGTTTTCAACGCTACCAATTTCATCAAGCATCTTAAGAACTGCTTCGTTTGCACCACCGTGAGCAGGGCCCCAAAGTGCAGAGATACCAGCAGAGATACATGCATACGGGTTTGCACCAGTAGAACCAGCAAGACGTACTGTAGATGTAGAAGCATTTTGTTCGTGGTCAGCATGAAGCGTGAAGATACGATCCATTGCGCGAGCAAGAACAGGATTAACTTTGTAATCTCGGTCAGCAGGAGTAGCAAACATCATGTGCAAGAAGTTTTCCGCATAACTTAAATCGTTACGTGGATAGATGAATGGTTGACCTACTGTGTATTTGTAACTCCAAGCAGCAAGTGTTGGAATTTTTGCAATTAAACGAATTGCAGTAATTTCACGGTGGTTGATATCTTCAATATCTAGGTTGTTGTGATAGAACGCAGATAATGCACCTACAACACCTACCATGATCGCCATTGGGTGAGCGTCACGACGGAAACCATTGAAGAAACGGCTAACTTGATCGTGAACCATAGTGTGAGCACGTACTTTCGTATCAAACTCAACTTTTTGTTCAGCATTTGGGAGCTCGCCATTTAATAATAAATAACAAGTTTCAAGGTAGTCTGCTTGAGTTGCTAACTGATCAATTGGGTAGCCGCGGTGTAATAAGATACCTTTGTCACCATCAATGAAAGTAATTTTAGATTCGCATGCGGCTGTCGCCATAAAACCAGGATCGAAAGTAAAATGACCTTCTTTCAGTATGCTGCTGACATCAATTACATCTGGACCTAAAGTGCCACTGTAGATTGGTAATCCAATTTCTTTGCCATCAAGATGTAATACGGCTTTTTTGCCATTTGCTTCAGACATTCAATAGATCTCCTGTCCTGGTGAATGTTGATCTGACTCGAAATCCTAATGTTCTCATGTGCGAATCAGACGGTGTCAAAATTTGCTATAAGATTAGTGAGTACTGAAATTTTGTCAATTATACTTATGGATAAAAAATGACGTTCCCACAGAGAGTTAGTCATCAAGACCCGAGCAAAAAAGTCAGTAAAATCACTGCATCGGGATGGTATAATAAGTCAATTCAACAAGAACGTGCAGAAAAAAAATGAAGGATGAGTACAATTGTAAGCAAATTTATAAATTGCAATTTAGAATAATAAGGCGGTAGAAAATGCCAATCCGCTTAAAAAAATCATAAAACTCATGATGTAATTTCAAATTTATACTCAAAAAAAAAGGTATTTTTATTTAGTTGTAACAAAGAATATTGTTCTTTTTTTAAGTTTAATTGTATAAAAAATAGCTTATCAGACGAGTTTAAAATCATAAGAACTGTTTTTTAATGAAATTCGCTTTCGAAAAATTAGTGTAGATCGCTTAATATCTATCTGAAATATAAGTTTGCTCACTTATTTGAAATGTGGCTCACATTGAAAATAGGAGGGTATTGCGATCATTTTTCTATTGATATGAGGAATTTATAACTTTATCTTTAGTCTAAAATCGGCTTATTTAAAAGAAATTTCAGAAAAAATGAAATTAAATAAAAAGTTATTTTAAACAAGGACATGATGTGTGTAGGTATAGTTTTTTTATTGACCTAATAATGTAATATTGTTTTGAATGATTCTTATTTAATGGTTTTTTGCTGAAATGGCAAAGTGGATTGTTTGTATTTTGATACTTCGCGTTTTATAATTCAGTGTCGTTTATAGGTTAGGCATGAGCTGTGCTTGCCTAACAATGCCAGCTTTCCTTGGAATTAATTCAACAAACTCCGGTCGGAGTTTCTACCTACAGGATGCCCGCTGTGAAAAGCAACAGACCTGTCAATTTGTCCATGGGTCAGGTGTTAGCGGTAAATTTACGCTCACCCGTGGCTATTGCATCAATTTTACACCGTTTATCAGGTGTCATCGTTTTCTTATTAGTACCAGTTCTCTTATGGATTCTAGATAAATCATTATCTTCACCAGAAGGATTTGACTACGTTAAAAATGTCGTTTTTGGAAATATCCTTGTACGTTTTGTTGTTTGGGTATTTGCAGCCGGCTTAATATTCCACTTTATTGCTGGAGTTAAGCACTTACTTGCAGATTTAGGTTTTGCTGAAGAACTGCAAAGTGGTCGTATTGCAGCGACAATTTCATTGATCTTATCTGTGGTAGCCATTATCGCAGCCTTTGTATGGATTATGTTCTAATGAAAAGTGCTACAGGTTTAACTGGTTCAGGTTCTCGTGATTGGTTTATCCAGCGTGTAAGTGCGGTTGTATTAGCAGCTTATACTGTTGTTCTTTTTGGTTGGATTCTCTGCAAAGGTGGATTTGACTATCAACAGTGGGCTGGTTTCATGATGACATTACCAATGAAGATTTTTTCTTTATTGGCAATTTTATCGCTTATCGCACACGCATGGATTGGTATGTGGCAAGTTTTCACTGACTATGTCACTACTCGTCAAATGGGTCCTTCAGCGAAAGGTTTACGCCTTGTACTGACGACGGCTGTCATTATTGCAGTGTTTGTGTACGCAATCTGGGGTATCCAGATTTTCTGGGCGAATTGATAGGAAGATATCATGGGCGCGATAACCCCTAAAGAAGATTATTCAAATATTCAAAACCTCACTTTCGATGCAGTTATCGTTGGTGGTGGTGGTTCTGGTATGCGTGCTTCTTACCAACTTGCTCAAGCAGGTTTGAAAGTTGCAGTACTTACTAAAGTTTTCCCAACACGTTCACATACAGTTGCTGCTCAGGGCGGTATCGGTGCGTCGTTAGGTAACATGCAAGAAGATAACTGGCATTTCCACTTTTACGATACAGTAAAAGGTTCTGACTGGTTAGGTGACCAAGACGCAATTGAATTTATGTGTCGTGAAGCACCAAAAGTTGTGTATGAACTTGAACACATGGGTATGCCGTTTGACCGTAACGCTGATGGTACAATTTACCAACGCCCGTTCGGTGGTCACTCTGCGAACTATGGTGATAAACCAGTTCCACGTGCTTGTGCTGCTGCTGACCGTACTGGTCACGCATTATTACACACGCTTTATCAAAGCAACGTGAAAATGGGTACTCAGTTCTTCGTTGAATGGATCGCGCTTGATTTGATCCGTAACGAAGCAGGTGATGTTCTTGGTGTAACAGCGATTGACCAAGAAACTGGTAATATCGCAGTATTCCAAGCAAAAGCGACATTGTTTGCGACCGGTGGTGCTGGTCGTGTTTACCGTGCATCAACAAATGCTTATATCAACACTGGTGACGGTCTTGGTATGGCTGCTCGTGCTGGTATTCCATTACAAGATATGGAATTCTGGCAATTCCACCCTACGGGTGTTGCGGGCGCAGGCGTATTGTTAACTGAAGGTTGTCGTGGTGAAGGTGCAATCCTTCGTAACAAAGACGGCGAACCGTTCATGGAACGTTATGCACCAACTTTAAAAGACTTGGCTCCACGTGACTTCGTATCACGTTCTATGGACCAAGAAATTAAAGAGGGTCGTGGTTGTGGTCCAAAAGGTGATTATATCTTACTAGATATGACTCACTTGGGTGCTGACACAATCATGAAGCGTTTACCATCTGTATTTGAGATTGGTAAAAAATTCGCGAACGTTGATATCACTAAAGAACCAATTCCTGTAGTACCAACAATCCATTATCAAATGGGTGGTATTCCTACAAATATGCATGGTCAAGTGTGCTTACCTGAAGCAGGTACAGACAACTACACCAAACCTGTAAAAGGTTTCTATGCAATTGGTGAATGTTCTTGTGTATCAGTACATGGTGCAAACCGTTTAGGTACTAACTCACTTCTTGACTTGGTTGTATTTGGTAAAGCTGCTGGTGAGCACATTATCGACTACGTAACTAAGCATCATGGTGATGAATATGCGCCACTTCCAACAAATGTATTAGAGCAAACTTTAGATCGCGTACGTAAGTTGGATGAATCAACTTCTGGTGAAAATGCACAAGAAGTTGCTGATGCGATTCGTGATATCGTTCAAGACCACGCTGGTGTATTCCGTACTCAAGCTTTGCTTGATAAAGGTGTTAAAGAGATTCTTGCTCTTGAACCACGTGTACGCAACATTCACTTGAAAGATAAATCTAAAGTATTTAACACTGCACGTGTTGAAGCGCTTGAAGTTGAAAACTTATATGAAGTTGCAAAAGCTACATTAATTTCAGCTGCTGCGCGTAAAGAGTGTCGTGGTGCGCATACTGTAGTTGATTATGAGTTGCCAGCTGATCACCCAACTTATTCATACGGTCGCCGTGATGATGAGTGGATGAAGCATACTTTATGGTATTCATCAGATAACCGTTTGGAATATAAGCCAGTGCGCTTCAAACCGTTGACTGTTGATGCAATTCCACCAGCACCACGTACATTCTAATCGGGAGTATAAAGATGAGTAGAGGTACTCGTACATTCGAAATCTACCGCTATGATCCTGATAAGGATAAAGCGCCGTACATGCAAACTTTCAAGCTTGAATTGACTGATAAGCACCGTATGTTGCTTGATGCATTACTTGCTTTGAAGGTTCAAGATGAATCATTAACGTTCCGTCGTTCATGCCGTGAAGGTATTTGTGGTTCGGATGGTGTAAACATTAATGGTAAAAATGGTTTGGCTTGTTTATGGAATTTAAACGACCTGCCTGAGAAAATTGTAATTCGTCCATTACCAGGTTTGCCGGTTGTTAAAGATTTGGTTGTTGATATGAACCAATTCTATGATCAATATGACAAAATTCAGCCATTCTTGATCAATAACCAACCAGCTCCACCTAAAGAGCGTTTACAGTCTCCTGAAGAGCGTGAACACTTAAATGGTTTGTATGAATGTATTCTTTGTGCGTGTTGTTCAACTTCATGCCCATCATTCTGGTGGAACCCTGATAAATTCTTGGGTCCTTCAGCATTGTTAAATGCATACCGTTTTATCATCGACTCTCGTGATACTGCTACTGCAGACCGTTTGGCTCGTCTTGACGATCCATTCAGTTTGTTCCGTTGTAAAGGTATTATGAACTGTGTGTCAGTATGTCCTAAAGGTCTAAACCCTACTAAAGCAATCGGTCACATCCGTAACATGCTATTAGATCAAGCGGGTTAATTCTGCACAAATAGAAAACGCGCATCCTTGATGTGCGTTTTTTTTTAATTTTATAATGTAAACTTTAGACTTTGGTCGAAAAGAGCGAGGATTTTATATATTGCACCATATATTAAAAGATAAAATCGCTTATGTATTTTGCCAATTTATAGGTGGTATGTGTCAAAAAAATCAATCGTTGTTTAAGAACATGATACGATTTGCCACAAAGTTATAGGTGAAAAAAGCGTATACTAGTGAAATTAATTTAAGTAGCACGATCTTAGATCTGTGCTTAATTTTTATGGTTAAAGTCATTTTAGAAAAGTTAATTTTAAAGTTAATTTTTCTAAAAAGATTTGCAAAAAATTGCTCGGTTTTAATCGAGTATAAGGTGAGTGATGATGCCATTGAGGGCGTTGTGATTCATTAATTACCTATGGAGTTTTCTCTCTAGGTAGTATGACGCCCCATGGTCTTAGAGACCTGTTGGGTAAGTAATGCCTTTTTTACCAATTTGGCATTATGCATCATGGGTGTGCTTAAAAGGCAGCCTGTAATATTTTTTGCAATAGGAAATGGGTCCACAAATGCAAGAAGTTGCTGACGCATTGCGTCTTGACACTGAACTTTCCGCTGATAGTGCAGCGTATATTGAAGAACTTTACGAGCAGTACCTGACTTCCCCAACCTCTGTAGCTGAGGACTGGCGCCAATATTTCGATAAATATCCAAAGGGTGACCAACCACACAGCGCTGTGCGTGAGCAATTCCTATTACTAGGACGTAATGCTAATCGTGTTCAACCTGTTGTACAAAGTACTGTAAGTACTGAGCATGAGCGTCGTCAAATTGGCGTTTTACAACTTATTGCTGCTTATCGTAATCGCGGACATCAAAAAGCTAAATTAGATCCATTAGGTCTTGCTAAGCGTGAAGAGATTCCAGATTTAGATCTTTCAGCTCACGGTTTAACCAAATCAGATTTAGACACTGTATTTAATACTGGCAATCTTGAAATCGGCAAAAGCGAAGCAACGCTTGCTGAAATGATTGAAGCAATGGAATCAATCTATTGTGGTTCGATCGGTGTTGAATACATGCATATCGTGGACACAAAAGAAAAACGTTGGATTCAACAACGTCTTGAAAGTGCCCGTGGTAAATTCAATTACACAAATGATCAAAAGAAAGGCTTCTTAGAGCGTTTAACTGCTGCTGAAGGTCTTGAAAAATATCTTGGTAATAAATACGTCGGTGCTAAACGCTTTGGTGTTGAGGGCGGCGAATCTTTTATTCCTATGGTAAACGAGATTATTCAGCGTGCTGGTGCTGTAGGTTGTAAAGAAGTTGTTATTGGTATGCCACACCGTGGCCGTTTAAACCTTCTTGTGAATATTATGGGTAAAAACCCTGCGGACTTATTTGGTGAGTTCGAAGGTAAATCAATTCATAAAAAAGGTTCTGGCGACGTTAAATACCACCAAGGTTTCTCAAGTAATGTAATAACTCCAGGTGGCGAAGTTCACTTGGCATTAGCATTTAACCCATCTCACTTGGAAATTGTTGGTCCTGTAGTTGAAGGTTCTGTACGTGCACGTCAAGTACGTCGTAGAGACATTGGCGGTGATGACGTTTTACCAGTTATTGTTCATGGTGATGCGGCATTTGCAGGTCAGGGCGTGAACATGGAAACCTTCCAGATGTCACAAACTCGTGGCTATACGGTTGGTGGTACAGTTCATATTATTGTGAACAACCAAGTAGGTTTCACAACTTCTGATCCTCGTGATGCACGTTCTACAGAATACTGTACAGACGTTGCTAAAATGATTCAGGCGCCAATTTTCCATGTAAATGGCGATGATCCTGAAGCTGTTATCTTTGCTACTCAATTAGCACATGATTTCCGTCACGAATTCCGTAAAGATGTTGTTATCGATTTGTTCTGTTATCGTCGTCGTGGCCATAACGAAGCAGATGAGCCATCTGGTACACAGCCATTGATGTATCAAGTAATTGCGAAGAAAGCGACTACTCGTACACTTTATGCTGATCAACTTGTTCAAGAGAAAGTACTTGATCGTGCTGAAGCAGACCAAATGGTTGAAGATTACCGTTCTGATTTAGAAGCGGGTAATCATGTAGCAAATGCGTTAATTCTTGAACCAAATACCAAAATGTTTGTAGATTGGACTCCATATTTGGGCCATGACTACACAGACGATTGGGATACTTCATTTGACTTAAATCGCTTAAAAGAATTAGGCGAGGGCATGAGCAAACTTCCTGAAGGGTTTGTAATGCAGCGTCAGGTTCAAAAAGTAATTGAAGATCGCGTAAAAATGCAAACTGGTGAAACTCCATTAAACTGGGGTGCAGCAGAAACTTTAGCTTATGCAACTTTATTAGATGAAGATTATCTAGTTCGTATTACTGGTGAAGACGTGGGTCGTGGTACCTTCTCGCACCGTCATGCGAAATTGCATAACCAAGCTGATGGTTCAACTTACATTCCACTTTGTCATGTGAAAGAGAACCAACCACGTTTTGCGATTTATGACTCTCTTTTATCTGAAGAAGCAGTTCTTGCATTCGAATATGGTTACGCAACTACAATTCCTAAGAGCTTGATTATTTGGGAAGCACAATTTGGTGACTTCGTAAACTGTGCTCAAGTTGTGATTGACCAGTTTATTGCTTCTGGTGAGACTAAGTGGGAACGTGTTTGTGGTTTAACAATGTTGTTACCACACGGTTTCGAAGGTCAAGGCCCAGAACACTCATCAGCTCGTTTAGAACGTTTCTTACAGTTATGTGCTGAAGACAACATGCAAGTGATCACTCCAACGACACCTGCACAGATTTTCCATGCATTACGTCGTCAAGCTGTACGCCCAATTCGTAAGCCATTGATTGTAATGTCACCGAAATCTTTACTTCGTCATAAACTTGCGACTTCTACTTTAGAAGAGCTTGCAAATGGTTCATTCCAAACTGTAATTGATGAAATCGATCAAATTAACAAGTCAGATGTAACTCGTCTTGTACTTTGTGGCGGTAAAGTTTATTACGACTTACTTGAAAAACGTCGTGAACAAAACTTAACTAATGTTGCAATCGTACGTATTGAACAGTTGTATCCATACCCAGAGCAACGTCTTGCGGAAATCTTGGCTGCTTATCCAAATGTGAAAGAACTCGTTTGGGCACAAGAAGAGCCGAAGAACCAAGGCGCATGGTTATTTATCGCACCGCGTTTATATGACGATATCTTAAAATCTGGCAAACAAATCCGTATCAGTTTTGCAGGTCGTGAAGCTTCTGCTGCACCAGCTTGTGGCTCACCGTACTTGCATGCAAAACAACAAGCTCAGCTAATTAATGATGCATTGGCAATCGAAGCTGAACAATCAGGAGATTCTCAATAATGGCAACCGAAATTAAAGCACCGGTATTCCCAGAGTCTGTTGCAGATGGAACCATCGCAACTTGGCACAAAAAGGTGGGTGAACCTGTATCACGTGATGAAGTAATCTGTGATATTGAAACCGACAAAGTTGTTTTAGAAGTTGTTGCTCCTGCTGATGGTAGCTTAGTTGCAATCATTAAAGATGAAGGCGATACAGTTCTTTCTGACGAAGTTATTGCTCAGTTTGAAGCTGGTGCTGGTGCAGCAGCGGCTGCTCCTGCAGCAGTAGAGCAAGCAGTTGCTCAAACTCAAGCTGGTGCAGCGCCTGTTGTTGAGCGTACAGAAACTGTATCTGATCAAGCTCCTGCAGTTCGTAAAGCATTAACTGAATCTGGTATTGCTGCTGCTGACGTACAAGGTACTGGTCGTGGTGGTCGTATCACTAAAGAAGATGTTGCAAACCATCAAGCTAAACCAGCTGCTAATGTTACTCCGTTAAGTGTAGCTGTTGGTGAGCGTATCGAAAAACGCGTTCCAATGACTCGTTTACGTAAGCGTGTAGCTGAGCGTCTTCTTGCTGCAACTCAAGAAACTGCAATGTTAACTACATTCAACGAAGTTAACATGAAGCCAATCATGGAATTGCGTAAGCAATATAAAGATGCTTTTGAAAAACGTCATGGCGCTCGTTTAGGCTTCATGTCATTCTTCGTTAAAGCAGCAACTGAAGCGCTTAAACGCTACCCAGCTGTAAACGCTTCAATTGATGGCGACGATATCGTTTATCACGGTTACTACGACATCGGTGTTGCAGTATCTTCTGATCGTGGTCTTGTTGTACCAGTATTACGTGATACTGATCGTATGAGCTATGCAGAAGTTGAATCTGGTATTGGTGCATATGCTGCTAAAGCACGTGATGGTAAATTATCTATCGAAGAAATGACTGGTGGTACTTTCACAATCACTAACGGTGGTACTTTCGGTTCATTACTTTCAACTCCAATTTTGAATCAGCCACAAACTGGTATCTTGGGTATGCACAAAATCCAAGAGCGTCCTATGGCTGTAAATGGTCAAGTTGAAATCTTGCCAATGATGTATTTAGCACTTTCTTATGACCACCGTATGATCGATGGTAAAGAAGCTGTAGGTTTCTTGGTAGCAATCAAAGAATTGTTAGAAGAGCCAGCTAAACTCATCCTTGATCTTTAATTTCTTCGAATAATATTACCGAGGTAGAGTGATCCTCTATCTCGGACCATGGAGATAAACAATGTCTCAACAATTTGATCTTGTTGTTATTGGCGGTGGTCCTGGTGGTTATGAAGCTGCAATTCGCGCTGCTCAACTAGGTTTTAAAGTCGCTTGTATCGAAAAACGTATTCACAACGGTAAGCCATCTTTGGGTGGTACATGCTTAAACGTAGGTTGTATTCCTTCTAAAGCATTACTTGACTCTTCTCACCGTTACGAAGATACAGTACATCATTTAGCTGATCACGGTATCACTACAGGTGAAGTGAATTTTGATCTTGCTAAGCTTCTTGCTCGTAAAGACAAAATTGTTGACCAATTAACTGGTGGTATCGATCAATTGCTTAAAGGCAATGGCATTGAATGGTTAAAAGGTACTGGTAAATTACTTGCTGGTAAAAAAGTTGAGTTCGTTTCTCATGAAGGTGAAACTCAAGTTTTAGAACCTAAATACGTTATTCTTGCGTCTGGTTCTGTGCCTGTAAATATTCCAGTAGCTCCTGTAGATCAAGATATTATTGTTGATTCAACTGGTGCATTGAACTTCCCAGAAGTACCTAAGCGTTTAGGTGTAATTGGTGCAGGTGTAATCGGTTTAGAGCTTGGTTCTGTTTGGCGTCGTCTTGGTGCTGAAGTTGTTGTTTTTGAAGCAATGGATGCATTCTTACCAATGGCTGATAAAGCTTTGGCAAAAGACTACCAAAAACTTTTAACTAAGCAAGGTCTTGATATTCGTATCGGTGCTAAAGTTTCTGGTACTGAAATTAATGGTCGTGAAGTGACTGTTAAATACACTCAAGGCGGCGAAGAAAAAACTCAGACTTTTGACAAATTAATCGTTTGTGTAGGCCGTAAAGCTTATGCAGAAGGTTTATTGGCAGATGATTCAGGCATTAAATTGACTGAACGTGGTCTAGTTGAAGTAAATGATCACTGTGCAACTTCTGTAGAAGGTGTATACGCGATTGGTGACTTGGTTCGCGGTCCAATGCTTGCTCATAAAGCAATGGAAGAAGGTGTAATGGCTGTTGAGCGTATTCACGGTCATGCAGCTCAAGTGAACTATGACACAATCATTTCTGTTATCTATACACATCCGGAAGCGGCATGGGTTGGTTTAACTGAAGAACAAGCTAAAGAAAAAGGTCATGAAGTTAAAACTGGTCAATTCGGTTTTGCTGTAAATGGTCGTGCTTTAGCGGCGGGTGAAGGTGCTGGTTTTGTTAAGTTTGTTGCTGATGCAAAAACTGACCGTTTATTAGGTATGCATGTTATTGGACCTGCAGCATCTGATATCGTACACCAAGGTATGATCGCTCTTGAATTTGTATCTTCTGTTGAAGATCTTCAGTTAATGACATTTGGTCATCCAACATTCTCTGAAGTTGTTCATGAAGCTGCACTTGCTGTAGATGGTCGTGCAATTCACGCGATTCAACGTAAGCGTAAATAAAATAAAGAGCGGTTCTCCGCTCTTTTTCACATTCGATGGTGTGATTAAAAAAGCATCAAGGTGAAAGACGTAGACAGCAATTTGCATAAGTAACATGAGAATGTTGCGCAAATTGAAGACAACAAACAAAGTTAAGTAGGTAACTAAATGAACTTACATGAGTATCAAGCTAAAGCGTTATTGAAAGAATATGGTATGCCAGTACAAGAAGGTATCTTGGCTACCAATGCAGACGAAGCAGTTGCTGCATTTGAACAGCTTGGTGGTAAATTCGCGGTAATGAAAGCGCAAGTTCATGCTGGTGGTCGTGGTAAGGCTGGTGGCGTTAAAGTTGCAAAATCTAAAGAAGACGTTATCGAATTTGCAAACAATATCATTGGTACTCGTCTTGTAACGTATCAAACAGATGCAAATGGTCAACCAGTAAACAGCATTATTGTTGCTGAAGACGTATACCCAGTTGAGCGTGAGCTTTACTTAGGTGCGGTTGTAGACCGTTCTAGTCGTCGTATTACTTTCATGGCTTCTACAGAAGGTGGTGTAGAAATCGAGAAAGTTGCTGAAGAAACTCCAGAAAAAATTATCAAAGTTGAAGTTGATCCATTAGTTGGCTTACAACCATTCCAAGCACGTGAAGTTGCGTTTGCTTTAGGTTTGAAAGATAAACAAATCGGTCAATTCGTAAAAATCATGACAGCTGCTTACCAAGCATTTGTTGAAAATGATTTTGCTTTATTTGAAATTAACCCACTTTCAGTTCGTGAAAATGGCGAAATTTTATGTGTAGACGCGAAAGTAGGTATCGACTCTAACGCGCTTTACCGTTTACCTAAAGTTGCTGCTTTACGTGACAAATCTCAAGAGAATGAGCGTGAATTAAAAGCATCTGAATTTGATCTTAACTATGTTGCTTTAGAAGGTAACATTGGTTGTATGGTTAACGGTGCTGGTCTTGCAATGGCAACTATGGACATCATTAAACTTTATGGTGGTCAGCCTGCAAACTTCCTTGACGTTGGTGGCGGTGCAACTAAAGAGCGCGTAATCGAAGCGTTCAAAATCATCCTTGCTGATACATCTGTACAAGGTGTTTTAATCAACATCTTCGGTGGTATCGTACGTTGTGACATGATTGCTGAAGCGATTATTGCAGCGGTTCAAGAAGTAAACGTAACTGTTCCAGTTGTTGTTCGTTTAGAAGGTAACAACGCTGAGTTAGGTGCTAAATTACTTGATGAATCTGGTTTGAAATTAATTTCTGCAAACGGCTTGTCTGATGCCGCAGAAAAAGTTGTAGCTGCAGTTAAAGCGTAAGGGGAGTATCAATCATGAGCGTATTAATTAATAAAGACACTAAAGTATTGGTACAAGGTTTTACTGGTAAAAACGGTACTTTCCACTCTGCACAAGCTTTAGACTACGGTACAAAAGTTGTTGGTGGTGTTACTCCGGGTAAAGGCGGTACTACTCACCTTGACCTACCAGTATTCAACACAATGAAAGAAGCTGTACGTGAAACAAATGCAGATGCATCTGTAATCTATGTACCAGCTCCATTCGTTTTAGACTCAATCGTTGAAGCGGTTGATTCAGGTGTTGGCCTAATCGTTGTGATCACTGAAGGTGTTCCAACAATCGACATGCTTAAAGCAAAACGCTACTTAGAAACTAACGGTAACGGTACTCGTTTAGTTGGTCCTAACTGTCCAGGCGTGATCACTCCGGGTGAATGTAAGATTGGTATTATGCCTGGTCACATTCACCAACCAGGTCGTATTGGTATCATCTCGCGTTCAGGTACATTGACTTATGAAGCTGTTGCTCAAACAACTAAGCTTGGTTTAGGTCAGTCTACTTGTATCGGTATCGGTGGTGACCCAATCCCAGGTATGAACCAAATCGAAGCGCTTCAATTGTTCCAAGACGATCCAGATACTGATGCAATCATCATGATCGGTGAGATCGGTGGTACAGCGGAAGAAGAAGCTGCTGAATTCATCAAATCTAACGTGACTAAGCCTGTAGTAGGTTACATTGCTGGTGTAACTGCTCCTAAAGGTAAGCGTATGGGTCACGCTGGTGCGATTATTTCTGGTGGTCAAGGTACTGCTGAAGAGAAATTCGCTGCATTTGAAAAAGCAGGTATGGCTTACACTCGTAGCCCAGCTGAGCTTGGTTCAACTATGTTGCAAGTTTTAAAAGAGAAAGGTTTAGCTTAATCGCTTTACGCTGAATCTTAAAAAGCACCGCATCTGAAAAATGATGCGGTGTTTTTTATTTATTAAAGAAAAATAAGAGTTTTTATAAGTATAGCTAATTCATAAATAAAATTTTTAGGCAAAAAAATACGCAATGATTGGGGTGATCATTGCGTAGAACAACGAATCTGTAAAAACAGTTTCGGTTTAAGGAGAAATGTCGTGAGGCTCATATGATGTAACCTACATAGAGGATAATAGATAAAGTTAAGATATTCTTCATCGCTATTAGCGTTAATAAGTGTTACTTCACGTTAATAGGGTAAAGGCCTGTGAATGGCTATCAATACATTAGTAATTCTAAAAAATGAATATTATTGAATCTAATAAATAAAAAAAGCCCCGAAGGGCTTTTAGTTTTCAAAAAGGATTAAAATTTAAATAAACCTAAACCATCTTTAACTTCGTCTAAAGTCTGTTGAGTAATAAGACGGCACTTATCTGTACCTTGACGTAAAACATCCATAATATAGTCAGGATCTTTAGCAAGTTCTTCGCGACGTTCACGAATAGGTGTAATTAACTCTTTTAAGACACCTTCAAGACGTTTTTTAACCGTACCATCACCAAGACCACCGCGACGATAGTGAGCTTTTAATTCTTCAACTTCTTCTTTATTTGGATCAAATGCATCTAAATAAGTAAATACAATATTGCCTTCAACTTGACCTGGATCTTCAATACGAAGGTGATTTGGATCGGTGTACATCGCATTAACAGCTTTTTTAATATCTTTATCAGAAGCATTTAAAACGATGGTATTGCCTAATGATTTAGACATTTTCGCTTTACCATCAAAACCAGGTAGACGTGCCATATTAGAAAGCAAAGCTTTACATTCAGGCAAAAGATCTTGACCGATTTGGCGATTTACTCGACGTACGATTTCATTGGTTTGTTCAATCATTGGAATTTGATCTTCACCCACTGGAACCACAGTTGCTTTGAAAGCAGTAATATCAGCCGCTTGTGCAACAGGGTAGCAGAGGAAACCAGCTGGAATGTCACGCTCAAAACCACGCATTTGAATTTCAGATTTAATGGTGGGGTTACGTTCTAAACGCGCTACTGTCACAAAGTTAAGATAGAGCATTGTGAGTTCATTGAGTGCTGGTAAGCAAGATTGAACACAAATGGTGGTTTTTGTTGGATCAATGCCTACAGCTAAATAATCTAGAGCAACTTCTAAAATATTACGGCGAACTTTATCTGGATTATCTGCATTATCTGTTAGTGCTTGTGCATCTGCTAATAAGAGATGTTGATGATGGCTATCCTGTAAACCTACACGAGAACGCAAAGAACCGACAAAATGCCCAAGGTGAAGTTGTCCGGTTGGGCGGTCGCCTGTCAAAATAATTGGACGCTGATCAACATTACTCATTATTTATTCCACTATCGTATTGGCTTAATCAGGGGTAGTAAGCCCTGTAATATAAAAGATTGGCATTATTGTACGGGAAATAAATTTTTTTCGTCAGCGATTGGGGAAACTTTTCTTAAAATAATATTGTGAATTTATTCAGTAAAATTACAGAAATTCAAAAAAATCATCTTACAATAGCCTTAATAAATACAAACTTGGATAAGAAATGGCGAGTGGCTTACTTTTATTACTAGATGATATAGCAACAATTTTAGATGATGTTGCTTTAATGAGCAAAATGGCAGCCAAGAAAACTGCCGGAGTTTTAGGTGACGATTTGGCCTTAAATGCTCAGCAAGTAACAGGTGTGCGCGCAGATCGCGAACTACCTATTGTTTGGAAAGTGGCTAAAGGCTCATTTGTTAATAAGCTTATTTTAGTTCCTTTAGCATTGTTAATTAGTGTGATTGCACCTTGGCTTATTAACCCGCTATTAATGCTCGGGGGGTTATTTTTATGTTATGAGGGAGTAGAGAAAGTTCTTCATACCATTATGCATAAAAAAGCTTCTACATCAGAGGAAGCAAAAGCAGAGCTTGAAACTGAAGAATTAGACTTAGCAACTTTTGAAAAAGAAAAAATAAAAGGAGCAGTAAGAACTGATTTTATTTTATCGGCTGAGATCGTGGTGATTACGCTTGGTACAGTTGCTACAGCTACTTTAATGACAAAGGTAAGCGTTTTAAGTGTTATTGCTGTTGTGATGACGATTGGCGTTTATGGCCTAGTTGGTATGATTGTTAAGATTGATGATTTGGGATTATATTTAACAGAACAGTCGACCTCATTTAAACAAACTATAGGTCGAGGCCTATTAGCTTTTGCTCCTATTTTGATGAAATTACTTTCAATCGTGGGCACTATTGCAATGTTTTTAGTGGGTGGCGGGATTATTAATCATACGATTCCATTGCTTCATCACTTAACTGAAGACACAGTGGATCATGTGGAAACAATACCAGCAGTGGGTAACATTATTGGTGCTTTAACACCAACATTGATTAACTTTGGAATAGGACTTGTTGCAGGTGCAATTGTTCTATTAATTGTGAGCTTAATACAAAAAATGTGGCCTAAAAAAGCATCGGGTTCATGATGCCATTCTAAAAAGAAGAGGGAAATTATGCGCTGGAAAGGTCGACGAATTAGTAGCAATGTTGAGGACCGTCGAGGTGGTGGCGGTGTTAGAGCTGGCGGTATCAGTATTATTGGTTTGGTTGTTGCATTTGTTGCGTGGAAGTTCTTTGGTGTTGATCCACAACAGGCTTATCAAGCAACGCAGCAAGTTACTGCTTCACAACAATCAAATGCAACTGCGCCAGAAAGTTTAACGGCCGAGCAAAAAGAAGCATCGGATTTTGTTGGAACGGTTTTGGCTGATACGGAAGATACTTGGACTCCTATATTTAAACAGTTAGGTAAAAGTTATACGCCACCTAAATTAGTTTTGTTTAGTGGAATGATTCAGTCAGGATGTGGCACAGCTCAATCTGCTATGGGGCCATTTTATTGTCCGGCAGACCAGAAAGTTTATATCGATACAGAATTCTTTAAAGATATGCGTCAGCAAATGGGAATTTCTGGTGAGCAGAACCAAACTGAACTTTCTAGGGAAGATCAAGCTGGGGATTTCGCACAAGCTTATGTGGTTGCACATGAAGTAGGGCACCATGTTCAAACTTTGCTTGGTATTTCATCGCAAGTACAGCAAGCTCGTGCACAAGTCAGTCAAAGAGAAGGTAATCAATTATCTGTTCGTCAAGAATTACAAGCTGACTGTTTAGCGG
This sequence comes from Acinetobacter sp. AOR43_HL, assembly GCF_027854635.1. NCBI lineage: Bacteria > Pseudomonadati > Pseudomonadota > Gammaproteobacteria > Moraxellales > Moraxellaceae > Acinetobacter > Acinetobacter sp. AOR43_HL. The sequence continues at coordinate 86,756 of NZ_JAKTHX010000009.1, forward strand.
GTATTTGGGCGAGTCATAATCAACAGCGAACTCAATTTTTAGAGCAAGGTGACATTGAAGAAGCGATGGATGCCGCTCAAAAAATTGGAGATGATTATTTACAGAAGCGCTCTACGGGTCAGGTTGTTCCAGATAGCTTTACTCATGGTAGTAGTGAACAGCGCATGCACTGGTTTCAGGTTGGTTTAAAAACTGGTGATATTAACCAATGCGATACTTTTAATAATCCAGTTTAAAATTTTATAGGATGAGTCTTGTTAAACATATTTAATAAGCTCATCTTTTTTTCAGATCATAACTATAAATAATGTTAAGAAATTTAACTGATTGATAGATTGTTCTATCAATTCGGTAAACTTGTGTCCTAATTTCTGTTTTTTATGATTATGGCATTGTTTATGTCAGCTTTTTAATGAGTTAGGTCGATTTAGCAAAGTTTTTATTTGGTCGTTGACCCAGAAGAAGGGTATTCATGGGTAATTTTTTTCTATTACAAGCTTTTACAGTGGTTTTTGCACTATCAATTGCAACCACAATTTTTAATAAGCGTATTTTAGGCTTTCCGCAGGCGATTGGTGTTCCTCTGGTCTCGGCAATTTTTGTCTTTATTCTACAGTGGGGTGCCAGCCTACTAAACGGTAACCAGTTTATTACCATTAACATTCATAATATTGAAGAAGCTGTACGTCATATCGATTTTTATGATTTTTTAATTAATGGTGTTATTTGTTTTATTCTAACTTCTTCTGCACTCAAATTTAAAATTTCAGATCTAAAAAGTTATTGGAAGCAAATTAGTATTCTGGCAACGATTGCCTTAGTACTTTGTGCTGTATTATTTGGCAGTTTACTTTACGGATTCCAATTACTGGTTGGATATCATGTGCCAATTCTGGTGCTATTACTTTTAGGTGCAGCTTTAGGGGCAACAGACCCAATTGGTATTAAAGGTGTACTTAGTTCGATTCGAGCACCACATCATTTAATTGTTAAGTTAGAAGGTGAATCATTATTTAATGATGCAATGTGTATTGCATTGTTTATGACTTTACTTAATGTTTTACAGGGTGAACATTTTTCATTAGTAGCGACATTAGAAGCTCTACTTTATGAAATTGTTGTCGCCGTCGGGATTGGTTGGGCATTTGGGGTAGGGGTGTTGCGTCTATTACGTGGTAAACACGAAATGGAGTCCCTGATTTTAACAACAGCTTTACTTGCAAGTGGAGCATATTTGGTTGCTTTGTTTGCACATGCATCAGCACCGATTGCTTGTGTAATTGGCGGTTTAATTGTTGGAAACAAATGGAAAGAAATACGAGAAGAGCGAGAGATTCAAGAAGTTAATCATTTTTGGCATACAGTAGAAGGAATCATTAACTCATTCTTATTTACTTTAATTGGCTTAGAGTTATTTATTCTTGATCTAAACTTTAGCCTGATTTTAGGCGGTATTGTTGCATTCTTTATTCTTCATATTTCTCGTTTTGCTGCCAATTTTATGGCTTTCGCTTTTTTCCCCACAATGCGTAGAACTAAAAGCTACAACGGTAGTTTGACTATTTTATCTTGGGGTGGGGTACGAGGAGGAATTTCACTTGCATTGATTTTGGCAGTAGCTAATATCCCTGCCTTAAGTCCCTATAGTAGTATCCTGATTGGATATACATTTATTAGTGTATTGTTATCAGGTATTGTGTGCGGCCTAGGCTTACCAGCTGTGATGAATGCTTTTTATTACAACCCCAACGAAGAAACTGAAGGCTTAAAAGGCTTCTATCAAAGGTTGTGCCATAAGATGAACCGAAGAGGTTTTCAGTATATTGTGGGGGAGGATGCGCTGGGTAGAGAAACAATCACCGTTTATAATCCAGATATTCTTGTAGACCAAAAAACTGAGGATGGAATTGCAACAATGCATGATCCAAATAAATTACAAGAAGTAAAACGATTTGAGAGTCCCGATAACTTCTAAACTTAAATAGTTTTAAATTTTATAAACCATTTAAAAGTTAGGTTTTAGTGTAATAGTAAAATATTACCTAAAGCCTTTTTTTCTATATATATCATTAATAATATATTTTATTTTATTAAGATATTAATAATTATTATATAAATATTTTAATTAAATAATTTTTCAACAAAAAGTAAATAATGAAATATTAAATTTATATTATATATAAAACGTTTAACGTAATTATTCATGAAATTAACATAAGAAAAACTTAACTAAGACTTATATATAATTTCTATTAATTAAATTTTTTTCTTTAGGTACTTTAGTATTTGTTTTTTTTATTTTAAAGTGTTTAATGTAAAAATGATCACATTACTTAATGTTTTTAAGTTGTAGGTCAAAAACTTAGAAAGATTAAGTAAAAAATTATACATAAAATTATTTAAATCAATAATATAAAAGGAATATAGATATGCCTGAAATACAAATTATTGCCAAGGATAGTCACGATACCTTGTCAACAATCCAGGGAACTTCTGCAAAGCTTTCAGAAGCGTCGGTCGTATTGGTAAAAGTGGCTGCCAGTGATGTATTGGTAGTGAATAGGGAGGGTACCAATGCAGTCATTCGCCTGAAAAATGGCGAGACTATTGTTATTGAAGGCTTCTTTAGTGGAACAGCTGAGCCTAAAGATAACAGTCTTGTTTTTCAAGATGAAAATGGACAGTTGATTTGGGCAAAATTCAAAGATGCTGAAAATGATGCGGACGCCGACGCCGACGCTGATGCAGACAGTGATGTTGAACCACAAGCACTTGTAGCTGAAGATTTACCTGCTGCTTTACCAGCAGAAACACTACAAGAGTTGGTGTCTGACGTTATTTACCAACCTATTTCTTCAATTGAACCATTACTTTATCACGATGCGGGTGTAAACCCATGGTTGTGGGCAGCTATTCCTTTAGTTGCTGGCGGTATTATCGCTGCAGCATCGAATAGTGATAATAATGATGACTCAACACCAATAGATAATACACCGCCGGCTACACCTGCAGTGCCGAGTGGCTATCTGGACAATGTTGGCGCTGATCAAGGGATCAAGGGGTCAGGAAGCAGTACAGATGACACGACA